>NZ_CAMDRE010000001.1:2400000-2700000 GCF_945906775.1 Citrobacter sp. Marseille-Q6884
GTTGCGCAACGTCGCCCGTGAGATAGACAACGCATCCGCGACACCCATCAGGCTATGGCGCATCAGCGTAATCGCCGCGGTTTCAATCGCGACATCGCTACCGCCGCCCATCGCGATCCCCACATCGGCTTGCGCCAGCGCCGGCGCATCGTTTATCCCATCACCTACCATGGCAACCTGACGCCCCTGGCTTTGCAGCCGTTTAATCGCATCCGCTTTGCCGTCTGGCAGGACACCGGCAATGACTTCGTCAATCCCCGCCTCTTTGGCAATGGCGTTGGCAGTGGTAGGGTTATCTCCGGTGAGCATCACCAGTCGGTATCCAGCACGGTGCAGACGTTGGAGCGCTGCCACGCTGTCGCTACGCAGTGGGTCACGTACCGCTAACAGCGCCGCCGCTTTCCCGTCAATGGCCAGCAGTACCGGGGTTGAACCCTGAGAGGCCTGGGCGCTAATGTCTGCTTCCATCTCCGTGGTGATGACCTGCTGTTCATTAAGCAGAGCCTGATTCCCCAGCAGCAGCGTATGGCCTTCCGCTTCACCGCTGACACCTAAACCACGCAGAGTCCTGAAGCCATTCACCTGCGGCAATGCGATATCGCCAGCCTTATCCAGAATCGCACGCGCCAGTGGGTGGCTGGAGCCTTGTTCTAGCGCAGCGGCCAGACGTACCGCCTGTGCTTCATCGATTTCTCCGAAGATTTTAATGGCGACAACCTGTGGTTTCCCTTCGGTCAGCGTCCCGGTCTTATCAAACACCACGGTATCCAGCGTGCTGGCGCGTTGCAGCGCATCGGCATCGCGAACCAGTACGCCAAACTCTGCGGCGCGACCAACGCCTGAAATAATCGACATCGGCGTGGCCAGACCCAGCGCACAAGGACAGGCAATAATCAGCACCGTGGTCGCAATCACCAGCGTATAGACAATTTGTGGCGCCGGACCGAAGAAATACCAGATGGCAGCACTGATCAGCGCAATGACCACCACGACCGGCACAAACACGGAGGAGATTCGGTCAGCCAGTTTGCCAATTTCCGGTTTACTGCTTTGCGCCTGACGAACCATGCGAATAATACGAGAAAGCGTGGTGTGGCTGCCCACGGCGCTTGCGCGAAACAGTACGCTGCCGTCCTGAACGACCGTACCAGCATGGACGCTGTCGCCTTCTCCTTTCTGTTGTGGGATGGGCTCGCCGGTCAACATAGCTTCATCCAGCCAGGCTTCGCCCTGGGTGATTTCGCCATCCACCGGCACGCGGTCACCGGTCGTCAGACGCAGTAACATTCCTGCCTGAACGTCAGCCAGCGGCACGTTTTTTTCGCCATCTTCGGTGACGACGCGTGCGGTCGGCGGTGTCAGGTCGAGCAGTTTTTCCAGCGCTTTAGAGGAGCGCTGACGGGCGCGCGCTTCCAGCATATGTCCGAGGTTAATCAGACCGATAATCATCGCACTGGCTTCATAATAGAGGTGCCGCGCTTCCATCGGGAACCATTGCGGCCAGAGGTTAACGCTCATGGAATAGAGCCAGGCGACCCCTGTACCCAGCGCCACCAGAGTATCCATGGTCGCGGTGCCGTTCATCAGGCTTTTCCAGGCGCTGCGATAAAAGTGACCGCCCGCAAAAACCATCACGGCGAGCGTGGCGAGACCAATCATCAGCCACAGGCTGCGGTTGTCGGCGGTAACCATCATGTTATCGCCAATCATGCCCCAGACCATGACCGGTACGCCCAGCAGCAAGGCAACCGCCGCCTGCCAGCGAAAACGTTTCATGGTGGCAATGGCCGTTTCTTGCTGGCGTTCACGACGCTTCACATCATCTTCGATGGCTTCTGCACCGTAGCCCGCTTTTTCCACGGCCTGAACTAACTGTTCGGCGGACGCACTGCCCATCACCAGCGCAGTACGTTCCGCCAGGTTTACCCGTGCCTGCGTGACGCCCGGTACGTTTTGCAACGCATTTTGTACACGAGAGACACAGCTGGCGCAGCTCATGCCGCTTAATAGCAACTGTTGGCTGTCATCTTCAGCCGTAGCTGCCGGAAGCTCAGGAGGGACCGCTGCCAGCGCTTCCGACGGGATTGATGACTCCGCCAGCGGTTTAGCCTTTGGGTGGCTTAACTCTGCGCCATAACCGGCTTGCTTGATGGTTTCAATCAGTGCTTCAGCGCTGGCGCTACCGGTGACATGGGCTTCTGTCACGGTGACATCCGCTTGATCAACGTCCGGGCGTTGTTCCAGGCTCTCTTTAACGCGTTTGACGCAATGACCACAGGACAAGCCGTCCAGGGTCAGGTCGATGGTTTGAGACATAACAAACTCCTTAATGATTGGTCGGTAATTCATTGACCTTGGCAATTACTTTGTCTAACTGTTATAAAGGTTAAACCTTCCATCAAGGGGAAGGTCAAGGGGGAAGATGTGAATATATCCGATGTTGCTAAAAAAACCGGTTTAACCAGCAAAGCCATTCGCTTTTATGAAGAGAAAGGGCTGGTGACACCGCCGCTGCGTAGTGAAAATGGATACCGCACCTATACCCAGCAACATCTGAACGAACTGACGTTGCTGCGACAGGCGCGACAGGTTGGGTTTAATCTCGAAGAGTGTGGCGAACTGGTAAACCTGTTCAACGATCCGGCGCGTCATAGCGCGGATGTGAAAAAGCGTACGCTGGAAAAGGTGGCTGAAATCGAGCGCCATATCAGTGAACTACAGGCCATGCGGGTGCATTTGCTGGCGCTGGCGGACAGTTGCCCTGGCGATGACAGCGCCGAATGTCCGATTATTGATAATCTCTCCGGCTGCTGTCATCACAAGCATAGCGTCAGTTAACGATTCTTTACGGTGTGTAGGGCCTGACGTGTAAGGTGATCCCTTCAACGGCAACCACTTCGACAGGCGTCCCGGCCGCTAAATCCTCGTTTGCGCTGACCGGCCACGAACTGTCGCCGACGCGCATGTGTCCGCGACCATTTACCAGTGCCGTTTCCAGCACAAACCGACGGCCAATCAGCTGCTGTCCACGCTGATTGAGATGGCTGTCGGCCGGTTGTTGCTCCTGTACGCGTCGGGCCAGCCACTTCCACCATAGCCAGGCGGCCAGTAGCGTTAATGCGGCGAACATCGCGCCCTGCCATGCCCAGTCGAGCGGCAAAAGCCAGACCACCAGTCCAGTGATCACCGCTGCTACGCCGCTCCACAGCAGATAGCCGTTACCGCCCAGCATTTCGGCGGCCAATAACAGACCGCCGAGGCTGAGCCAGAAGATATGCGGGTGAACCAGAATTATCGCAATCATGATCTTTTCCGTTCGCTGGCGCTGTCCTTAATCAATTCGCTGATACCCGCAATCGAGCCCATCAGGCTGCTGGCATCCAGTGGCATCATGACCACTTTGCTGTTATTTGACGAACCGATTTGTTGCAGCGCTTCGGTATATTTCTGTGCCACGAAGTAGTTCACGGCCTGAATATCCCCGGCGGCAATCGCCTCCGAAACCATCTGGGTGGCTCGTGCTTCTGCTTCGGCGGAACGTTCACGGGCTTCTGCCTGCAAGAACGCGGACTGACGTTCGCCTTCGGCTTTAAGGATTTTCGACTGTTTCTCGCCTTCAGCCTTGACGATCTCCGCCTGGCGAATCCCTTCGGCCTCAAGAATATAGGCGCGTTTGGTACGCTCCGCTTTCATCTGGGCGTTCATGGCCTCGATAAGCTCTGCCGGAGGACGTACGTCGCGGATCTCAATACGGGTGATTTTGATCCCCCAGGGATTGGTGGCTTCATCAACGATATGCAGCAAACGGGTATTGATGTTGTCACGCTGGGAGAGCATTTCATCCAGCTCCATTGAGCCCAAAACCGTACGGATATTAGTCATCGTCAGGTTGATGATTGCCAGCTCCAGATTACTGACTTCATAGGCCGCTTTTGGCGCGTCGATAACCTGAATAAAACAGACGGCATCGATGGCAACGTTAGCGTTGTCTTTGGAGATGACTTCCTGCGAAGGGATATCGAGAACCTGTTCCATCATGTTGATCTTGCGACCAATTCGATCCATAAATGGCACAACCAGACTTAATCCGGGCTGCAGGGTTTTGGTGTAACGACCAAAGCGTTCCACCGTCCACTGATATCCCTGCGGGACGATTTTGACGCCTGCGCCGACAATAACCAGCGCGACGAAAATGAGAATGGGGATAAATATGAGCATTGATAAACCTCCTGTTGCGTTGTCCTTGACGGTCTGACTAATCAAATTATACCCGATTAATCAGGAGGGGCTCCCCTATAATAATTTACAGGCATAGACTGTCGGTATGAAAGAAGCCGAAAAGGGATATGTGATGGAAGAAAGCAGCATTCTGCTTCAGTTAAAAAAGGTTGGCTGGCAGACGGGTGGCACCCAAATTCTCAATAACATCTGTTTTAATCTCAACGCCGGGGAATTTAAGCTGATAACGGGCCAGTCCGGCTGTGGTAAAAGCACGTTGCTGAAGATTGTGGCGTCGCTAATCAGTCCGAGTACTGGCGAGATTTTATTTGAGGGAAAGGAGGTCGCGACGCTCAAGCCTGAAGCGTATCGCCAGCAGGTCTCGTATTGCGCGCAAACCCCCGTTTTGTTTGGTGATACCGTTTACGACAACCTCATTTTCCCGTGGCAAATCCGCGATAAACGTCCGCAGGCGGATGCGTTTCTTGAGGATCTGGCCCGCTTTGAACTGCCGGAGTCTATCCTCAAAAAAAGCATTCATGAGCTGTCTGGCGGTGAAAAGCAGCGTATCTCATTAATTCGCAATTTACAGTTTCTGCCCAAAATTCTGTTGCTGGATGAAATAACCAGCGCGCTGGATGAAGCCAACAAGCGGAATGTGAATGAGCTCATTCACCACTATGTTCGCGAGAAAAATATTGCGGTGTTGTGGGTGACGCACGATAAAGACGAAATTAATCATGCGGATAATATCATTACCCTTCAACCGCATGCCGGAGAAATGCAGGAAGCAAGCAATGAACGAGCATAATATTACCAATGAGTCACTGGCGTTAGCGATGATGCTGGTGGTGGTGGCTATTCTGATTAGTCATAAAGAAAAACTGGCGCTGGAAAAAGATATTATCTGGAGCATCTGCCGGGCGGTGATCCAGCTTATTATCGTCGGCTATGTACTGAAATATATTTTCGGGGTGAATCATAGCATTCTGACCTTATTAATGGTGCTGTTTATCTGTGTTAACGCGGCCTATAACGCCCAAAAACGCAGTAAATATATCGATAAAGCGTTTATTTCGTCGTTTATTGCCATTACGTCTGGCGCGGGCGTCACGCTGGCTGTTCTGGTGCTGTCCGGCTCCATTGAATTTACGCCGATGCAGGTGATCCCTATCTCCGGTATGATTGCGGGGAATGCGATGGTGGCGGTTGGCCTGTGTTACAACAACCTTGGGCAGCGATTTAACAGTGAGCAGCAGCAAATTCAGGAGAAGCTCAGTCTGGGGGCTACGCCGAAAATGGCCTCTGCGCCGCTGATTCGCGACAGTATTCGCGCGTCGCTGATTCCGACCATTGATTCAGCGAAAACCGTCGGACTGGTAAGTTTGCCTGGGATGATGTCCGGATTGATCTTTGCCGGTATTGATCCGGTCAAAGCGATTAAGTATCAGATTATGGTGACGTTTATGCTGCTTTCTACTGCCAGCCTGTCCACGATCATCGCCTGCTATCTGACTTACCGGAAGTTCTACAATTCGCGTCACCAGCTGGTGGTGACGCCATTGAAAAAACCGTGATCGGTAATCGTTTCATGCCCGGGAAGCGTCATCGCCATCGGGCAGGGTGACGGGATTAGTACAACAACGCGTACAGCTGGCGGCGGTATTTGGACGCCAGCGCATCGCCAGTTCCCAGGGCGGCGAGGATCTCCTGGAAGGTTTTACGCGCCTGACCATCGGCGGCAGCGAGATCTTTTCTCAGGTGACTGAACAGCAGTTCCAGCGCTTCTTCGTTACGCCCTACCTGGTGCAACTGCAGCGCCAACTGTGTTGCCAGCGCCGCATCCTGCGGGTTGCTCACAACCTGTTGTTGTAACAGCTGAATTTCTGGGGTATCTGCAGCCTGCTTCAGCAATTCAATCTGCGCGACCAGACCCTGATAGCGGGTGTCCTGATCCTGCAGCGGAATGGTTTTCAGCACGGCTTCGGCATCTTCAGAACGGTTTAATGCGATTTGCGTTTCTGCCAGTAGCAGGCCAATTTCACTGCTCTGGTTGGAGATTTGCCAGGCTTCTTTCAGCAGCGGCAGCGCGTCAGCATGATTACCTGCTTCGATGAACTCGATGGCCTGGCGTGCTTTCAGCTCTTCTTCACTCGGTAGCACTTTCTCAAGCAGTGCGCGAATCACCTCTTCCGGCTGCGGGCCCTGGAATCCATCAACCGGCTGGCCGTTCTGGAACAGGTACACTGTTGGGATAGCGCGCAGACCAAACTGGGAGGCGATCATCTGCTCGGCGTCGCAATCCAGTTTGGCGAGGATAAACTGACCGTTGTACTGTGCGGCAAGGCTTTCCAGCACTGGCGTCAGTTGCAGACAATGTTGGCTGCGTTCAGACCAGAAATAGAACAGGACCGGTGTGGTCATGGACATTTCAAGGGTCTGCTGCAGGTTCGATTCGTTAATGTTAATAATATTCTGTGCGGACATGGAGTTACTCTCTTTTGTCGATTTCTTGTTACATGGGGGCTGACGCGCGAGCTTCAACTCAGCCCTGTAAAATTTTGTCCATTACGCGACCTGGCAACAGGCGTTTCAGCAGCATAACCGCCCAGGTCACCAGGGTGACGGGGTAGCGCAGTTTCGGTTTATCGCTCTCAAAAGCATGACGCACTTTGGCGACGACAGCCTCCGGGTCCAACGTAAAACGTGCGGCAATACCGGGATTTTCAACGGGAGCGTCACTTTGCGTCTGGTTTACGTTTTCTGTAAAACGGGTTCGGATGGGGCCGGGTTCAATCAGGCTGACTTTAATCCCACTGTGGCGCAATTCCATACGCAGGGCATCGGACCACGCTTCCAGCGCATATTTGCTGGCGGCGTATGCGCCGCGTCCTGGCGTGGAGATTAATCCCATCACTGAAGAGGTCATCACAATGCGCCCTTCGCCGTGGGGTAACATGGCGGGTAGCAGGCGCATAGTGAGCTGATGTGCGCCAAAAAAGTTGGCGGAAAACTGTTGTTCCATTTGTTCGCGGCTGATAGTGGTCAGCGGGCCATACACACCGAATCCGGCGTTATTAAAGATCCCATACAAACGATTATCGGTCAGGGCGATCACCGCATCGGCAGCACGATCCACACTTTCTGGTGAATCCAGATCCAGCAACACGCCGGTGAATCCCATGCCATTCATACGTGCGACATCGTCGGGTTTGCGGCAACCTGCCAGAATCTGAAATCCCTGGCGCTTGAGCTCAAGCGCGCTTTCCAGACCGATACCGCTGGAACATCCTGTAATTAAGACCGATTTTTGCATAACTTTACCTGTCAGGATCTCCGTTAATTTACGAGTCGTGATTTACTAAAGGGGTCAATTGCTTCGCCATCCAGTCGGCAATAAACGGCTGGGCGTCACGGTTAGGGTGAATACCATCATCCTGCATCCACTGAGGTTTCAGATAGACCTCTTCCATAAAAAAGGGCAGCAGAGGAATATCAAACTCGCTGGCGAGCTTTGGATAAATAGCGCTAAAGGTTTCATTATAACGACGACCGTAGTTTGCCGGCAGACGAATTTGCATCAGCAAAGGCTCGGCGTTCGCCGCCTTCACATCCTGCAAAATTTTACGCAGGGTCTGCTCGGTCTGCTGAGGTTGAAACCCACGCAGGCCGTCGTTGCCGCCCAGTTCGACCAGTACCCAGCGAGGCTGGTGCTGTTTCAGTAATGCAGGCAGTCGGGCCAGACCCTGCTGCGAGGTGTCGCCGCTAATGCTGGCGTTCACGACGGATGTTTTAGTTTGCCATTTATCATGGAGCAGTGCTGGCCAGGCTGCGCTGGCTGACATACGGTATCCGGCACTCAGGCTGTCACCCAGAATTAATAACGTGTCCGCTGCGGCGGCGCGGAACGTTAACAGGACCAGGAACAGGAAGGGCAAATGCCAGCGGAAAACATTGTTGAAGTTCATCGTCTTAAGAAATCCGTCGGTCAGGGTGATCACGAGCTATCCATCCTTACCGGAGTTGAACTGGTTGTCAAACGCGCTGAGACCATTGCGCTGATTGGTGAATCGGGCTCGGGAAAATCGACACTGCTGGCGATCCTCGCCGGGCTGGATGATGGTTCCAGCGGTGAGGTCACTCTGGTGGGGCAGGCGTTGCACGCCATGGATGAAGAGGCCCGGGCGCAGCTGCGGGCGAAGCATGTTGGTTTTGTCTTCCAGTCGTTTATGTTAATTCCGACCCTGAACGCGCTGGAGAACGTCGAGCTGCCTGCGCTGTTACGGGGTGAAACCAGCGGAGCCAGCAAAGCGGGTGCGAAAGCCTTACTGGAACAGCTAGGATTGGGCAAACGCCTTGACCATCTTCCGGCTCAGCTCTCGGGGGGAGAACAACAGCGGGTGGCGCTGGCGCGTGCTTTTAACGGGCGTCCTGATGTGCTGTTCGCCGATGAACCGACAGGCAACCTTGACCGGCAGACCGGCGATAAAATTGCCGATCTGCTGTTTTCTCTGAACCGTGAGCATGGCACGACCCTGATTCTGGTGACGCACGACCCACAGTTGGCGGCGCGTTGTGACCGACGTTTACGTCTGGTGAACGGGCAGTTGCAGGAGGAGGCATGATAGCACGCTGGTTCTGGCGCGAATGGCGCTCGCCTTCATTACTGATTGTCTGGCTGGCGCTGAGCCTGGCAGTGGCCTGCGTGCTGGCGCTGGGCAATATCAGTGACCGAATGGAAAAAGGTCTGAGCCAGCAAAGCCGCGAGTTTATGGCAGGGGATCGGGCGCTGCAAAGTTCACGTGTGGTGCCAAAAGCGTGGATTGATGAGGCGCGCCAGCGTGGCCTGAAAGTGGGCGAACAGCTGACGTTCGCCACCATGACCTTTGCTGCTGATACGCCGCAACTGGCGAATGTCAAAGCCGTCGATAACGTGTACCCGATGTACGGGACGCTGCAAACCGCCCCTCCGGGACTGAAACCTCAGCCTGGCTCTGTGCTGCTGGCTCCACGCCTGATGGCGCTACTGAATTTAAAAATCGGTGATTCCATTGATGTGGGTGACGCTACGCTGCGTATCGTCGGAGAAGTGATCCAGGAACCGGATTCCGGCTTTAACCCATTTCAGATAGCGCCGCGTCTGATGATGAACATGGCGGATGTGGAAAAAACGGGCGCGGTTCAGCCAGGAAGTCGCGTGACATGGCGTTATAAATTTGGGGGAACGCCGCAACAACTGGACGGTTACGAGCGATGGCTTCTGCCACAGTTAAAACCTGAGCAGCGCTGGTATGGGCTGGAACAGGATGAAGGCGCGCTGGGGAAATCGCTCGAACGTTCGCAACAGTTCCTCCTGCTGTCGGCGCTGTTAACGCTGCTGCTGGCTGTCGCCGCCGTGGCCGTGGCGATGAGCCATTATTGCCGCAGTCGCTACGATCTGGTGGCGATTCTGAAAACGCTCGGCGCGGGCAGGGCGCAGCTACGCAAGCTGATTGTTGGGCAGTGGTTGATGGTGCTGGTATTGTCAGGTTTAACCGGTGGTGCATGCGGGCTGCTGTTTGAACGTGCGCTGGTGGTGTTGCTTAAACCTGTTTTACCGGGTGAATTGCCACCGGCAAGTCTATGGCCATGGATATGGGCGTTAGGCACCATGACCGTTATTTCCCTGCTGGTGGGATTACGTCCTTATCGTCTTCTCCTTGCCACGCAGCCGCTGCGGGTACTGCGCCGTGACGTGGTGGCAAACGTCTGGCCGCTGAAAATCTATCTTCCGCTGGTTTCTGTTGTCGTCGTTGCGCTTCTGGCAGGATTAATGGGCGGCAGTATGCTGCTGTGGGCGGTCCTGGCCGGTGCGGTGGTGCTGGCGCTGCTGTGCGGTGTGCTGGGCTGGATGCTGCTGAACGCGCTGCGCGGCATGACGTTAACCTCGCTACCGCTACGTTTAGCGGTCAGCCGACTGTTACGCCAGCCATGGTCAACGCTGAGCCAGCTCTCGGCCTTTTCGCTCTCCTTTATGCTGCTTGCGTTGTTGCTGGTGTTGCGCGGCGACCTGCTCGACCGCTGGCAACAGCAAATGCCGCCGGAAAGCCCGAACTACTTTCTGATCAATATCGCCACCGAGCAGGTTGTACCGCTAAAGGCGTTCCTGTCTGAACATCAGGTGATCCCTGAGTCGTTCTACCCCATTGTGCGGGCGCGGCTGACGGCCATCAATGATAAAGCGACCGAAGGCAATCAGGATGAGGCGCTCAATCGGGAATTAAACCTGACCTGGCAGAATACCCGACCGGATCATAACCTGATTACGGCCGGAAGCTGGCCGCCAAAAGCGGGCGAAGTGTCGATGGAAGAAGGGCTGGCAAAACGGCTCAACGTGAAGCTCGGCGATCGCGTAACGTTTATGGGGGACACCCAGGATTTTAGTGCCACGGTCAGCAGTTTGCGCAAAGTGGACTGGGAAAGCCTGCGGCCTAATTTCTTCTTTATCTTCCCTTCAGGCGCGCTGGACGGTCAGCCGCAAAGCTGGCTGACCAGCTTCCGTTGGGAGAAGGGTAACGGCATGCTGACGCAGCTTAATCGTGAGTTCCCGACCATCAGCTTGCTGGATATCGGGGCGATCCTCAAGCAGGTCGGCCAGGTTCTGCAGCAGGTCAGTCGGGCGCTGGAGGTGATGGTCGTGCTGGTCACCGCCTGCGGCATGTTGCTGCTGCTGGCGCAGGTTCAGGTCGGGATGCGCCAGCGGCACCAGGAACTGGTGGTCTGGCGTACACTCGGAGCCGGTAAGAAATTATTGCGCACCACGCTGTGGTGTGAGTTTGCCATGCTGGGTATGGTCTCGGGGCTGGTGGCGGCGATTGGCGCGGAAACGGCACTGGCCGTTCTGCAAACTCGCGTCTTCGACTTCCCCTGGGAGCCTGACTGGCGGCTGTGGGTGGTATTGCCGTTTTGTGGCGCGATCTTATTGGTGTTGTGCGGAAATGTCGCCATAGGGACGCTACTCAAAAAAAGCATCCTACGGCGCTTTCAGGAAAGTTAAGGGACAGGCATGGTGTGTTAACACGCCATGCCTGAAAATCAGTCTTTTGGGTCATCGTAATTAAAGGTGTTCTTACTGCAATCGACGATCGGGATCGTCTGTCTGAATGCCTTTCAGAAAATTGATTTCATTTTGCTGGTTGCGTGCATGGAGCTTGTTACTATCATAGATATTTGATTCGTTTTTATTTAAAACTCTTAAGATATCTTTTTCTGCTACGGATAGACTTTGGTCTAGTTTATCTAATTGCTTTAATTTGTTAGGGTTGTGCTTGTAATTTGATTCAGTAATTGTCGTTTTTAATTTCTGTGTTTTGTCACGAGCACTGCTGAGATCTTTGAGGAGATTGGTGAATTGACTCGTGTTAGTTATAATTGTTTTTATTTTGCCATGTAAGTGAGAATACACTTTATCGTTAGCACTGTTGATGACGTTTGAAAGTTCTGACTTCAGTGTTTTAATATCTGACTGATGAACCCGGTTTTCTTCTTTTTTGGCAATGTTCTGAGCCGTTGCGTGTTGTATATTAAAATCGTTGTTTCTTGCGGTGATTTTCATTTTAATCTTTCCTTTTTCTAAAACTATATAATTTATTAAAAAACAGCTAGCAACGTAATAAATGGTTTTTTATATTCGAGCGGGTATTTCAATGAAATACATAACCTGTTCTTCTGCGCCCCGTTTTATGAGTATCTGCATCCATGTGCCGTAAGGATGCGCGGTATTAAAATGCAGTGACAACGAGTTAACCGCACAAATCAATAAAAAACCGCCAACACAAAAGGGTTAATAAAAGTTAATATTTACATGCTGAATAATTGGCATGCTATCTATCAAGGAAAGGCTATGACTATAAAAAAAACAGCGCTGGCGGTATCGATCGGCGCAGCAGTGGCATTAACGACGTTCGCCTCCCAGGCGGAGATCACGGTCCTGAAACAAGATCCGCAGGCGGGTGATCCGCTCAGCCGTCTGAACTTCACCGTCGGTGGGAGTATCCGCCCACAGTTCCAGAATATGGCGGGTGACGATGGCAAGAATGGCTACAAGCGTAATGGGTTTGACGGCGGCACCCGTTTCCGCTTTGCCGCTGACTACTACCTGTTTGATGACATCAGTTGGGTGAGCTACTACGAGCTGGGCGTTAACTTCCCGGCCATGTTCAACTGGGATAATCACTACGCGGACGGTGCCAACGATACGACGCGTCGTATGCTGTACACCGGTCTGAAAAGTGCGACCTGGGGTACGCTGACTTTCGGTCAACAGAACAGTATTTACTATGATGTGGTTGGCGCGAAAACGGATATCTGGGACTACGACATGATCGGTCAGGCGCCAGGTAACGGGATTAATGGTGACTATGACGGTTCATACCGTACGCGTAAATCACTGAAATATAAGAAAGCGGTTGGCGATGTGGATCTCTACGCCTCTTATCTGTTCAGCGATGATTACAACCCGAACAACGGTCTGCGCTACAAGCGTAAAGGCGGCGGCTCGCTGGGTGTGGATTACCACATTACCGATGACTTAACCTGGGGTACGGCGTGGAACTACACCCGTGCAGAAATGCGCGGTAACAGTAGCAAAACCTACGATCAAAACATTGTGGGTACCGCGCTGAGCTGGAAACCGGATAACTGGACTTTCGCGCTGGGCGGCGGCTGGTATCAAAACTTCATGACCACCAAAAAAGTGTCGGTTAACGACTACTTTGCCGGTGATGCCTGGGGTCTGGAATACTTTGCTGGTTACACCTTCCCGGTCGGTCAGTATGCACTGAAATCTGTTCAGCCTTACTTTATGGGCGATCGTATTGAATACGTGAATGGTCGTAACTATCTGCGTACCGACAACGGTGTGGGTATCAGCTTCCAGCTGGACTACGGTTTCCGTGTGGATTACGAACACGTCTTCACCTCCAGCACCGACAACCTGGGCGATATGAACCTGGTGCGTCTGCGTTACGACTTCTAAGTCAGTCATCCTCTTCCTGAGCCGGACAACCAGTCCGGCTTTTTCATTTTTTTGCTATCTATTGCCGCAATCTGCATAAACCCCTGTCTCGCGCATTCAACGAAATATCTCGCAACATCATGAAATAATTTCAAGGACAGCAGGCTGTGATCTGTGTCATGTTAAGAATCAGCCTGTTAAGCGGGCCAACAAGAACAACGCCGCATGAACGGCGTGAGAGACACATCACAACGTTAAAATGGAGAGATTATGGGACTGCGTCAGAGTTTACGCATCGCGGGCGGGGCACTGTTGTTAGCCTGCGGATTACAGTTTGCGCATGCAAACAGCGATCCGCACACCATCGTATTTGGCGTGGCGCCAGGCCCGTATGGCGACATGGTAAAACAGGCTATTGCACCGACGCTGAAAGAGAAAGGCTACAAGGTTGTGGTGCGCGAATTCAGCGACTACGTCCAGCCAAATATGGCGCTTTCCAACGGCAGCATTGATGCGAACCTGTTCCAGCACTCACTCTATTTTGACAAATTTACAGCTGATAAAGGGTTGAAGCTGAGTAAACTGATTGTGGTTCCGACGGCGGGAATGGGCTTTTACTCCCATAAAATCAAAAGCCTCGATGAACTGAAAAAAGGGGATGTCATTACCCTGTCAAACGATCCAACCAACCTGGCGCGTGGTCTGCGATTCCTGCAAGCCATTGATCTTATCACCATCAAAGCCAACATCGATCCGACCAAAGCCTCTGAGCGCGATATCGCCAGCAACCCGAAAGGGCTGGTCTTTAAGCCGCTGGAAGCCGCACAGTTACCGCGTACGCTGGATGGCGTAACCGGCGCACTGGTTAACGGCAACTTCGCCGTTGCGGCAAAACTGGATCTCGCCAGTGCGATTAAACAAGAGCATCTGGATGAGAACCTGAAAAATATCATCGCGGTACGCACTGAAGATGCGGATAAACCGTTCGCCAAAGATATCGTTGAGGCGGTGAAATCGCCGGCCTATCGCGCCGTCATTGACGATCCCAACAATATCTACAGCGCCTTCCAGAAACCGGAATGGATGTCAGCAGCTAACTGATCGCTGCACATAAGGATTCACAGGGCAGCGACGACTGCCCTTTTCGCATTTCTGAGGTGGCTATGATTGAGATTGAGAAGGTTTGCGTGGATTTCACCGCAGGCCGTGGACCATCAACCCGGGCGGTTGATGACGTCAGCCTGCGAATTTCAGCCGGTGAGATATTTGGCATTGTCGGCACCAGTGGCGCGGGAAAAAGTACGCTACTGCGTACCCTGAACGCGCTGACGCGCCCGAGCCAGGGAAGCGTAAAGGTGAATGGCGTTGAAATTTCAGCGCTCGAAGGCACGCATTTACGCAAAGCTCGCCAGCGTATTGGGATGATTTTTCAGCACTTTAACCTGATGCATACCCGCACCGTGGCGCAAAACGTTGCGTTCAGCCTGAAGGCTGCCGGATGGGAGCGCAGCAAAATCGGCCCGCGAGTCACTGAAATTCTCTCGCTGGTCGGGTTATCTGATAAGGCGAACCGTTTTCCGGTACAGCTCAGCGGTGGGCAAAAGCAGCGTGTTGGCATTGCCCGCGCCATCGCCAACCACCCGGATGTGCTGTTGTGCGACGAACCGACGTCGGCGTTGGATCTGGAAACCTCTGCCACCATTCTGGCGTTGCTTAAACAGATCAACCAACAGTTGGGGATCACGATCGTGCTGATCACCCATGAGATGAACGTGATCAAATCCATTTGCGATCGCGTGGCCGTGATGTCGGGCGGAAAGGTGGTGGAAACGGGCGACGTATTTGATGTGTTCGCCCATCCGCAGCATGGTTTCACCCAACAACTGGTTTCGCATACGCTCAATCTGACACTTCCGCAGCGTCTGCGGGAACATTTGCCCGGTCAGTTACTGAAAATCCTGTTTATTGGTGACTCGGCAGAGCAGCCGGTGCTGTCTGAAGTGGCGGTAAAATTTGGTGTCGCGGTGAATATCCTGCACGGAAAAATTGAATATATCGGTGAGCGGGCGCTGGGGATCTTAGTGGTGCAGCTGACTGCGCCGCATCATTCCGCGGCGGTAGATGCGGCCGTGGAACACATTCGTCAACGTACCGCACAGGTGGAGGTGATTCGTGGATGATTTATTGCCGGATTTGACACTGGCGTTCAATGAAACCTTCCAGATGCTGAGTATCTCTACGGTGCTGGCGATTGTTGGCGGTTTGCCGCTGGGTTTTCTGATTTTTGTCACCGACAGACATTTATTCTGGCAGAACCGTTTTGTCTATCTGCTGAGTTCCGTGCTGGTGAATATTATTCGTTCGGTGCCTTTTGTGATCCTGCTGGTGCTGCTGCTGCCATTAACCCAGTTTCTGCTCGGTAACACTATCGGGCCTATTGCCGCGTCGGTCCCGCTTTCGGTGGCGGCGATTGCGTTCTATGCCCGACTGGTGGACAGCGCGTTGCGCGAGGTCGATAAGGGAATTATTGAGGCTGCGGAAGCCTTTGGCGCCAGCCCACTGCGTATTATCTGCACTGTTCTGTTACCGGAAGCCAGCGCAGGCTTGCTGCGTGGACTAACGATAACGCTGGTCAGTCTGATCGGTTATTCGGCCATGGCCGGGATTGTGGGCGGTGGTGGGGTCGGTGACCTGGCTATTCGCTTCGGCTATTACCGTTACGAAACCCAGGTCATGATTGTGACTGTGGTCGCGCTGATTATCCTGGTGCAGGTCGTTCAGGTACTGGGCGACTGGCTGGCGAAACGCGCTGACAAGCGCGATCGGCATTAACGGGAAAAGAGCAGCGTATTACTGCGTCGGCAGCCAGTCAGCCACTTCCTGCCAGGAGCCGCGGAAAACAATTTTCGCGGCTTTTTTTTCCAGTTGATAGCGATACATCGGATCGTAGTATTCGTTAAGCAGTGGCACCAGCCAGCCCATGTGACCATCGGTACTGCCGCTGCGCTGTTGTTCGACCAGCGCAACGTCGAGCAGGGCAGTTAACTCCGCAAAGCGTTGTAAACCGAGACGACGACGGATGGCGAACAGTCCATGGTGCAAATATTCGCTGTATTCTTGCCAGCCCTGGGTTTCTCCATAAACTTGCGTAAAGTCGTGGTGCATACGTACGAAATATTCTTCGCGTAGCCGTTCCAGGCGCAGTTCAAACGGATCTTCCACCACGGCAATGGACGCCAGTGTCATTTGTTCACGCAGGCATTCGGGGAGATGGTTGGCGCCAATCATGCGGCCTTCATCTTCCAGAACCCACAGGCGCAGATCCTGACGACTCGCCGTTTTGAGCATGGCGACAGCCAGCAGGTTTTCGAAACTCGCCTGGCTGAGTTGTGGTTCGACAGTACGACCAAAAGAGGAACCGCGATGATGCGCCAGACCTTCCAGATCTACGCCGTTCGGTTGTTGTTGTACCAGCTGCGTTTTGCCACTGCCGGTACAGCCGCCAATTAAGACGATAGGTTTTTGCACCAGCTCTTCGGTGAGTTGTATCACCGCCTGACGCAGCGCTTTATAACCACCTTTTATCAGCGGGTAGTGAATACCGGATTCATGCAGCCACTGCTGCACAATATGCGAGCGTTGGCCGCCTCGCGCACAGCATAAATACCCTTCAGGGTGCTGACGACAGGCCTCTTGCCAGCTATTCATCCGTTGCTGACGGAGGTCGCCACTGACAAGCTGATGCCCGAGCGCGAGCGCCGCTTTTGGTCCCTGACGTTTGTAACAGGTGCCGACGGCCGCACGTTCGTCGTCGTTCATTAAAGGCAGGTTAATTGCGCCAGGCATGGCGCCTTGTTGAAATTCGACGGGCGCGCGTACATCGATTAAAGGCGTATCGGCGAGCAAAATCGCACGATAGTCCGTTCCATCGTTCATGTTGGATCCTGAAAATACAAAACAGCAATGGCGGGGATTTTACGCGCTGAGAGCAGGAGTGGGGAAGGATAAGATCCCTTCCCCGACATTTTATGTGTTATTTAAGCTTACTTTGTGCCCAGATAATACCGCTGGCGTACTCAGGCGGCAGTAAGGGGATCAATGCTTCCAGCGTTGCGCTCAGGCGCGCGGTATCGCTGTCAGTGAGATTAAGGTGACCGACTTTCCGGCCTTCCCTTACCTCTTTGCCGTACCAGTGCAGATGCACCAGCGGCAGCTTCAGCCAGTCGTAGTTCAGGTCACTGCCGATCAGATTCACCATGACCGAAGGTGAATTCACCACCGGCCCGGGTAAAGGCAGGTTGGTAATGGCGCGCAGGTGCAGCTCAAACTGACTGATGCTGGCGCCGTTTAGCGTCCAGTGTCCGCTGTTGTGTACGCGTGGAGCCAGTTCGTTAATCAGCAGTCCTTCCGGGGTGATGAAACACTCCATCGCCATGACGCCAACATAACCTAGCTCCTGCATGATGGCAGAGAGCATTGACTCTGCCTGCTCCTGCTGTTTGGCATTGGCCTGGGGAAACGCCACGCTGGTGCGCAGGATGCCATCCTGATGCAGGTTATGCGTCAGCGGGTAAAAGACGGTGCTGCCGTCGTGAGCGCGAGCACCAACGAGTGACACTTCACCCGAGAAATTGATGCCCTGTTCAACAATACATTCGCCGTAGCAGTCGTCAGGAAGCTGCGCGGTTTCATGGGCGCGTAAACGCCACTGTCCACGACCGTCGTAGCCGCCGACGCGGCGTTTCACAATCGCCAGTTCGCCAAGTTTGTCGAAAATTGCGGACCATTCACTGGCGTCTGCCAGCAACTGCCACGGGGCCGTCGCCAGACCGAGCTTATCAAACAGCTGCTTTTGCGTCAGTCGGTCAGCAATGATGGGGAACACATCACGGTTAACAAATGCCGGATGGCGCGCCAGTTCGCGGGTGAGGGCAGTTTCCGGCCAGCGCTCAATTTCGGCGGTAATCACGCTTTGCTGAAAAGGAACGGCGGCGGGTTCTGCATCCAGCCCGACGGGCCAGACCGCAATGCCCAACGGCTCACCGGCCTGACGTAGCATGCGTCCTAACTGACCGTTACCGAGTACGCAGACTTGCTTCATGCCGCACCTCGCGGGTCCGGGTTCTCCAGTACCTCATCGGTTTGCGCTTTGCGCCAGTTATTCAGACGCTGGTGTAAGGCTTTGTCGTGTGTTGCCAGAATTTGTGCCGCCAGCAGAGCCGCATTTGCTGCACCTGCTTTACCAATCGCCAGCGTGCCAACCGGAATACCGCGGGGCATCTGCACGATGGAGTAGAGACTATCTACACCGCTCAGGGCTGCGCTTTGCACCGGAACGCCTAAAACAGGTACCAGCGTTTTCGCCGCAATCATACCCGGCAGATGCGCTGCGCCGCCGGCACCGGCAATGATCACCTGATAACCGTTTTCTTCCGCGCTTTCGGCGAAGCTGAACAGTTTATCGGGTGTGCGGTGAGCGGAGACAACTTCAACGTGGTGCGGGACATCCAGGATTTCGAAGATTTCGGCGGCAAACTGCATGGTAGCCCAGTCGCTTTTGGACCCCATCACGATGGCGACACGCGCCGGATTATTGCGGGAAGACATGCGTCTTAAAACTCCTGTGGTGCGGAACACACTGCTTTCGAGGCGAGAGAGAATAGCATGTTATACAGCCAAGGAAAACGGTTGCGCGGCGAAATGTTAACACCTGGCTATAACATCCTGACGTGTTTTTTCGGGGATTTTTCCTGAGCAAAGAGACAGTTACGCTGAGGTATAAGGAATCTGGCAGATTTTGGATTATTGAGACGTTGGGTGTGCCCATTAGACAGGCAAAGTGGGTTTCATCGTTATGCCGGCTCTGCGCAAAGAATCCTTATTTCGCTGTTGAGCGAAGCATCTCACTTACTCTGGTAATAGAGTGGCTGAAATTAACAGGGGAGATACCGAATGATTGCAGTTATTTTTGAAGCAGATACACATCTTCAGGCACAGGAACGATATCTACAGCTCGCTTCAGAGCTGAAACCACTGCTGGCGGAGATCCCAGGGTTTATTTCTATCGAACGATTCCAGAGCATGACTACGCCGGGAAAAATACTGTCACTCTCATGGTGGGAAGATGAGGACGCGGTGCTCAGGTGGAAAAACAACGCGATGCATCATGCTGCGCAACAGGAAGGTAAACAGTCGATTTTTTCATACTACAGAATACGCATTGCCAGCGTGTTGAAGGATTACTCCTCTGAAAAGGAGGAATCGCCACGGGTATAAACAGTTTGCCGGAAGCTCTCAAAAGTGAATGCTTCGAATTAAGACACGCTTAGCGCTTAAGTGCAGTAAGTATCGCCGTTTCCATTTTTTCCGGGGTGGTGAATGGCGCAAAACGTTTAAGCGGTTTACCGTCACGCCCGATCAGGAACTTCGTGAAGTTCCACTTGATCCGTCCACCCAGTACGCCGGGTAATTCGTCTTTGAGATAACGAAACACCGGGTGCGTAGCGACACCGTTGACCTCTACTTTCTCGAACATCGGGAAACTCACACCGTAGTTGATGTGACAGGTCTGCGAGATTTCGTCGGCGTTGCCAGGTTCTTGATTGCCGAACTGATTGCAGGGGAAACCAAGCACCACCAGCCCCTGGTCGGCGTACTTTTTGTAGAGCGCTTCAAGGCCTGAGTATTGCGGTGTGAAGCCACAATGGCTGGCGGTATTCACCACCAGAACCAGCTTGCCTGCGTAGTCGGCCATAGAGATGATTTGGCCTCGGAGGCTGGTGGCATGAAGTTGATGAAAGGTGGTCATCGTGAAATCCTCAGAGCAGAGCCTGTCAGGCGTTGACAGGGGGGACGGCGTGGATCGAAGCGAGTAGGTACAGTACCGGAGTGTGTTGCAGGTTCTGAATCATAACCTCGAGCGTTGCAATGAGGGCAATGCCGAAGAGGGTGGGGGCCTGGTCTCATAGCATCGCTCCTCTGCTGGTTGTTCGTGCGATTAAATCGTGTGCAATCTGTATTTGCACAGTCGAACAAAAAGAATGACAAACCGGCGGGGTTTGACCCGACTCCCATGGATTAACTTACCCGTTTCGAATTTTCCCATCGACACACGGCTGAGGTTTCCCAAACAGATAGCCTTGCGCGAAATCGCAGCCCAGTGCCTGAAGGCGTTCCAGCTGTTCCTGCGTTTCAACACCTTCTGCAACAGCCTTCATATTGAGTGATTTCGCCATACCAGTGATGAGTTTGATGATATTAAGGGCGTCTTCCTGGGTAGAGATCGAATGCACAAACGACTTGTCTATTTTGATTTTATCGAAGGCAAGTCTGCTCAGCCGCGAAAGAGAAGAGTATCCCGTACCAAAATCATCGATGGAGATTTTCACGCCCAGTGCTCTGAGCTTGTTAAGTGTATTCATCGGTGTATTGCTCTCAGTAAAGAGAGAGGACTCAGTCACTTCCAGTTCAAGGCGGTCAGCCGGAAGTCCTGTTTCTTTCAGAATGGACAGTACGATTCCGGCAAAGGCTTTGCTGCTTAGCTGGACAGGAGAAACATTGACTGAAATCTTAGCCGGAACCGCCCAGGAAGCCGCTTCCCGGCAGGCAATCTCCAGCACAGATTTCCCCATCTCGTTAATCATTCCTGTTTTTTCAGCGATCGGAATAAAGCTATCTGGCGACAGGAGTCCCTTCAGTGGATGTATCCAACGAATAAGAGCTTCATAGCTGTAAATTTCCTGGCTGAAAGAATCGACAATAGGCTGATAATAAACCACGAATTCTTTATTTATTAATGCCATGGACATATCATGTTCAAGGGTTCTGCTTTCTTGCAGCTTGTCTAACATGCGTTGCCGGAAGACTTTTATCTTACCTGAGCCTTCATTTTTGGCTTCATACAGGGCCAGATCGGCAAATTTATAAAGATAGTCGGAGCGGCGTTCAGTTTCTGAGATAACTATGCCCACACAGGCCGTTATATTTATAATCGTGTTATAAATAGTGTAGGGCTGGTTGATAAAATCACATATTTTTTGCGCTCGCGAAACAGCACGGCTCTCTGTCAGATCGCTCGAGAGATACGCAAACTCATCGCCGCCTAAGCGATAAAGCGTATCTGAAGCAAGGCTCATTGACATCAGACGGTGGGATATCTGGCGTAACAACATATCACCAGCGTCATGACCATATGTATCATTTATCTCCTTGAAGCGATCTAAATCAAACAGCATCACAACCACAGAGTGATTATTTCTTTCTGCAATCTCGATGGTTTTATTTAAATCTCCCCAAAAAAGCTGTCGGTTATTCATCTCCGTAAGAGAGTCATGGTAGACGTCATATTCCAGCTTTGCATTCTGGATTTGCAGTTTTTCTTTAGATGTCTGGAGCTCTTTGGCGAGGCTTTTAACCTGCAAATGCGCTCTCAGAATGTTTCTGTTTTGATAGAATATCATTACGCCCAGTATCGCACTCAATATTATCAGCAGTACAGACGTCGCTGAGTAAATATAGTACAGCGTTTGAATGTTGGTGTTGGCGTTGTTGATTGAGTTAACATCTTTGTTTAATGCACCGGATGAAAGACGACCCAGTGGCGAATCAAGCGAATGCATTTTTTTCAGGTATGTCTGGAGTTCTGAACGGTTCATTTTCTCAAGATGAACATCCAGATATTGAAGTGTGTTTTCAAGTTGTATAGCCAGCTCACGATGCGTGTTATTGCTTTCTATAAAACGCCCTAAATCACCTTCTTTCAGTAAATCACTCTGGCTGAGCATAATGTCGAGACGTAGGCGCACATCATCGATCTCCATCGTATCATCGATAGTGTAAAGACCCAGCCATGATTCGAATCGATAATATTCTGAGACGAGTTGCGCCGCAGACCATGAATCGGTGTAGTGAGTCAGTTTCTGTAACTCTTGTTGCCTTTCATGTACAAGGTAAGAAATGTACCCGGTAGAGATAAAAAGGGAAAAGATGATGGCAGCCAGTATTCTGTTCATTATGCTTCTGTGAACTCCTACTCAATATTCATTCTGCTGACCTGCCATGCAGACCTTGAATAGAAAATCTGATTATTCAGTTCAGGCATGCTGTCGTAGGGATACACAACGAATAATGGGCCTCTATCACGGATGCGCATATATTCTCCGTTGACTTTATAAGCAAGAATAACATTGTATTTGCTGAAATCATTGATAGGGATAACGGTGGTGTAGTCATTGAGTGCAGTGACCTTAACCACAGAACCCTTTGCCCCAACATAATCCATCAACTTTTGCAGTGGAATACCCGTAAAAGTCGTGCGGCCATTGTACCAGGGAGAGGTGGTCTGGAAACTTACCGCGCCGAGTTTCTCAAGGCTGGCGATATCGAAAACGGCTTTCCCGTCTTCATTTGTATTTTCTATATTACCAGAGAGTGTTAAAAGGACTTTTCCGGCAGGTTTGGTCAGTTCACCGGCCCAGACCTGTGTGGAGACCACAAAGCTTAACAACATGACAATAAAGCGCATTCTAACCTCATCGGGTTGCCGGATGTTAAAGAATTATAATTTAGTTATTATGCTATTTGTATATGCTGCTCAGTTATTATTGATGTAATCAGTTTGCCCATGCTTTAAGTGATTAAAATCAATAGGTTACTCTGTCTCTGTTTTTTAATATTAATTAAGTAAAGTCGGTATTGTTATTTGCTGCACGCACAATTTTATTGTGCCTGTACAAAAAATAAGCTGTCCGTTTGGCCGGTAAAAATAAACACGTATGAATATAAAGGTTTATTGTTTTGTTAGGCCCTGAATAAGGGGTAACGCTCGCTGACCTTGTCATTTCTGTGGGCCAAACGTATTCGTTTAAACACGACGCGTAGGGTGACGAAACGTTAAAACGGGAAGGAGATCAGTTCGACATTGTCCGGGGTGACTTTCACCATTGAACCTTCCGTGTGCCATGCGCCTAAAACGACGCGGAAAGCCGGAGCATCATTGGCGGTCAGTTCATGCACTGCCGGGCGATGGGTATGGCCGTGAATCAGCCACTGCACCTGATGTTTTTCCATCTCTGCGACGACCGCATGCGGGTTAACATCCATTATTTCCAGCGATTTCGTGCTGTTGGCGTTTTTGCTATTGGCGCGCATCTTCGCTGCAATGCGCTGGCGAATAAACAGCGGTAGAGCAAGAAACAGTGTCTGTAACCAGGGTTGGTGAACTTTGGCGCGAAACGCCTGATAACCGGCATCGTCGGTACACAGCGTATCGCCATGCATAATCAATACGTTACGACCATAGAGGTCGAGCACTTTTTCCTGCGGTAACAGGGTCATGCCGCTCTCACGGGCAAAACGTTTACCGAGCAGAAAATCACGGTTGCCGTGAATAAAAAAGCAGGGAACACCAGAATCAACCAACGCCTTGATGGCGGCAGCCATTTCACGATGCAGTGGATTGGGGTCGTCGTCGCCTATCCAGGCTTCAAAGAGATCGCCGAGAATATACAGCGCATCGGCCTGGCGCGCGTCACCGGCTAAAAAACGCAGAAAACCGGCGGTGATCGCCGGTTCTTCTGTGCAGAGGTGAAGATCTGCAATAAACAGTGTCGCCACGATTACTCGCTGACGGTCACGTTTTCGATGATAACGTCTTCTTTCGGTACGTCCTGGTGCATGCCGCTGCGGCCAGTGGATACGCCTTTGATTTTATCAACCACGTCCATGCCTTCAACCACTTCAGCGAACACACAGTAACCCCAACCCTGCATGCTTTCGCTGGAGAAGTTCAGGAAGTCGTTGTCTGCCACGTTGATGAAGAACTGAGCGGTTGCAGAGTGCGGAGCCTGAGTACGGGCCATCGCCAGCGTACCACGGGTGTTTTTCAGACCGTTGTTGGCTTCGTTTTTGATCGCTTCTTTGGTGGCTTTTTGCTTCATGCCTGGCTCAAAACCGCCGCCCTGGATCATGAAACCGTTAATCACACGGTGGAAAATGGTGTTGTTGTAGAAACCTTCGCGGCAGTAGTCCAGGAAGTTTTTAACTGTTTCAGGCGCTTTATCATCAAACGTTTTGATTACGATATCGCCGTGATTAGTGTGGAAAGTAACCATTTTTGCATCCTGTTCCGTTAGAGTAGTGCTTCGACCCTGGTCAGGGTCACATATAGGGGCTTGTTATAGCATAACCGCAAGGTTCGATCACCTTGCAAAGTGTGCTGCTTCGAGGCCGATTTATAGGTATTATAGGGCTTTGTTATCCACACACGTCTACACGGAATCTTCGATGTTAAAAATCTTTAATACACTGACGCGCCAAAAAGAGGAATTCAAACCCATTCATGCCGGGGAAGTCGGCATGTACGTGTGTGGTATTACCGTTTACGATCTCTGTCATATCGGTCACGGGCGTACCTTCGTTTCATTCGACGTTGTCGCGCGTTATCTGCGTTTCCTCGGCTATAAGCTGAAGTATGTGCGCAACATTACCGATATCGACGATAAAATCATTAAGCGCGCCAATGAAAATGGCGAAAGCTTTGTGGCGCTGGTCGATAGAATGATTGCGGAAATGCATAACGATTTCGACGCGTTGAACATTCTGCGCCCTGACCTTGAACCGCGCGCTACGCATCATATTGCGGAAATTATTGAAATTACCGAGCAATTGATCGCCAAAGGCCACGCCTACGTCGCCGATAACGGTGATGTGATGTTCGACGTCCCGACCGACCCGAACTATGGTCAGTTGTCGCGTCAGGATCTGGAGCAACTGCAGGCTGGTGCTCGCGTTGATGTGGTGGAAGTGAAGCGTAACCCGATGGACTTCGTACTGTGGAAGATGTCCAAAGAGGGTGAGCCGAGCTGGCCGTCGCCGTGGGGCGCTGGACGTCCTGGCTGGCACATCGAGTGTTCGGCAATGAACTGCAAACAGCTGGGCAACCATTTCGATATTCACGGCGGTGGTTCCGATCTGATGTTCCCACATCATGAAAACGAAATCGCTCAGTCCACCTGTGCGCATGACGGCGAATACGTAAACTACTGGATGCACTCCGGTATGGTGATGGTGGATCGCGAGAAAATGTCCAAATCGCTGGGCAACTTCTTTACCGTGCGTGACGTCCTGAAATACTACGATGCCGAAACCATTCGTTACTTCCTGATGTCGGGTCACTACCGTAGCCAGCTGAACTACAGCGAAGAGAACCTGAAGCAGGCTCGCTCTGCGCTGGAGCGTCTGTACACCGCGCTGCGTGGTACTGACAAATCCGTTGCACCTGCGGGTGGTGAGGCTTTTGAAGCGCGTTTCATTGAAGCCATGAACGATGATTTCAATACCCCGGAAGCCTACTCTGTGCTGTTTGATATGGCGCGTGAAGTTAACCGTCTGAAAGGCGAAGATATGGCAGCGGCTAACGCGATGGCTGCACATCTGCGTAAGCTGTCTGGTGTATTGGGTCTGCTGGAGCAGGAGCCGGAAGCGTTCCTGCAAAGCGGTGCGCAGGCGGATGACGGTGAGGTTGCCGAAATTGAAGCGTTGATTCAACAGCGTCTGGATGCGCGTAAAGCCAAAGACTGGGCGGCAGCCGACGCCGCGCGTGACCGTCTAAACGAGATGGGCATCGTGCTGGAAGATGGTCCGCAGGGCACCACCTGGCGCCGTAAGTAATTTTATTGCCGGATGGCGGCTTACGCCCTGTCCGGCAAATTAATATTTCCGATACCACCACAGTACGCCCATCATTATACTTCCCGGCAGCCATACCCACATCAACTCCGAAATTATCACCTGATGCCCGTACGGTGTGGCGTAGCGTGATAGCGCAAACGGGGCGACTTTAATCACCTGCCACGGCGCGAAGAAGCGTTCATCCGACCACGGCCACAACCAGCCAACACCTTTGCCGCCGGTGGTGACCGAATCCAGCAGGCTGTGCGACAGCAGTGAAACCGTCAGGAATAGCCAGCAGCGAGTTAATCCCGCCTTAAACCCTCGTCGGCCAATCAATACGCAGATCAACGGTACCACGAAGGCGAACAGCAGCGAGTGGGTAAAACCGCGGTGGCCAAATACATTGCCGTAGGCTACGCCAAGCTTAAACGACAGCACGTCGGCATCCGGCAACATAGCCAGAATGACACCAATAAACAGTAAGCGCGGGGGGATGACTTTACGCCCGAAACCTAACCCTAAACAGAGTGGAACGGCCGCATGGGTGACGATTGTTGGCATGATGATCGCTTCGAGTGGAAAAACAACATGCTAACAGTTCACTGTGAAGGGGTGATGAAGTCATTATCTGAAAACGAGAGGGGAGGTGGCCGGACAGGGGATAACCTCATCCGGCACCTGGCATTACGCGACGACGTTAACGCTGTGGCCTTCAAAGCTGACGGTCTGTCCGGCAACGATTTTGCAGCGTTTACGCGTTTCAACCGCGCCATCAACCTTCACCAACCCTTCGCTGATGGCAATTTTTGCCTGAGCGCCGCTTTCGCTCCAACCTTCAAGCTTCAGCAAATCGCAGAGTTCAACGTGTGGGTGTTTACCCAGTGAAAATGTGGCCATCTTAAACGTCCTTTACATCATGATATTCAACGCACGCTTGCAGCGTGTTTTCGATAAGTGTTGCGACAGTCATTGGACCCACGCCACCCGGTACAGGTGTGATATACGACGCACGTGCGGCAGCATCTTCAAAGACCACATCGCCAACAACCTTGCCATTCTCCAGACGGTTGATGCCAACATCAATCACAATCGCACCTTCTTTGATCCACTCACCCGGAATAAAGCCAGGTTTGCCGACGGCAACGATCAGCAGGTCAGCATGCTCGACATGGCGACGCAGATCTTTGGTGAACCGATGGGTTACTGTCGTGGTGCAGCCAGCCAGCAGCAGCTCCATGCTCATTGGGCGACCCACGATATTCGATGCACCAATCACCACGGCATTCAGGCCGTAGGTGTCGATATTGTAACGCTCAAGCAGGGTGACAATACCGCGTGGTGTGCACGGACGCAGGCGCGGCGCGCGCTGGCACAGGCGACCGACGTTATACGGATGGAAACCATCGACGTCTTTATCTGGCGCAATGCGTTCCAGAACTTTGACGTTATCAATACCGGCCGGTAACGGCAGTTGAACCAGGATACCGTCGATGGTGTTGTCTGCGTTGAGTGTATCGATCAGCGCCAGAAGCTCCGCTTCGCTGGTCGTTTCAGGCAGGTCATAGGAGCGGGAGACAAATCCCACTTCGTCGCAGGCTTTACGTTTACTTGCGACGTAAATTTGCGAAGCCGGGTTGCTACCAACCAGTACAACAGCCAGTCCTGGGGCGCGTAATCCAGCGTCTAAACGCGCCTGGACTTTTTGAGCAACCTCAGAGCGCACCTGCTGCGCAATCGTTTTACCGTCAATAATCTTTGCTGCCATCAGAGAGAGGATTCCGTCTGTTACGTTAAATCGAGGGGGATACGACTATTTTGTCAGAAGCGGGGCGTGATGTCAGTTTTCGTTTGCTTTTTTACATGCGATTAGGAATGTGATGCCCTTTGAGTGGGGAGGAGAGACTGGCATGACTTCCCCAGGAAGAGCAGTAAGCAGGCTAATCAAAATTAACGGCAGTGAAACAATTCATCACCCTTATGTTTTCATGGGTAATGCGTCATAAACCAGACTGTTACGTATCAAATGGTGATATTTGCGTCATTTTTGACCAGAATTTTCCTGGATACCATTAAGAATTAGCCAGGGTCATTAAAAGGATTTGCAGGTATTTTTCATTAATTTAAATGTTTAATTTATCCCTGTGACGAATTGTCATATTCGTGAAGGTTTATTAGTGAATCTGCTGCTCAGGAGAGTTGGGTAAAAGGTTAGCTAATTCTCTTACGATATATATCTTTACAGGATGCAGAGATAATTTGCCTGACATTTAATGTCAATAATGATTCAAACGGAACCCGCAGGACGCCGGAACCGGATGTGTGTAATTCAAGGGAAATCCATGAAACGTAAATTAATGACCTCTTCTGTTATTGCTGGCCTGATGTTAGTGGCGGGCTCAGCGGTTGCGGCAGATCCGGTAAGCGTTAGCGGTGGTACCGTTCACTTTGAAGGCGAACTGGTCAACGCAGCCTGTGCAGTCAGCTCTCAGTCAGCCGATCAGGTTGTTACGTTAGGCCAATATCGTACTGCCAGTTTTGCCGCAGTAGGCGATACCACGGCGCAAATTCCATTCACCATTGTGCTGAACGACTGCGATCCGAAAGTTGCGGCTACTGCAGCCGTCGCGTTCTCTGGTCAGACTGATGCCACGGATACAACGCTGCTGGCCGTGACCTCTGCCAATAACAGTGCAACGGCAACGGGCGTAGGTATTGAAATCCTGGATAGCGCGTCCGCCACGCTGAAGCCAAATGGTGCAACGTTCTCAGCCGCTCAGGCTCTGGTAGAAGGGACTAACACCCTGCGTTTCTCCGCGCGTTATAAAGCGACTGCAGCCAGTGCTACACCTGGCCAGGCAAACGCAGACGCGACCTTCATCATGAAGTACGAATAAGCCGTTCTGATTCGCGCAAGGACGATGCTTGCCTCATTGGATGAGGCAATATCCGGGGATGATGAGGGATGGGGCAGATGATTGGAAAAGGCGTAGCGCTGGCAGGAATGCTGGGCGTGATGCCTGCGTTTGCGCACACGGTGATACTGGAAAGCGGCCTCCTTCACTTACGTGGGCAGCTCGTCAACGGTGCCTGTACGGTTGCGACCGACAGCCAGGATTTACGGGTACAAATGGGGCAATACCGCACCAATGCCTTTTCTGGAACGGGAAGTTTTGCCTCTACCAGCGTGCCGTTTTCGCTGCGATTAACCGCATGCAGTGCCGATGTTTATGACCATGTTGGGATTGCGTTTTCAGGCGTTACGCCGGTGGAAGATCCGCAGGTTTTTCTTGCCAGCGGTGATGCTTCTGCAGCCACGGGGATCGGTCTGGCATTATTTGATGAGGGACAAAAACAAATAATCCCGAATGCGATGCCGCGCCATTATGCCCCGATATTAACACAAGAAATGACATTTCATTTCACCGCTCGCTACCGGGCTGTCTCGGAAAATATTATGCCGGGAACGCTTCGTTCAGATGTGTGGTTTACGTTGGTGTATCCCTGATTTATTTCCCAACGATAATCACACTAAAGGTATTTGTCGCTATGTTTAATTATCTAAAATCAGGCGTTATTATTTTACTGGCCTTATTTTCTGCCGCTGGCGCACAAGCCGCCGGGGGAATTGCATTAGGCGCGACCCGCGTTATTTATCCAGCCGAAGCCAAACAAACCTCTCTGGCCATTAGCAATAGCGATACCAAAGAGCGTTACCTGGTGAATTCATGGATCGAGAACAGCGCAGGCGTTAAAGAAAAATCATTCGTCGTCACGCCGCCGTTGTTTGTCAGCGAACCTAAAAGTGAAAATACACTGCGTATCATCTATGCCGGTCAGCCGCTACCTAAAGACCGTGAATCGTTGTTCTGGATGAACGTGAAAGCCATTCCGTCAGTCAATAAAAGCAGCCTTGAGGGGAAAAACGTGCTGCAACTGGCGATCCTGTCGCGTATCAAACTCTTTGTCAGGCCGAATAACCTCCCGCAGGTATCAGAAGATGCGCCAGGCATGCTGCAGTTTTCCCGTTCCGGTAACCACCTGAAAATCACAAATCCGTCAGCGTATTACGTCACGCTGGTCAACCTCTCTGTGGGAAACACAAAGGTGGATAACGTTATGGTGGCGCCGAAGAACGATACACAAATCCTGTTACCGGCTGGCGTTCAGGGAAACGTGACGTTCCAGACGGTCAATGATTATGGCGCAGTGACTCCGGCTAAAACGGTCAGCTTGCGTTGAGAAAACGATGAATAAGACAACGTATTTACCTGGCCTGTTACCGGGGTTTACGCCACCGCTGGCGGGGGTGGCGTTGTCCACGCTGGCAGCGTTATTTGCTACCTCAAGCTACGGGGAAAGTTACTTTAACCCGGCATTTTTATCTGCAGATACGGCGTCTGTGGCGGATTTGTCACGTTTTGAAAAAGGGAATCATCAGCCGGAGGGCGTTTATCGTGTTGATATCTGGCGCAATGACGAGTTTGTTGCCACCCAGGATGTCCGTTTTGCGACGAGCGCAGAGAAAACAGGTGAGAAATCCGGCGGCTTGATGCCGTGCTTTGGCCTCGACTGGGTTAAGCGTCTTGGCGTCAATGTTGCGGCTTTTCCCGCGCTCAGTCAGGACCCTAACAACACCTGTATTAATTTACCTGCGGCGATCCCAGGCAGCGAAATTACCTTTGATTTTTCCACCCTGCGCTTAAATATCAGTTTGCCGCAGGCCTCCATGCTCAACAGTGCGCGTGGATATATTCCGCCGGACGAGTGGGATGAAGGGATCCCCGCGGCTCTTGTTAACTACAGCTTTACCGGCAGCCGCGGGAGCGACACTGACAGCTATTTCTTAAGCATGCTGAGCGGCCTGAATTATGGTCCCTGGCGGTTGCGAAACAATGGCGCGTGGAGCTATTCCAAAGGCGACGGTTACCACTCGCAAAGCTGGAACAATATTGGCACGTGGCTGCAACGGGCCATTATCCCGCTGAAGGGCGAGCTGGTCATGGGCGACAGCAACACGGGGAACGATGTTTTTGACAGCGTCGGGTTTCGTGGGGCACGGCTCTACTCGTCAGACAGCATGTATCCAGATAGCTTACAGGGCTATGCGCCAACCGTACGTGGGATTGCGCGTACCGCGGCGAAGCTGACCATCCGCCAGAACGGCTATGTCATTTACCAGAGTTATGTCTCGCCGGGTGCCTTTGCCATTACCGATCTCAACCCAACGTCCTCAAGCGGTGACCTGGAAGTGACGGTTGATGAAAAAGATGGCAGCCAGCAGCGATATACGGTGCCGTACTCCACGGTGCCACTGTTACAACGTGAAGGGCGCCTTAAATATGACCTGGTGGCCGGGGATTTTCGCAGCGGCAACAGCCAACAGGATTCTCCGTTCTTTTTCCAGAGTACGTTAATCGCAGGTTTACCCGAAGGCTTCACCGCCTACGGCGGCACACAACTGGCATCACGCTACCGGGCGGTCGTTTTGGGAACCGGTCGAAACCTGGGGGACTGGGGGGCGGTGTCCGTTGATTTAACCCATGCGCGCAGTCAACTCGCGGATGACAGTACGCATCAGGGGCAATCACTGCGTTTTCTGTACGCCAAATCGCTGAATAATGTGGGAACCAACTTCCAGTTGTTAGGGTATCGCTACTCGACGCGTGGGTTTTATACCCTCGACGATGTGGCTTATCGCAGTATGGAAGGCTATGAGTATGAATACGACAGCGAAGGTAATCGCCACGACGTCCCTGATGTGAAGAGCTATCACAATTTGAGCTACAACAAAAAGGGTCGTTTTCAGATTAACATTTCGCAGAATCTGGGCGATTACGGGTCGCTGTATATCTCTGGTAGCCAGCAAACCTACTGGAATACGTCAGACACCAACACCTGGTACCAGTTAGGTTATGCCAGCGGTTGGCAGGGGATTAGCTATTCGCTCTCCTGGTCGTGGAGCGAATCCGTCGGCATCCCCGATACCGATCGCATTCTTGCATTCAATATGTCGGTGCCGTTCAGCTTGCTGACCGGACGACGCTACTCTCGCGACAATGCACTCGACCGCACCTACGCCACCTTTAACGCCAACCGCAACAGCAATGGACAAAACAGCTGGCAGAGCGGTATCGGCGGTACGTTACTGGACGGGCGAAATCTGAGCTACAGCGTGAATCAGGGCCACAGTAGCAGCAATGGCTATAGCGGGAATGCCAGCGCTAACTGGCAGGCGGCCTACGGCACTTTGGGCGTGGGATATAACTACGACCGCGATCAGCATGACTATAACTGGCAACTTTCCGGCGGCGTAGTGGGACATGCCGATGGTATTACGCTCAGCCAACCTCTGGGGGATACCAACGTACTGATCAAAGCCCCAGGCGCTCAGGGTGTGCACATCGAAAACCAGACGGGGGTTCAGACTGACTGGCGCGGATACGCCATCATGCCGTATGCCACTGTGTATCGCTACAACCGTGTCGCGCTGGATACCAACTCAATGAACAACAATACCGATGTGGAAAATAACGTCAGCAGCGTGGTGCCGACGCAGGGGGCACTGGTCCGCGCGGCGTTTGATACTCGTATCGGCGTGCGAGCGCTTATCACGGTGACACGTGACGGAAAACCCGTGCCCTTCGGCTCGGTTGTTCGTGAAACCCACAGCGGCGTAACCAGCATGGTGGGCGAAGACGGGCAAATCTACCTGAGTGGACTGCCGCTCAAAGGCGATCTGTTGATTCAATGGGGAGAGGGCGCAAACGCACGCTGCACGGCGCGTTATGCCTTGCCAGAAGAGAGCCTGAAACAGGCGGTCACCCTCACGAATGTGACATGCGAACGCCCATCGGCAGGAAAGGAGTAACACGATGAAACGACAAACAGGTTGGTTACTGGGGACGACTTTACTGCTCCTGGCAAATTCCGCATGGGCGACGGTCTGCCACAATTCGAACGGTACGCCGACGGATGTTTTTTACGATCTGTCGAATGTCTTCAATAGCAGTAATAACAAGCCCGGACAGGTGGTGACGTTGCCGGAAAAGTCGGGCTGGATTGGGGTAAATGCAACCTGCCCGGCAGGGACAAATGTGGATTACACCTATCGAAGCTATGTGACGGATCTTCCCGTGCAGAGTACGGAGGGCGGCTTTCAGTATCTGAAGCTCAATGACTATTTACTGGGGGCCATGAGCATCACCGACAGCTACGCCGGGTTATTTTATCCTCCGCGCAATTATATTCGTATGGGGACGGACTCGAATGTGTCAAAGCAGAAACCTTTTGGCGTCCAGGATTCAAACCTGGTGTTCAAATTAAAAGTGATACGTTCATTTATCAACATGGTGCCTATCCCCCGACAGACGATGTTCAGGGTCTATGTCACGACCAGCACCGGAGATGCCTTGAGTACAACGGTTTACACCATCAGCTACAGCGGCAAGGTTGAGGTTCCACAAAGCTGTGAAGTCAATGCGGGGCAAATCGTCGAATTTGATTTTGGCGATATTGGCGCCTCGCTGTTCAGCAAAGCCGGGGCGGGTAACCGGCCGGAAGGCATCAGCCCGCAAACCAAAACGGTCGCGATCAAATGTACGAACGTCGCCGCTCAAGCCTACTTATCGATGAGGGTTGAAGCGGAAAAAGCGTCCGGGCAAACGATGGTATCCAATAACCCGGATTTAGGTTTTATCGTCGCCGACAGCAGTGGTGTCCCGCTGACCCCGAATAACCTGTCCAGCACGATCCCGTTTCGCCTGGATGATAACGCCGCCGCGAATGTCAGTATTCGGGCATGGCCGGTCAGCGTGACGGGGAATAAACCGACGGAAGGGCCTTTTACTGCCCGTGGCTATCTGCGAGTTGATTATGACTAAAAAGGGAACACTATCCGTATGCGCGCTTTTGGTGAGCGTATCTGCGCTGTCATTCAGTTCGTTAGGGCGCGCGGATACTTCGCTGGGTGAGATCAACATTGAGTTGCACGGCAACGTGGTGGATTTTACCTGCGTCGCCATCGCCGGTGACAGCAATAAAACTGTTGAATTGGGTACGTGGCCGACAAAGCAGTTGAAGAGCGCCGGCGACATTACCCAACCGGTCTCTTTCACCCTGAAACTGGAAGGTTGCCCACCAGGGTCTGCGTCAATCACGTTTTCCGGTACCCCGGCAGCGGGCACATCGCTGCTGGCGCTGGATAATGCGGCGATGGCGCAAAAGGTGGCCATTGAACTGCGCGACAGCGACCGTACGCGATTGCCGCTCGATCAAGCCAGCCAGACTGTCGGCGTCGATGAAAATGGCAATGCCACGCTGACCTTCTTTGCTAACTATATTGCGCTAGCAGAGGGCGTGCAGCCTGGCCTCGCCAAAGCCGATGCCACATTTATGATTAACTACAATTAGACGTTCCCGCCCTATTGCGCACGTAGACTGAGAATGCCCTCCCGAACGACATCTCGTCGGGAGGGGAATTACATTAACTCATGCATTTTCGCATAATCGATAAGCTCGACAATGGTATGCAAGCCCAGTTTGGAGTAGATATTGGCTTTGTGGGCGCTAATCGTTTTATTACTGAGTAACAGTTGCTCAGCAATTTCTTTATTGGATAAGCCATTTGCAAGGTAACGAAGAACCGTTACCTCACGATTGGAGAGTGGCATATCATTCAGCGCTCCCTTATGTATATTGATGTTATTAATAAAGTTAAGTGTGTCCGAAGGGAAAAAAGAATATCCTGATAAAATCATTTTTACCGCATTATAGATATCATTTAGATCCTTTCTTTTACTGACAAAACCATTTGCTCCAGCCCGGATAGCTCGTCCGGCATAAAACGATTCAGATTTTGAAGAGAGAAAAAGGACCCGCGTGTTTTCCTGCAGTGATTTTATTCTCTTGAGCAGCGTAAAACCATCGGAGCCAGGCAGTTCAATGTCCAGAATGACAAGGTCAACAGGGTACGTGCGCAGATGGTCAATTGCAGCGCGGCTGTCATCAGTTTTCAACACCACTTCGATATTACTATTTTTTTCGAGCAAGACTTCTATCGACATTCTGACAATAGGGTGTTCGTCCATAATGATAACGGATGCTGGTTTCATTGTTGTAAGCCTCAAACTGTGTGCGGATCTCGCGCTTTTGATAAAACATCAGGCGTTATTAGTATTTTCAAATAGCCAGGCGTTGTTCTGGAGAAGAACCGAATAAATATTATCTCATCCTTGTTTATTCGGCCGTTCTTCGTCAGAACAATGAGTTTGTGGAATATCCATTTCACACCAGTAAAAACTAACAATTAATCAGAAAACAGTAGGGATTATACCTGCTGTTTTCGTTCGGAAAAGACTTACGGCACGTCAGTTCTTAATGTCAGTTAGGATCGTCTAAAAGATCCAGGTATGTTAACGGTCGTTAGTATTATTTTACTGTTGTTTGAATTATGGCAGATTGAAAAATTTTTATAAATACTAAAAACGACATAACACGCTAATTGTTTAGGTTTTGTTAAGTAGGCGATAGCGGCATTTCATCTCATTATGCACAGAATTCGTAAGGTTAAGGCAGGTATAGCGGGAAAGTATAATACCAGGAATAGTTGTAAATATTAAATTTATGTAAAAATAACATGTGGTTTCTCACTGTGAAATAAGTAATTTCCTAAAAAATCTTATATCACAGGGAGTTATGGTGTTAAATTAAATGAGGGGTAGGTAACATTAAGACGATGTATGAGGTGCAAAAAGCCTTGGCGATGTGGCAATCCCAGATGCGTAATCAGTTGATTAAGGCGATAGATGATGCGGTGATAAGGTTGATTCTGTAAATGGGCAATCTTCTTTAAAGAGTGGCCTTGTAATAAGAATGAAACCATCTCCCAGTCAACCTGCTTTATACGCGCCGACTGAATAGGATTATGTACCTGGGATAATAACGCGAGACGCATGTCCGATAGCTGCTGGCGGCGAGACAGGATATAAAATGGCCCCGCCATCGTGATAAAATTCTTCAGGTGTTCATCACTATCGGGAAGCAATAAAAAGATCTGAATATCATGGCGTTGCCTGGCGAGGTGACGCAGACATTCGAGTGTATCGAAATAAGAGCGTTCGATACCTTCCATATCAACGACTAACTGACTAAAACCCGTGTCATGCAGGCAGTTTTGAGCTGATTCGATGGTCTGGAAGACAGAAGTACGCGTCCCCGAAAATAAATAGCGATTCAATGTATAGGCGAGATAGTAATCCGTTGTGATAATTGCCTGAGATATTGTATCCCCCGGTAGAGAATAATTGAGTTTTTGCGCCAGATATTCAATCCTGTCAAATACCTGTGGTGTGCAGTGATGATAGTGATGGGTACTGTGGATATTTCGTAAACGGCGATGTCGTTCCCTGCGCATCCTTTCCTTATTCCTTTCCGTTTTTATTACGTTTTATCTGGGTAAGTTGCAGGCCATAAATATCCTTGACCCAGATTGGCACCGGCACACAGGGCAATCTCTTTATGTTTTTCGGTTTCAATACCCTCAATAATCATCAGATCCGCGACTGCCTGTGACATCTGAATCAGTCGGCGGAGCTTGCCGGGCGTTTTGCTCAATATCCAAAAGGCGTTTTTATCCAGCTTAACGCCTGACAGATGCCATTTAGCCTTGATAAACGCAATGAGCAGCGCTTCATTGACATCATCTAACCAGACTGGAATACCCCTGCTTTCAACCCAACGCATTGCCTTAAAAACCGTCGCGCGTTGGTCGATACTGAGAGAAAAAAAAGTCTCCGGGTCCTGTATTTCAATGATCAGCCCCGGCGGATAAGTGACCATGGTCAAATGAAATAATGGCCAATCCAGAAAGGCCCTCATCGGTAAATTCAGGGAGTAATAGTGATCCAGCCGGTAGCATCTGAGGGTGGCCAGTTGCCGGTAAAACAGATTCCTTCGCTGCTGTATCGAGAGTTGGTGGAAATATTTTTCACTGTTGAGATGTGCAGGGAGATGCGCCAAAACCTCTACACCGTATCTATAGTCGGTAGATAACTCGACAATGGGCTCAAATTTAAGCGGGAATGGCAGGGCATTTTCATCGCCGTTTGTTGGGGCGGTATCTGGACCTACAATTTTATCATTCCGTAATAACAGGCTCGGTGTCACGATATCCCCCTGGTACAGAGAAAATATTACCGAGTGTGTCCATTTGTTTCCTCGGAAATAATATATACAAATTATTGTGGCAGCATGGAAACAGGTACAGTAGACGCCGATGCTTAATTAACGATGAGATATTTCTCAATAAAAAACGTGCAAGTAAGAAACGTCTAGTTTTGCAGAAAGCTCAGGTTTGCTCTGATGTATCGCAAAAATTGCTGCTCGTTTTTGACATGCAGTTTTTTCATTATGCTCCGGCGCATTGTTCTCGCCTGAACATCACTGAGCGAGAGAAGGTGAGTCGTTTCGGCTAGCGTATGCCCGCTGGCGAGAAACATTAAAAACTGACGCTCACTAATAGAGAAATTACGCGTGGTACAGTAATGACAAACCGTTGCGGGAACGCTGCTGCGGAGCGCGCGTTTTTGCAAAATAAGCACCATTTTTTTGGTGATTTCATCAATATCATCTTCACGATAAATCAACGGTAGCATGTACAGGCAGGGGCGAAACATTAGCTTATCTTTATCGCATCCATTACAAATGATAACCCGGTGCTGGCGGCGGGTGTGGACAGGGACCTGATAACACCCCGCGCTGAACCAATCTTCGTCCAGGGATACAAAGGCGATGTCTGCACGATCGATATCTTCAACGGGTAAGAAGCAAATGTCCTGATGCCACTGATTCGCCAGACGGGAGATAATGATTTTCAACCCATGTTCGAAGTGACTATTTTCTTCCTTAATGGCGATGCTTAACATTGAAGAGATCCTAATCCTCAGGAGAAGTGATAGGAGAATGTTAAGCAAAATCATTAATTTTCTAAATACATTTAACCTTAAACCTGGGTTTATGGTGCCTGAGTTCTTACCAGGCGATTTCCTGGATACCTGTCTACAGCGAGAAAAAAACAACATTCGTACACTTCGTCAGCAACCAGAACAAAAGGCATTGACTCAGCATGCGCTGACCGTATAATTCACGCGTTTCATCTGCATGAAGTCATCACTTCACCATGCGCCCTTAGCTCAGTTGGATAGAGCAACGGCCTTCTAAGCCGTAGGTCGTAGGTTCGAATCCTACAGGGCGTACCATGACTGCCTCAGTCACGTATTTTTGTTCCAGCTTTCTCTTGTCTCCTCTGCGGGAAACCTTCAGACACTTATCTCTTAACACCGTGTTCAGTTGCTGTGCAGCTCTCGTTTAACGCTATGGTGCCGGTTACGCTGTCTCTATCTCTCTATTTTGTCGGTTGCTGCGCAGCGTAAAGCGGGGTGATGGGCAAAATTAGCCCGCTTGCTTGTGCCTCTCAGTGGTTGTGGGAAGGAACGATGTGAATAGAGGGCGATGTACATCACCATAAGGATGCCCGGGGTTAGTTTTTACTTCAGTTTTGTGTTAACAATTCATCAAATAGTATTGTTTACAAATTGCATATCAATAGTTTTCATCGATCTTTCCCTGTGTTTTCGATCTGTGAGAACTATTGATTAAATCTATTAGAATAATTTTATTGATCGTTTTTATCGATCGGTTATGCTAATCCAAAATGATTCGTCTTTTTGCTGTGCAGTTATTCATGGCGGGAGGTGCGCAATTGTTTTTTTTCTCTCTAGCAGAAAATGAAAAATAACGAAAATTGATCCTTCAAGGTTAAACGTTATCGGATTATGTGTATTTATACTCACTGTTAATTATCCAAAAATACACATTTTTTGGCGCATGATAATGCCGTATTGATAGATCGTTCTAATCATGAATAAAAAGTGGAATGCGTAAAATGGCGATATTAAAAAAAGTAGAAAACATAAGTTATCGTAATGTTTTTGGGGGCTATTTTAGCGTCGCTGTTACTTTTTTCCTGCTTCAAATATTTGCTTACCATTTTAGTAAGCAGGAAGTTGTTTCTGGAACGGTATTACATTTTTATGATATTACGCTACCGCTTATCTCTGCTTTATTGGTGTTATACAGACGCAAAGCGCTACCGATTTTGTTCGTCTATTTTATGTCTTCACTTTATTTTCATCCTTTGTCCACCGTCTTCACATTAGCGGCTCAGCTATCCGCTGCATGCATTAGTCAGACGCTTTATTATCTTGCAACAGGCAAACGTAGCGTTGTCAGCTTTGGTCGTAGCAAACTGACAGGGCATCGCATTGGTTGGCTTATTTGTTTTAACACGTTGCTGTTTATTCTCCTCGACCGCTGGTTTTCGCCTGATACCGCCTCTGCGGATTCATTGTTTACGCTGCAGACATTAATTAACCTTCAGTGGTTGATGAACTCGTGTCTGACAGGGATTCCACTTTGCTATCTCATCTTGAGAAGTGTACACAAACCACAATGGTGCCGCGTGTACCTCAGACACCTGAAGAGACTAATCACCTCAGGCACCCCGATACGCTTTCAGGTTATATGGTTTCTGTTGTTAACGGGCATTATGTTCTGTCTGATTTTTGCCCGAGAAGATATGCTAATTTTTACGGATTATTCCTTGCTGTGGCTTCTTCCCGTCATGCTGTGGGGGACTGTACGTATAGGTCATGCCCTTATTTCTCCGCTATGGGCAATTATGCTGATGTTGTTATCCTACTTCATCAATGATTATATTTTAGCGGGTAGTGATAGCCATTACTTACACAGCCTGGTCATCTCCTCTACGATGCTGTTTGTTTTCTCTCTGACTATCGTCGTCATGGGGGTGCTTGTTGTCCGAAACTGCAATTACCTTCAGCGCCTCAGACAACTCTTTCGCTCTGAGCCGAATACCGGATTGCTAAATTTCCAGGCGCTAAAAATGGATGTGCGGGACTATTCGGTTGAATGCTTGTGCTACATCCGTTGTACTGAATTAAACACGCTGGAGAAAGTGCACGGTATCGAGTTTCGCTTTGAATTTGTTAATGCGTTAAGTGCGTATGTGAGTACACAGATGAAGAGCGCAGGGGCGGTTTATTACACCCCGGGGCACGGAATGATCGTACGTTTTGATGCGATGCCTGATATTCCGGGTTTTTATAAGCTACTGAATGCTTTTCGTTTTAACTGGAAGGAGTACAAACTGGGGTTATCCTGCGGTCTGGCCTACACCAGTGATAAAGCGTTGATCAAAAATTTGTCGCAAGCCATTAAGCTGCTTAATACGCAAAGTTATATTTCTTTAATGCAGGGGCGGCCACTGTTGCTTAACCCACTGCCGCCTGGTGATAACATTGTGAGTGAGGCTGTTATTCGTCACGTGTTACAAAAGTCGATCGACAGGCAATCTTTTGTACTGATGGCTCAGCCCATCTTATCAACAATGCTGGTTGTTCAGCCTGTTATTTCGAGTGAGGGGCTTACGCGTTATCACGAAATACTTATTCGGATGAAAACGAAGGACGGTAAGTTAGTGTTCCCGGATACTATCTTGCCGGTGGCGCGTGAAGCCGGGTTACTGCCAGCCCTTGATATCACAGTGATCGAGCAGACATTTTGCTTTATGCAGTCACAGCGTGATACTAATCCACACAGCCATTTTTCGATTAACCTGACGCCGGACTCGCTCAATAAAGCCGATTTCCTTGATAACGTGTTCACCTTGTTTGAAAAATATGCCATCTCTCCTGAACGGATTATTTTCGAAGTTGTTGAGTCTGACATCATTGATAACGCCAACGTAATTGATGTGTTGAGAACATTGCGTAAAGCAGGCTCTAAAGTGGCGATTGATGATTTTGGTACTGGCTCTTCCAGCTACTCGCGACTCCGCATGCTGGAAGCGGATATCCTGAAAATTGACGGATCTTTTATTCGCAACATTCTTGAGGATGAGTTCAGCCGGTGCGCCGTGCGATCATTTTGCGAGGTGGCAAAACTCAAAAATATGGACGTTGTGGCTGAGTTTGTTGAAAACCAGGAAATTGAGAAGATGCTCATCGATATGGGGGTGGGCTGGCTGCAGGGTTACTATATTGGTAAACCTGTCCCTATCGAAACGCTGGTGTCAGAGAAACAGGTCGCTGTCGCGACAGATCTGCATAGCAAACCAAAAGAGCGGATCACAACCTCGCACCCGACGAGCCGGCAGGAGTATTTCCCGTTAGTCGAGCAGGAAATATCCTGAGTTGAAACTTACTTTGTGTACAGCGAGCAGATAACAACGGGAGCCGCCTGGCTCCCGTATCCGTACACAACATTACCGCACCACAAGTACCGGGCATTTTGCATGGCGAACCACTGCGGAGGCCGTTGAACCCAGTAGATAAGTGCTAATACCGGGTTTATGCGAAGCAATAATAATGAGTTCGGCGTCTACCGCTTCCGCCACCTTCAGGATTTGATCTTTCGGCGGCCCGTACACAACATGCGACTGCGTCCTGCCTGCCGGGATATTGAATTGCTTAATAATCTCTTCCAGCTTTTCAGTGGCCTTAGCCTGGAGGCCGCTCCTGTCTGGAAACTCGTTGGAGTAGGCCAGCCCCAGCGAGGCATAGAACGGCACGGTAGGTATCACGGCTAAGAAATGGACTTTGGCGGCTTTGGCATGCGCCTCAACCTGCGGAATAACATGGCGAGTTAAATCGGCTTCAGAGATATCAATCGGCACCAGAATTGAGCGATACATATTCACCACCTCTTGTTTGTTTACCCCTAGCTTGAGTGTAGCGAATTTAGAGGCTGCCTAAGAAGTGACCAGATCAAGGTTATGTGAATCAGTTCCAGCGAACAATCATTCAATAAAATGGGTTCTTTCGATGTTCTTATTCTGTATTTAGAGATATAGCGATTGGTATTGAATGGAAAATAAAGAGCGCTGAATTTCAGCGCTCTTTTTTGTTGGCTCAACATCGCCACTCAGCGGTGATAGTAACGACTGTCATCATCGGAATGATGGTGGTTATGCCGCCACGCGTGCTGGTTTTCACGCTGTTCACGCTGCTCGCGCTCTTCACGGTCGTGTTCTTTTTCGCGATTCTTGTGGTTAGCAATTGCTGTGGCAACCGCTGCCGCACCGACGCCCGCAGCGGCGGCAGACAGATACGGATGTTCAGCACAGCCTGCCAGGCTGGCCATGATGACCATTGCAGATATCAGCTTTTTCATTGCGGTGTCATCCGTTATTCACGCACAATTTTGCCAGCGTTGCCGGAATCAGGATCATTCCAGTTACCGCGACCATTCGCTTTAAGGGTGTAAGTGGCGTAGCCAACGCGGAAGGTCATCGTATCGTTATAGGTATTGACGTCACGTACCTCATTACCGTTTACGTAGACAGCGGAATCTTCAATGTGAATATCGACGCTGCGCTGACCGTTCTCGAATTTTGCAACGTAGTTCCCGGTGAACGCGTCATTCCTTTCGGCCTGATCGTGATGGCTGCCATTCTGGCGGTCATCGCCATGACGGTGATGACGGTTTTGATGACTGTCAGCGCTCTCGATAAATCCATGATCACGGTTCCACTCATAGGATTTATTCACATCGCAGCCGTTGAGTTCACTCGCCTGTGTACACCCTGAGCGTTCATATTTCTTCTGCATTGCCGGGGTAATTGCGCATGCCGTTGTGGCGGTTGTCAGACCCAGGACAAAGATGGCCAGCAGACGTTTTTTCATTCTGTTACTCACTATCATCATTGAATTTATTTATAGGAATACTAACTTTCTTCATGTCATGTTTATGACAACGGCAGTCTCCCATTAAATATCAATAACGCATACCAGGGGGATTCCTAATTTATATTTATATCGTGGTTGTTTTTAATAACATAGACAAAATAGTAAACGGATGATTTACGTATTTTATACAAACGAATTATAGTTCTGGATGTATTTAACTTTTTGTTGTGATTGTTTAATGAAATATTAATATTGACATTAATAAGGGGGAGAGAGAAAAAATACAGGCTTGCGAGTGGGCAAGCCTGCAAGAGTGACTTAATCAGTGATGGGCGCGCATTGTCTCACAAAGAGTTGCTGCGTCCCTGGTACGCTACCGGTTGCCGATTATCCTTGGGCCGGGATACGCTCGCGGTGTTTTTCCGCTTCTAACTCATGCGCATAAGCATGGCCATTATTCATCGACTGGTGGACGACCATCGCTTTTTCATGTTCATCCATTTGTGAAAAAGAGGGGGCAATAATGGAGGCAGGGTTATTGCGATGCGCCAACATTTCATGTTTCTGCGCGATTTGCTGATGTGCAGATGCACCGCTGTTATTTACCGTTTCATGAACCATGGCGGCTTGTTGATGGGTTTCGGTTGTTTCTGCAGCATTCACGCCAGCAGAGATAAAAAACGCAATAGCTAAAAAGGACGTCAACTTGTTCATCATATTTCTCCGATGTGGGTTTACGGAAGAAATTATAATTAACCGGTACGCTCAACGACGTGACAGGATTATGACGGTTGTGTCAGAGAATAATAAAAAGAAAACCCACGTAATCAGAAAATGGCGCATCAGCGCCATTGGGAGGGATTACATCGCATGTTTTGGCAGTGTCAAAATAAAGCGGGTTACGCGTGGGTCAGATGTGACGGAGACTTTCCCCTGATGGGCTGTGACAATGGATTTCACAATGGCGAGGCCAATGCCGCTGCCTTCGCCTTTACGCTGTCGTGATGGGTCTACCCGATAAAAACGGTCGAAGAGCCGGGGAAGATGTTCTGCGGCTATCTGAGGACCGGGATTCTCAACGACGATCTGTACCTGTTCGTCCGCCTCTTTCACCCGCACAACCACAGACTCGCCTTTTGGGGTGTAACGCATGGCGTTGGAAAGCAGGTTGCTCATCGCCCGGCGTAACATCAATGGATCGCCGGAGACCCAGCACGCGCGGCCTTCAAAGCGCAAACTGACCTCGCGTTCTTCCGCCCACGCTTCGAAGAAATCGAACACTTTGCTGACTTCATCGGCCAGATTGAGCGCTGTTTTTTCCGGGATCAGCTGATTGTTGTCCGCTTGCGCGAGGAACAGCATATCGCTCACCATTTTCGACATGCGACCAAACTCTTCAAGGTTCGAATAGAGCACATCTTCCAGCTCTTTCTGGCTGCGGGGCAGGCTGAGCGCGATTTCCGTTTGTGTCACCAGGTTGGTGATCGGGGTGCGGATCTCATGGGCGATATCCGCAGAGAAATTGGACTGGCGTTTAAACACATCTTCGATGCGCTCAATCATATGGTTAAACGACTCAACCAGTTGCTCCAGTTCAATCGGTACGGCCTGCGGATCCAGACGCACATCCAGATCTTTCGAGGTAATGTTTTGAATGCGGCGGCTGACGTTACGAATGGGTTCGTGGCCTTTATAGACGGCAAACAGCACGATAAAAATGATCATCATGCTGATCAACGATGCCGACATAATTAATTTATTTTTCAGGTCGTTAATATAGTGCAGATGGAAATCTATCGATAACGCCATATACAACGTATAGGCCGCTTTGCCATCGGGGAGTTGGCCGATTGGCAAACGAATCATTCGCCAGCTTGAGGGCGGCTTCTGCCCGTGAGCATGCCCCTCGGTGTTCAGCGTTGGACCGGATAATAAAAAGACGTTATTGCGCTGCGCGTTTTTATCCGGCGTTGCGCTGGCGATAAACGGACGCAGATCCGGCGCGCCAGGCGAATGGAAAAGGGCTTTTTGGTTGGCGTCTTCCAGGGAAATAATCACGTTGGAATACCCGGCAACCACATTTTTTAACGTTTCCAGTCGGCGGGACTCAGGCTCGTCGGGATGATTAAGAATACGCTCCAGCGTGGTACTGATCTCTCTTAAGTCATTAATATCCTGTTCAGCGAAATGGACTTTCACTGAGTGGATCATTATCCAGGCGAAGGCGAAAAATGAGGCGATGGTTGCCAGGCTGATAAAGAAAGTCAGACGTGTCGCCAGCGAGAAAGGGCGTTGCAAGCGTTTAATGGTCATCCGGTACCTCTAGCATGTATCCCACGCCGCGTACGGTCTGGATCAGCTTCGGTTCAAAATCATTATCAATTTTGGCTCGCAGGCGCTTAACGGCGACGTCAATGGCGTTGGTGTCGCTGTCAAAATTCATATCCCAGACCTGGGAGGCGATCAGCGAACGGGGCAGCACTTCTCCCTGATGGCGCAGAAAAAACTCAAGCAGCGTAAACTCTTTACTGGTGAGGGTAATGCGCGCCCCGCTGCGGGTGACTTTTCTGCTGACCAGATCGACCATTAAATCCGCTACCTGAAACTGGCTTTCGACAATCACCGCCGCGCCTCGTCGTAACAGCGTTCTGACGCGCGCCAGCAGTTCAGCAAAGGCAAAAGGTTTCACCAGATAGTCATCCGCGCCCAATTCCAGACCTTTGACCCGATGTTCAATCGTACCTAACGCCGTGAGGAGAAGGATCGGCATGCCTTTGTTGGCGGTGCGCAACATCCGCACAATATCCCAACCGTTCACGTCCGGCAGCATGATGTCGAGAATGAGCAGGTCGTAATCACCTGTCATGGCCAGGTGATATCCGTTCAGACCGTTATCCGCTAAATCCACGACAAAACCTGCTTCTGTCAGGCCTTTAGTCAGGTATTCACCGGTTTTTTTCTCATCTTCAACGATCAAAATCTTCATACATTCTCCTTCACGCACCGGTTGTGCGGGCTTTCAATTCTAGAGAAGCCGGATCGGATAGCAATGAGTTATTGGGAAAATGACAGTTTTGTCATTTTCCTGTCACCGGTTAAACAGAGTCAGTTGGGTAAGGTACAAGACGATAAATTCACACTTATTTAATGGTTATCGGTCCACTTTGGACGAGAAGAACTATGTGCAAATTTAAACGCCTTACCCTCAGCGCTATCTTTGTGTTGGCCGGATGTTCACTGGCGCCGGACTATCAGCGTCCGGCATTGCCTGTGCCGCAACAATTCTCCTTAAGTCAGAACGCGTTGGTTTCGGCCCCCCAGGGGTATCAGGACACGGGCTGGCGCACCTTTTTCGTCGATGAACAGGTGAAGGCGCTGATTCGTGAAGCGTTAGTGAATAACCGTGATTTGCGCATGGCGACCCTTAAGGTGCAGGAAGCGAGGGCGCAATATGGCGTGACGGATGCAGACCGCTACCCGCAGGTGAATGCAGGCTCCAGCGGGACATACAGCGGTAAATTAAAAGGCGATTCCAGCACTAACCGGGAATTTGAAGCCGGACTCAATCTGAGTTTCGATCTGGATTTCTTTGGCCGGTTAAAAAATATGAGTGAAGCTGACCGGCAGAACTTCTTTGCCAGCGAAGAAGCGCAGCGGGCTGTGCATATTTTATTGATCTCCAATGTATCGCAAAGTTATTTCAACCAGCGCCTGGCGTATGCGCAACTGCAAATTGCGCAAGAAACGCTGCAAAACTATCAGCGCTCTTACGCTTTTGTTGAGAAACAGCTATTAACCGGTAGCACCAACGTGCTGGCGCTGGAACAGGCGCGGGGCGTGATTGAAAGCACACGCAGCGATATCGCAAAACGTAAAGGCGAACTGGCGCAGGCGAATAATGCATTACAACTGTTGCTGGGGACCTACGGGAAATTACCGGACGATCAGGCGCGCAGCCACGGCGATATAAAGCCGGTGAAGTTACCGCCAGCGCTCTCATCGCACATCCTCCTGCAACGCCCGGATATTATGGAAGCTGAGCATGGGTTAATGGCGGCGAATGCCAATATTGGCGCTGCGCGTGCGGCATTTTTCCCGTCCATTACGCTGACCAGTTCTGTCTCCGGTAGCAGTAGCGACCTCTCCAGTTTATTTAATGCGGCCAGCGGCATGTGGAATTTTATCCCGAAAATAGACATCCCGATTTTTAACGCTGGACGTAATCAATCCAATCTCGATCTGGCAGAGATTCGCCAGCGGCAGTCGGTGGTGAATTACGAGCAAAAAATTCAAAATGCCTTCAAAGAGGTGGCGGATGCCCTGGCGTTGCGCCAAAGCCTTGCCGACCAAATTACCGCCCAGCAACGTTATCTGGCCTCGCTGCAAATCACCCTGCAACGCGCCAGAGCGCTCTATCAGAATGGCGCCGTCAGCTATATCGAAGTACTGGACGCGGAACGTTCTTTATTCGCAACGCAGCAATCGCTGCTCGATCTTAACTACGCCCAACAAGTTAATGAAATTAAGCTGTTTGCTGCTTTAGGCGGCGGTTGGGCGGAATAACTACTCAGGAGAATGATGTATGAAAATTACTGCTAAAGCCGCGCTGTTGGGTCTTTTTTCTGTGGTCATGTTGAACGCCCAGGCCAATGAGCACCAGCATGGTGACATGATGAATATGGCGCCCGCTGCCCAGCAGGAACAAGTCATCAGTGCGATCGGTGTCATCGAATCGATTGATGCAGAAAGCAAAAAAATCACCATCAAACACGATCCTATTCCGGCCGTGAACTGGCCCGCAATGACCATGCGTTTTACGCAGGTTGCTGATACCCGCGCCGATGATATTAAGCCTGGCGATAAGGTGGCTTTTACTTTTGTTCAGCAGGGAAATCTCTCCGTGCTACGTGATATTCACATCAGTAAATAACGTCTTTTTATCCTTGCCCGTGTTCCCCGGAACGCGGGTGAGACACTCGCGCAATGGAAATCACTATGGCGTCTTTAAAAATTAAAAATACCGCGCTTGTTCTCGCCAGTATGGTTGCCGGCGGGGTTCTTTCTGTTGGTATTTATAGCTATTTTTCATCAGCAAATGTTGCCGCTGATACGGCATCTGCGCCGCAAAAAGAAACGCGAAAAGTCCTGTTCTGGTATGACCCAATGTATCCCAATACGCGCTTTGACAAGCCGGGTAAATCACCGTTTATGGATATGGATCTGATCCCGAAATATGCCGATGAAGAGAGCGCAGGCGATGCTGCGCCGGGTGTCCGCATCGATCCGACTCAGACTCAGAATCTGGGGTTAAAAACGGAACCCGTGCGCCGTGGTTCTCTACAATATGCGCAAACTTTCCCGGCAAATGTCAGTTATAACGAATACCAGTTTGTCATTGTGCAGGCGCGCTCCGCTGGGTTTATTGAGAAGGTCTATCCGCTTACCGTGGGCGACAAAATTAAAAAAGGCGCGCCGCTGATTGAACTGACAATCCCGGATTGGGTTGAAGCGCAGAGTGAATATTTGTTGTTGCGTGAAACGGGCGGTACCACAACTCAGGTGGAGGGTATTCTGGAACGATTACGTCTGGCCGGTATGCCAGAGGCAGACATTCAGCGCTTAATCTCCACGCGTAAAATTCAGACCCGCTTCATTCTGAGAGCGCCGATTGATGGGGTGATTACCGCATTTGATTTGCGTACAGGGATGAACATTTCAAAAGATAACGTGGTCGCGAAAATTCAGGGCATGGACCCGGTGTGGGTCAGTGCATCCGTTCCTGAATCCATCGCCTGGCTGATTAAAGACGCCTCACAGTTTACCATCACCGTTCCCGCGTGGCCTGATAAGCCCTTCACCATTAGCAAGTGGAGCCTCTTGCCGAGCGTCGATGCCACAACGCGAACCCTCCAGTTGCGCTTGCAGGTTGATAACTCCGATGAGGCGCTCAAACCGGGAATGAATGCGTATCTGAAGTTGAAAACGCAAAGTGAGCCAATGTTGCTGATCCCGTCAAAAGCACTGATTGATACCGGCAGCGAGCAACGGGTGATAACCGTGGATAGCGAAGGGCGCTTTGTGCCTAAGCAGGTTGCTGTTTTCCATGAATCTCAGGGGGTAACGGCGATCCGCTCCGGCCTGACCGAAGGGGAAAAAGTGGTTTCCAGCGGTCTGTTCCTCATCGATTCCGAGGCGAATATCGCCGGTGCGCTTGACCGTATGCGCGCTCAGAAAAAGGGCACTGCAGATGCGGCCACAATGCCGGTTATGCCTGCCCAGGCGACCCACGCACACTGAGGATATGACAAATGATTGAATGGATTATCCGCCGCTCTGTCGCTAACCGTTTTCTGGTGATGATGGGGGCGCTGTTTGTCAGTATCTGGGGAACGTGGACCATCATTAACACGCCTGTCGATGCCTTGCCGGATCTCTCTGATGTGCAGGTGATCATCAAAACCAGCTATCCCGGTCAGGCGCCGCAAATTGTTGAAAACCAGGTGACGTATCCACTCACCACTACCATGCTGTCGGTGCCGGGGGCGAAAACGGTGCGGGGTTTTTCGCAGTTTGGCGACTCTTACGTCTATGTCATTTTTGAGGATGGCACCGACCCTTACTGGGCACGCTCCCGCGTACTGGAATATCTCAACCAGGTGCAGGGGAAATTACCGGCTGGTGTCAGTGCGGAAATGGGACCGGACGCCACTGGCGTTGGCTGGATATTCGAATATGCCCTGGTGGATCGCAGCGGGAAACACGATCTGGCTGAATTACGCTCGCTGCAGGACTGGTTTTTAAAATATGAGTTAAAAACCATCCCTAACGTCGCGGAAGTGGCCTCGGTTGGGGGCGTGGTTAAAGAGTATCAGGTCCTTATCGATCCCATGAAGCTGACACAATATGGCATCAGCCTTGCTGAAGTGAAATCTGCGCTGGATGCGTCTAACCAGGAAGCGGGCGGCTCGTCCGTGGAGATGGCGGAAGCGGAATACATGGTTCGTGCCAGCGGGTATCTGCAAACCCTCGATGACTTTAACAACATTGTGCTGAAATCAGGGGCTGACGGTGTTCCGGTGTATCTGCGTGATGTTGCGCGAGTTCAGATTGGGCCGGAGATGCGCCGGGGTATTGCTGAGCTGAATGGCGAAGGCGAAGTGGCGGGTGGCGTGGTGATTCTGCGTTCCGGTAAAAATGCGCGTGAGGTGATCTCGGCCGTTAAGGCGAAACTCGAAACATTGAAAAGCAGCCTGCCGGAAGGGGTTGAGGTCGTGACAACCTACGATCGTAGCCAACTCATCGATCGCGCCATTGATAACCTGAGCTATAAGCTGCTGGAAGAATTTATCGTTGTGGCGCTGGTATGTGCGCTGTTCCTGTGGCACATCCGCTCAGCGCTGGTGGCGATCATTTCTCTGCCGCTGGGGCTGTGTATTGCCTTTATCGTGATGCATTTTCAGGGACTGAACGCCAATATCATGTCGCTTGGCGGGATTGCCATTGCGGTCGGAGCAATGGTGGATGCCGCCATCGTGATGATTGAAAACGCGCACAAACGGCTGGAAGAGTGGGAGCATCAGCATCCGGGAGAAAAACTCGATAACGCCACGCGCTGGCAGGTGATCACCAATGCCTCCGTGGAAGTCGGCCCGGCACTGTTTATCAGTTTGCTGATTATCACCTTGTCGTTTATTCCTATTTTCACGCTGGAGGGGCAGGAAGGGCGGCTGTTTGGTCCGCTGGCCTTTACCAAAACCTATGCCATGGCGGGCGCGGCGTTGCTGGCAATCGTGGTGATCCCAATCCTGATGGGATTCTGGATCCGTGGCAAAATCCCGGCTGAGAGCAGTAATCCGCTCAACCGTTTTCTGATCCGAATTTACCATCCTCTGCTGCTGAAGGTGCTGCACTGGCCGAAACTCACCCTTCTGGTGGCGGCACTGTCGATCCTGACGGTTCTCTGGCCGCTAAATAAAGTCGGCGGGGAGTTCTTACCGCAGATCAACGAAGGCGACCTGCTGTATATGCCATCAACCCTGCCGGGGATCTCTGCGGCGCAGGCGGCGGATATGCTGCAAAAAACCGACAAGCTGATCATGACGGTGCCGGAAGTGGCGCGCGTGTTCGGTAAAACCGGCAAGGCTGAAACGGCAACGGATTCCGCCCCGCTGGAAATGGTTGAAACCACGATCCAACTGAAGCCGCAGGATCAATGGCGGCCGGGCATGACGATGGACAAAATCATCGAGGAGCTGGATAAAACGGTACGCTTACCGGGGCTGGCGAATCTTTGGGTTCCGCCTATTCGTAACCGTATAGATATGCTTTCGACCGGGATCAAAAGTCCTATCGGTATCAAAGTTTCCGGTACTGTACTGTCGGATATCGATGCCACGGCAGAGCAAATCGAAGAGGTAGCCAGAACCGTGCCTGGAGTGACTTCCGCACTGGCTGAGCGGCTGGAAGGCGGTCGCTATCTCAGCGTGGATATTAACCGCGAAAAGGCCGCACGGTATGGCATGACCGTAGGTGATGTGCAGTTGTTTATCACCTCCGCAGTCGGGGGCGCGATGGTGGGGGAAACGGTCGAAGGGATTGCACGCTATCCGATCAATCTTCGCTATCCGCAAAGCTACCGCGACAGCCCGGAAACATTGCGACATTTGCCGATCCTGACGCCGATGAAGCAACAGATTACGCTGGCCGATGTGGCGGATGTGAAAGTCGTTTCGGGACCGTCGATGCTGAAAACCGAAAACGCACGACCGACCAGTTGGATCTATATCGATGCCCGCGATCGCGACATGGTCTCAGTGGTGAACGACCTGAAAAAAGCGATTGCCGAAAACGTCCAGTTAAAGCCCGGCACCAGCGTGGCGTTTTCTGGTCAGTTTGAGTTGCTTGAGCGTGCCAGTCATAAGCTGAAACTGATGGTCCCCATGACGTTGATGATCATCTTCGTGTTGCTTTATCTGGCATTCCGCCGCGTTGGCGAAGCATTGTTGATCATTACCAGCGTGCCCTTCGCGCTGGTGGGGGGGATCTGGTTTCTCTACTGGATGGGGTTCCATTTATCAGTGGCGACCGGGACGGGGTTCATCGCGCTGGCCGGCGTTGCCGCCGAGTTTGGCGTGGTAATGCTGATGTACCTGCGCCATGCCATTGAGGCTGAGCCTGCGCTGGAAAACCCACAAACCTTTACGGCGGATAAACTGGATGAGGCGTTGTACCACGGGGCCGTGCTTCGTGTACGTCCTAAGGCGATGACCGTGGCGGTGATTATTGCGGGTCTGCTCCCTATTTTGTGGGGAACAGGTGCTGGCTCTGAAGTCATGAGCCGAATTGCTGCGCCGATGATTGGCGGCATGATCACCGCACCATTACTCTCGTTATTTATCATTCCGGCAGCGTATAAACTGATGTGGCTACACCGACATTGTGCAAAATAACGGCTGGGTATAGTTATAACCCCTTTTCTAAAGGGGTTATATGTTGGTTTTACTTACGTACGAAATATGCCTCTGTTAATTATTCGGTAATTACCGGGCCAGCACGATGCTGGCTTTTTTATGCCTTAAGTTAAATATTTTTAAAATATATCCAAAATTTAAACTGTTCTTTTTTGTAAAAATAAATCGTTACGATTATATTATTCGTTAATGATAAAGTGCTGTAAGTATCTGCCATCCCGCCAGTGATAACGTGCGACGCCGGGTTTATAGAGGCCGCCCGTAACCACCGCTCTTTTTCTATTTTTTTTCTAAACAATTCTTGCTATTTTTTATTTCCAAATCTGAATTTAAAATGCCTTATTATTCTTTTTTGTTATAGATAATGCGCAAGTTCACATGGTTTTAGGCAAGGCTTAAGCTAGAATTAAGCTGCATCAAATGTTTTTACGTATCAATCGAAGGCTAAAGATAGTTAAAAACTTAATTTTTCACGCACAGTTTGACATGGAATCCACTATGGTAATTAAGCACCAGGGGTGGATGCTGATCTCGCGTTTTGTGTGTTCTCACAAACCGGGACATCTCTTAAATATGGAAGTAAGGGTTTTAGAATGAGTTTTGGATTAGCAAAGGACAATAAGTTTGAAATCATAGCAATCCTTCGCGAAGAGCTGCAAAAGAAGACGAAACTGGAAGTCTTATGTGAGAACAGCAATGTTATCACGCAGCTGGAGAAGGTGGATTTCGAACGTTTTGTGATCTCCTGGCAGGGAGACATCGTCCCTGAAAAGGTCCAATACTTTATCCTGCACAGTGATAGTGGAATTGTGAAGTTTAGTGCCCGACTCGAAGAGACATCAGTTGCAGGGGCAGAAGCAGGATTGTCTTACTCTATCCCGGATATGATTTTCTTTGCTCAGCAGCGACAAAATCAGCGTTTCTCTTTTTTGAAGGGGTACGACTTTTTCTGTTTTGGTCGCTACAAGAACGGAGAAAACTACTCGCTCAAGATTAAAAATATCTCTCAGGGCGGTTGCGCATTAATTGTTAAAGATGTGAATGCCCGTTTTCTTTATAAAGACGCGGTGATTAAAAGTGCCACTCTGGACTTTGATACGTTTGGCAGTTTACAGCTGGATTTGAAAGTGATTGATGTTGTCATGATCAACGAGTTTGATGAGGATAATCAGCTGTACTCCTGTTATCAGATATCGTGCGGGTTTGATTTTAAGAACCATCGCGAAGAGGCTGAAGTAGAGAAAATAATCATTAAATTTTTAATGAATAACAAGATTAGAAGCTTATAAGGAACGGTGAACAGGATGTTGATGTGTGGCAGTGATAATTTTGTGGGTAGCGGAATGTCCGCCTATCTGGCAAGCAAACATGTACCGATAAAAACATTCCAGTTTGAGGATGTGTTGCAGCAATCATCAATGTGTCAGCATCAGACAATGGTTTTTAATATCATTAACAACGAACAACCGTGTTCTGCGATTGTACAGTTTTTGAATAAAAACCGGTTCAAATTTTATAATAATGTCATCGTGATTGTTGCTGATAGTTTGGTGGCGAAATTATGTGTTGAATTATTATATGTTGAGAAAGCAATTGTATTGACTGAAAAATCGCCGTTGCGCGATTTCAGTCAATTAGCCACGTTAGCTGCCGGGAAATGGAATCCCCGGCTTTATCGTTCGCAGAAAAGATTAACTGAAAGAGAACAACAGATCCTGAACCTGCTGGTTAATGGTTATACCGCCAGGGAAATTTCGGAGCTGGTGAGCCTGAACTATAAAACGATTCAGGCCCATAAGATGCGGGTCGTGACCAAGCTGGGGCTCGCAAACACGTCTGATTTGAATAAGTTGATTGTCAGGTTTACACACAGTTTGTCTTTTTTACCCTAACCGGGCCATTCTTTTCTGATGTAATACCTCTAAAAGTAGATACAACGTGGGAGTGATTTCGACTGGTTTTTTATTTATAGGATTTGTAGAGGGAGAGGGGGAATGTTTAATTCCAGTGAGGTGTTAATTGCGCTTGAAAAGGCGTTGAATACCACTCAACTTTATATGGTTTATCAGCCGATTTTCAATTTGCGGACCCAGAGTATTAGCGGGTTTGAAGCACTCATGCGTTGGAATAGCCCTCAAATGGGCATGATCTCTCCTGATATATTTATTACGTTACTGGAAAACACCGGCAATATGTTTTCCATCGAAGATATGGTCACCAATCCTCCCTGGGATGTCGCAGCCACCTGGCCTGATCCCATTTTGTTATCGGTAAATATTTCTGCGCTTGAATTTAGTGACCCGTTGTTACCACAACGGGTGAAACAAAATCTCGCCGCTTCCGGGCTTCCGGCTCATCGATGTCAAATAGAAGTCACGGAAACGTCGCCGCTGTGTGACAGTCAGATAGCGGCGAAAAATATGACGGAACTGAAAGCGATGGGGGTAGAACTCGCGCTGGATGATTTTGGTACCGGACACGCTAACCTCAACTACCTGTTAAAATATCCCTTCGATACCTTAAAAATTGATAAAGAGTTTGTCGCGGGTATTGAGCCGGATACCAAATCAACAAAAATCGTTGAGGGTATTATTTCATTAGCTCACAACTTTGGTATTGAAGTGCTGGCGGAAGGGGTAGAAACCCAGTCGCAGCTGGAACGTTTGACGCAGATTGGCTGTGATAAAATTCAAGGGTTTCACATCTCTCCTCCGGTCATGGCCGAAGACATTCCCGCACTGTTACTGCAGCATAATCGTTAATCCCTCCTTGTTTTGACGTACCTCCGGTTGTTTATTTTTCGGTGTTGCCAGATAGCGCCTGCCCGGTATCCGACCGACAACGCCTCATGTCACTCGCCCAGACCTGATATACGCAGCGCCATCAGGCTGTGTTCTCTGAGAACAAACGGACACGCAAAAAAAAGCCCCCTGTGAATACAGGGGGCGGGTTTCGTTTACGTTAAATTAAAACGATTTCTTAAAGCCAATTGAGGCATTAACCGGGGCTTCAACCTGAGATTTACTGCCGCCATTGCTGAACTGCGTACCCAATTCACCGTAGACCTGCAGGTTTCTGTCGATAGACCAGGTCAGACCGGCTGCAACTTCGGTGCTGGAGTACTGTTGAGACGATTCCAGCGTCGTGGTTGTCACCGCATTGCTAAAGTGCGTTTTGTCTTTTGACCCAAGCCCCTGCCAGACGTTTACCCGGCCATAAGGCTGGAATTTGCCATGATTGGTATCGTAGTCACCGACCAGACGCACACCCAGACGCGCGGTAAACGAATCTGCAGTATCCAGTTTAACCTTCGTTTTGGTTTCGCCATCCAACGTGCTGTTATCGAAATCGCTGTACTGGTAAATCAATTGCGCCTGCGGTTCAAGGCTCCAGGCGCTGGCACCTAAGCGGAAGGATTTGCCCACTTCCGTCGACGCCGTCAGCGTGTTTCCTTTCACCGTGTAGGAACCGTTATTACCGTTTGCGGACAAACGGGACTTGTGGTTACCGTACTGCAGAACGTTATCAACATACATGCCGTTACCGGAGAACCAGGTGGCGTAGCCGCCGACATAGAACCCGTTATCGTCGATGTTGCCGCCTTTACCGTTGCTACCGTTTTTCGTGCCCTGCACGTTACTGTCGATATCCATAACGCTGGTATAGAGACCGGCTTTCCAGTTTTCATTGCCAAGCATATCGACGCCGACCTGGATACCCATGGTATGCGAACTGGTTTGCGTGCCTGCCGCATCATCCAGTTTGGTTTTACCGGAGTAACCGAGCATTCTGGCCCACGCACGGTTGTCCTCATCAAAGCCCGGTTTAACATCATCACCCATACGCTGATGCATGTTACCCAACAGACTGAGGTCGCCCTGGCGCACAACGCTGGCAAGACCGGAGTACAGCATGGTTTCTGGACGGTATTCGCTTCTCAGGTACCAGTTTTCACCCTGGCCTTGCGCGTTCCCGGCTTGCAACTGGTACTCAAAGGCACCCGCAGCCATGCGATCAGAGGCAAGATGGAATGCATCCCGTGACGTTTGCGCCGTGGTCGTCGCGCCATTGAGCGCCGTTACCACTTCAATCCCGTCACCGACCGTCGGGGCTCCCAAACCTGAACCATCGATATTCAGCAGGGTGCTTCCGCTGGCTTTACCGCCATCAATAATCAGGCGATCCGCGATGCCTGCGCCGCTGGCGTTCTGCGTTGCTGCAATGTTCAGCGTCCCGTTTTCACCCCGGTAATCGCCTTTGACGGTGATCGTTGAGCCTACCTGCTGCCCAATGAGCGAGACGTCACCGCCATTGTCCAGTCCCGCGACCGTCTGGTTGTAACCCTGCGTATCCAGCGTGGTACCCGTCGCTACATAGTGATGCGATGCGGCGCTCAGCGTGTCGGTGTTACCGGCCTGGAGTACGCCGTTGGCAATCAGGGTTTCACCGCTGTAGGTATTGGAACCTTGCAGAACGGTGGTGCCGCTGCCGGACTGGTACAGCTGTCCAGTGCCGCTGATGTTACCGGTTAACGTCAGGGTATTGGCACGATTGATATTGAGCACGCCGTTATCAACGATATCGCCCTGTACGCTGCCGATATTACCGCCGTTACCTAACTGCAATACGCCCTGCGCAATGGTGGTGCCGCCAGTGTAGGTGTTATCCTGCGTCAGCGTCAGTGAGCCTTTGCCGGTCTTGGTCAGTTGGCCTTCACCTTCCACTTCAGTCAGCAGTGAAACGTCAAAACCGTTGGTATCGAAGGTTCCGCCGCCAGACTCCAGCATGATCTGACGCGCGGTATTGAACGCGTCACCGTATTTCAACGTACCGCCATTGAAGGTGATCCCGGTATCTGCCGCGCCGAGGTTGGTATCGCCCGCCACTTGTAATGTGCCTGACGTGATGGTGGTGCCACCGCTGTAGGTGTTGTCGCCAGTCAGGATCAGCGTGCCGAGATCGCCTTTGTTCAGTCCGCCAGTTCCGCGAATCACACTGTCGATGGTGGCGGTATAGTTGATGCCGTCAACCGTGCCGTCGCCGACGCGAATCAGCGTATCGGCTGTATCGGTGGTGATGGCTTCACCCCCCACGCGATAACCGTCAGTAGCGAACTGCGCACCGCTGATGATCACGTCGCCTTTGCTGTTATCAACGGTCACGTTGCCTGCTTCACCCTGGAAGACAGCGAATGCCGCATCGGTAAACGGTGCGTTCAGCGCGCCTTCTGGTGTTGACTCATCCGTCGTCCAGTTGTCATTCCCCTGGCTGGATTGCCAGATGCCGTCACCGCCGTTGATGACACCGTTGTTTTTCAGTTCGCCATTTTCACCGCCGGTGCCGTCCCAGAAGCGTAGCGTCAGCCCGGCATGATTAACCAGGTTGACCTGATTTTTCACCGAAGTTTGTACATACAGGCTGTCTGCGGCTTCCGGCGCGTTAGCAATGTCCATGACATTGTTGGTTAATGTGCCGGTGTAGTTAATCACGCGGTAAACACCCACGTCGAAGCTTCCGCCTGGCGAAGTCTCAATGTTGAGTTTGCCATCCAGAATCAGATCGCCGTTGACATTAATCAGGTCGTTAAAGGCCCCACCCGGGGTATAGGCCTGACCAAATTGATAATCCAGTTGGGCGTTATCGCTGAGCGTCAGAGAACCGGTGGTCAATTTACCCACGCTGTTGATGGCGGCACCGGCGGTGATATGCGCGTTATCCAGTACATCGACCGCGCCACCGATAATGCCGTTACCCCCGAGCGTCGCCCCGGATTTCACCGTGACCTGCCCGGTCGCGGCAGACTGATTACCGTTCACCAGCAGCACGCCCTGATCGACATCCGTCGTGCCGGTATAGGTGTTGTCACCTTCCAGCGTCAACGTGCCGGTACCGATTTTCACCAGATTGCCGTCATTCCCGCTGATGACACCGCTGATGGTGTCATCAAAGTTCAGGTTACCCAGAGACAGGGATTTATTACCCAGCTCAACGTTACCTGCGCCAGACAGCGAACCGATAGATGTTGCGCTGTTCACCGCGCTGATATCAACCCGGCCGCCAGCCTGATTTTTAACGACGGTGTTTTCCGCCATCGCCAGATCGGCAAACGTCATCAGCCCGCTGTTGGTGACATCGGCGGTACCGCCGCTGGCATTGTCTTCCAGCGCCAGCGTACTGTCTTTCCCGACGTTAACCGTCGCGTCACCCGCCGTAGAATCCTGAGTTAACACCGCTTTTGCTTTACCCGTCAGATTCAGCTTCGCGCTTGCGGCGGTCACATTGTCAGCCAGCGTGAGCAGGCTGTCGGCAATGTTCATGGTGAGCGATTGCAGGCTGGTGTCTGTGCCGCTGACGTTAACGGTCGCCCCCTTGTTAACCGTTACCGTGCTGCTCGCATTGCTACCAAAAGCGCCGGTCTTGCTGACGTTGACGGTCACATTGTTTGCATTCCCGGTACCGGCAACCTCAGTTTCCCCTTTGTAGCTGTTCGCTCTGTCGAGCGTTAACGTGCTGCCCGCATCGCTGGAGCTGCTGGTGATTTTCAGTTTGCCGTCACCGGTGATATCGCCGGTTGGGGTGAAGTGATGTGAGTTCAGATCGAACACTTCTGCATCGGTATTTGCGCCCAGCGTGATGGTGCGATCGGTGCTTAAATCAGCCCCTAATTGCAATGTCGAACCGTTGTTGATCTCCAGACCCGTTCCGCGTTGTCCGAGGTTGGTGTCTGAAGAAATTTGCAACGTACCGCCATCGATTCGGGTTCCGCCACGATACTCGTTATCACCGCTCAGGATCAGGCGACCCAGGTCGGTTTTCACCAGCGTCAGCTTATCGTTCGTACTGGCTTCACGAATGATGGATTCGATGGTGGCGGTATAATTTTGTCCCGCAGCACCGGCCCCGACGCGCAGCAGCAGTTCACCCGTGCCCGGAGTTTGACCCGCGTGGGTCGCATCTTCTGTGGTGGCGTAAGCGTTAAGAGCATCGCCTTTAACGACATAGCCATCGGCGTCAAACTGCGCCCCGGAGAAGTTGACGTCACCTGCCGCGTTATCAACGGTAACGGTACCGGCATTGCCGGTGAAAACGGCGAACGATTTCTGTGCCCATGGCGCGTTGCCATCGCCGGTTGCCGTTGTCCAGTTATTGTCGCCCTGAGCGCCGATTGCCATCCATTTACCATCGCCGCCGTCGATTTTACTGTCACCTTCAATACCGGTGGCGCCGTGGCTCTGGCTCACGGTCGCGCCGTCCCAGAATTGCAGGGTGACACCATTGGCGTTAACCAGGTTAACCTGCTTATCGATAGAGGTCTGGACAAAGACGTTGTTCTTATCCTGACTGTCCGGGATAGTGCCCAGATCCAGCCCCTGGTTATCCAGGGTGCCGCCGTAGTTATAAATACGGTATACGCCCGGCCCGAAGTTGCCGCCCTGCGATGTGGTGACATCCAGCGTACCGTCGAGTTGCAGATTGCCCTCGACATTAATCAGGTCGTTCTGTTTACCGCCCGGTGTATAGGCCTGACCCAGCTCGAAAGCAGAGGTCGTTTTGTTGCCAAGCTGCAAATTGCCCTTGATGGATAACGTGCCTGCGCCACCGTCACCGGCGCTGATTGTCGAGGCATCGTTCATCAGAACGTTGCCGCCGATCACGCCGTTACCGCCCAATGTGGCAGCATTGCTGACAGTGGTGATACCCGTTGCTGCGCTCTGGTCACCATTGACCAGGAGAGCCCCGCTCGTGACGGTCGTCTCTCCCGTATAGGCATTGTTCCCGCCCAGACGTGTTGTCCCGCCGCCGATTTGCTGTAACGCACCAGTACCAGAAATGATGCCGTTGAGCAGGACGTTATTGGCGCGATTAATGGTGAGTACGCCGTCATCGAGAATACTCGACACAGCGCTGACTTCCCCGGTATTCCCGCCTGAACCCAGTTGCAGCGTACTGTTCTTAGCGATAGTGGTGGAGCCGGTGTAGGTGTTGTTAGCGGTGAAGATCGTGGTGCCGCCCGCGGCACGTTCAAACTTGCCGTCGCCGCTGATAACGCCGTTATAGATCTGCGCGGCGGTGGCGTCGCCCTGAGTGTCAAAGATCACGCGGCTATTTGCGCCCTGGGTGGTGACATTGTAATCACCAATGGTGGCGGCCGTACTGCTGGCCTCACCGTGGTCGCCCGTACGCAGCGTGGCGCCGTTGTTGACGGCGATCGTTTTGCTTGCCAGCGTCAGACGATCAACGACGCGCATATCGGCCTGGGAGCCGGAAAGTGTGAGCGAGTCCCAACCTGTGCCGATATTGGTGCCAGTGCTGAGATTATCGCCACTCAGGCTGCCGATTTTGGCACCCGTGCCGTGGGTATCCGTGAAGGTGAGGGCGTTACCTGCGCCTGCGGCGGTGAGGATATGGCGCGTATTGCTCAGATCCACGTTACCGATATTGGCTTTATTGTTTCCGCTTGCTCCCGCGAAATTCATTTCGCCTGCAAAGGTACCCTTAGACCAGTTCAGGGTGTCGGTGCCCGCGCCTGTATTAATGACGCCGACCGTTTCGATACCGTCGATATTGATGGTGTCATTGCCGTCGCCGGACTGAATTGCCACGGCAGTGTCGCTGGCGGCACGGATCGTTCCGGTATTGGTAATGGTTTTACCGTTTGCACCGCTGGCATCAATCACCGGTCCATTGATGCTGTTAGAGATGATTTTCCCGTTGTTGGTCAGTGAGTTAACATTTTTCGCGATAACGGCTGAATCACCGGTGCTGTCCTGCACGGTAATGTCGGCGCTGGTGGTGACGTTACCGCTGGTATTGGCGCGGATCCCGCTGCCTGTCGCATTACCCGCCGCGTTATGGACGAGTACAGTGTAACCCGTACCAATATTCAGATCGCCGGACACAGCGCTACCGTTGCGTTCTTCAAAGGCAAAACCGGTACCACTGCCGGTGACATTCAGCTTGTTGCCCGCACCGTCTTTTACATTCAGCGCAACGCTGGTACGGATACCTGAGCCGTCGTTGGCATTAATGGTCACATCGTTGAGCGTGATATTGGTGCTGTTGGCGTCGTTCTGGATCCCTGCGCCCGTCCCCAATGCGCTGATGCTAACCCCTCGGGCCGTCAGTGAACCGGCACCCTTATCCAGGCGAATCCCGTCTGCGGTGCCATTGGTGATGATGGAGTCACCCGCTGCGGCGGTAATGTCCAGATCGGCGCCGTTTGTCAGCAGAACGCCTGCGGTGCCATCGTCAACCTTGATTTTCCCCAGTCGCTTGATCTGCGCATCGGAGCCAGAGGCGCGTACGCCGATACCGTTGCTGACGTGCAACTCGCTGGACGAATTATTGGTTAAACGCCCGCCTTGCTGCACATCAACACCGATGCTATTGATGCTGTTGAGGTCCACAAGCGCTTTCGCATTGAGAATAATATTACCCAGATTTTTTGCGACATAGGCGATAACCCTTTCCCCGCTGGCCGCAGAGGTAATGCTGGCGTCAGAGGTGAGGGTGGTGTCTACCGGGTTACCATTTGTGGAGCCGTTTAAATTATGCGCCTGGCCGTCAGCAATCCCGGCAGTGGTTTCTACACCGGTAAGATTGATGGTGGTTTTATCGCTGATATTACCGCTTGCGCCGCCTTCAATCACAATGGCCGATGCGCCTTGACCGCCGACGTTGAACGTCGCTTCACCGGTGACTACATCGGTACCGTTACCTGTACCCAGTACGCCAACAGAGTTCTTACCGCTGAGTGACAGTTTAAGATCGGAGTAATCTCCGCTTATCGGGTCTTTACTGTTGCCAGCAAACTTAGCGCCTTCAGCAACACGGAAGATAGTGGTATTGGTCTGGCCATTATCATTCATCTCCGTCTTGCCAATGTTCGCGACTGCATTGGCACCGTATAAAAAGTAACCTATCTGGTCAGTGCTGTTAAAGACAGGGCTGCTGTCGTTATTGATATTCGCCGTTGCACTGCCGCGAACGTGTACCCCGATATCCCCGGTACCATTCAGCGTAATACCGGAAGCGATATCCGCAACCGCCTGCTTGCCAGAGGAGCCTTCAACCCAAATGGCGTAGTTACGCTCGTCGGTTCCACCTTCGCCGTTCACCGTAATTTCACCGGCCTGGCTGGTGGTGACTTTGGCATCCGAGCTGTCTGCACGGACATGAATGCCGATATTGTTCTTGCCGTTAACATCAATCTGGCCGTCATTGCGGATGGTCTGACCCGCATTTGCGCCGCTGTTATGTACCGACATCCCGTAGTTTGGCAGCCCGGATGTCTTACCGTTCACCGAAATTTCGCCGGTGTTGATGACATTCCCGCTTGCGCCCGCGACCAGTATGCCAGCCGCGTTACGTACGCCGGTCCCGAGGGTAATATTCCCTGCGTTAGTCACAGTCCCTGCGCCGCGTGCATGGATACCCGCGCTGAGGTTAGAGCCGCCAGTCAATTCGACATCCTGTGCGGTGTTAGCACCATCACGGCCGAGATAAATCGTGGCGTCAGCACTGTTGGTGAAGTTGGCATTTTCAGCCACTTCAACGCCATACGCGGTACCTTTCCCAAAAGAGGCGCCGCTGGCGTTACCGTCCACCACATTGATCGTTTTGTTGTTAACCCCGGTAGCGTCTCCTGACAACTGCATCCCGATGGCCAGCGTAATGGGCGTCGTTACCGTGGTGTTGGTATCCCATGGGTTGGCCGCTGAGGCGGTACCATAGTTACCCGTAGTGATAGCCTGGTTAATGATGCCATCGTTGGTAAGCGTACTTTTACCTGTGCCCTGCATACCGATAGCGCCGTAGCTATCCACAGCCTGTCGTCCATCTTTATCGATGAACAAACCGGAGTTGATAGTACCGGTGTTGGTTGCCGTGGCGTTTTCCGCCAGCATACCAATCGCCAGACTGTGGCTTGTGGAAGTACGCAGTGCGTTGAGGGAACCCTGGTTCGTAATGACGGCGCCATCCGTGCCTTTCATTACGCCATTAATGCTGCCGTCTACTGCCAGCACAGAATCTTTGGTTACTGTCCCGGTTGCGCCCGCGCCATGCGCGTATACGGCGTGCAGCTCGGTATTGCCGATCGTGGCGTTATTGTCATGGCTTTTGCCATCCTTCCAGACCTGGTATTTCCAGTCAACCGAGCCGGTGACCGTATCGGATTGCAGAACGCTGGTAATCAGCTTCGCATACCAGTCTTCAACGTCTTTGAGCGACATCGTGGCGCGATTGGCATCCAGCATCAGCTGCAGCTGGCTGACCTTTTGCCCCTGGGTATTTAAAACCGTGGCGTCACTTTCGCCCAGCAGCCAGTCGTTCAGATCACCCAGCTCTTCGGTCGTGGTGATATCAAAATCCTTGGTGCCGGTTTTCACCGCATTACCGTTGCTATCGTATCCGTAGGTATCGATAGTCAATTTTTCGCCGAACTGATCCATCGTCTGAGAACCGTTAAAGGTTTCAGTCGGGACGACGGGCGCGGCGCCAAAGGAGATGTAGTTATCGGAAATCCAGTTAACCTTGCTGCCTGTGCCGCTGGCTTCAAGCAGGGAGCTATTTTTGGCGAGGAGTTTGATGGTGTTTTCTGCATCGCGGGCATTCTTCTGATCGTTACCAATGTTCAGATTGGCCGTCGAACCGTTGCTGGCCTGCGCAATGCCAAAGTTGTTATAGATTTTAGACAGGGTCGCGTCATAGGTGTTTAACGTGATGCCTTCTAACGGCGTTTCGGTCAGATAGTGCACCAGCTCATCTGTGTTGTAGACCTGCATATCTGCCGGGGTTTGTAATGCAGGGTCGATGACGGTGATTTTGTCATCTTGTGACGGTGTGGATGTCGGCTGGTTGTAGTAATACTTTTCCAGCTCTTCAACGGTGGTGATCGGCGTGCTAACGCCCCCAATGGTCGCGGTGAGCGTGATTTTATTTTGCTGTAGCAACTGCTCAATGGTCGCTGATTCGACCAGGCCGGTTTGGCCTTGCTCAATCTTCGGCAATGCGCCAGCGACGTTTAACACTGCACCGTTAGTGGCGTTCTGGTAGAGGAAGCCATCATTGTGGACGTCGTCCTTGGTGCCCGGTTGAATAACAATATTGTTATAATCAACGGAAATATCATGATCGCCAGTGTCATCCGCCATAACGAGCGGAGAGGTGCTGAGTAATGCCGTTGCAGCTAATACCGCAACCGTTTTGCGCGAGCTGCTTTTTTTCTTCCCTTTGGTTAATTCGGATACGACAACCCAGATACCGAGCGCCGCGTTCCAAATAATGCTGTAAACCTTGTTCATATATAACCCTTAACTGCATTTCTGCTTTGCATGTGTTATTACGTTGAGTTGTTGGCTATGGTTGGCACGCGGGAGTGCTACCGGATAGATTAATTTTTGGGAATAGCGATCCCTTCCGGGCAATGCGGAATTAAAAAGAGCCGAAAGGAAATCCTTTAAAAAATATCCGTTATCAGTATCCTCAAATGAATAAGTTATGGCTGGCTATAGTGCGAAATTGTGTACTTTAACCGGGTGTTATTTTTGCCGAGTTTTCTGGCGATGTTACTCTTGTAGGCTCCAATTGTTTTTTCGCTTTTTTGCGATGCTCCGGCGATTTGCGTAAGTGACCAGCCTCGGGCAAGCATCATCATTACATTGAATTCATTAGCCGTGATTTTGTTGGTCAGTTCTTTGATATTGCGTGATTTTTTGTTTTTTGTTATACGCGTGACGGTCTGCAGTAGCTGATCAAGGCTGGCATCCTGATCCAGAAATTGCATCTTCATCCCGCAAACAGTCTGAAACAGGGAAAAGGTGACTTCATCGGCGAGAACGATAATTGTCGTCGACGGAGATAACGCCATGTTGCGGATAATCCTGGCATATTTTAGAAAATCAGAATCGTCAGGATTAATAATGATGAAATCTGTTTCATCAGAGAGTGCTTTGACAGAGGAAAGCATCTGAGAGGAATAGTACGCGATATCAATAATAAGTGATGAGCCACGTAGGATTTCTCGCATGCCAAGCCACGGGTAAAGTGAGTCACCCAAAAAAACAGCCTTAGACATAACGATCTCCTTGAAATTTTGGTGCAAGCAATCGCCTCTTTTTCATTCTAAAAAAGAGTTTTTTACGATGCGTGAAAGTGTAATTAAATCTCGTATATCGTTCTTCGGTTTGAACGCATCCTTATTTATTCGGATTTAACAGATATTCTCTGTTATTAGTAAAATAATTAACTATTCTTAATGTAGATATTACTCTTTGTTAAATTTTAAAATAAATCGTTTATTTCACCTCTGTGCAGATGATTGATAGATTTCACTTATGGATTGACGAAGTTGCGTATCGGAAAGTACCTGAAAGGCAGGGAATTCTTAGAGTTGCGATGCGAGGTTTGTTAGAAAAAACACGTTAAAACAGTGGGGTAGAGATTTTTCCTTGCAGGATGAGCGCGAGGTAGGAGAATTCTCACTCGCGATCACATCATTGAGGTGGGGGGATTTTGGCTAGATGAAAATATCGCCTTATTTGCATTAATTAGCTGTAAGGTGATGATTTTTAGTGTTAGGTGCTGGTTTTTGTTAATTTTGTGGATTTTAATATCAAAATTAGCTATTCGTGCTAATTGGCGAAAAAGCAGGATAAGTCGCGCAATGTCACTCGGTGCACAGATGAGACTTAGCCGGTCAACAGCTCCTGCTCAACCTGTTGCACCTGGACTTCCAGCGTATTGCGGATTTCCGTTAACGCCCGCTGCTGCTCTGAGAAATAGGCCTCTTTGTCCGTGACGGAAGCAGCAAGACGCCAGGCGTTTTCCGCCTCCAGTTCGGTAATCTCTTTAAGCAGGGCGTTAATTTGCTCCCGGAGCTGCGCTATCTTGGCGCGTAAATGCTGCAGATCGTTCAGTCGGTCGCTTGCCATCATCGGTTCGAGACCGTTTTGCAGTTGGGTAAGCAAAGCCCGTACGGTGGCGAGGTCTGCGTTTTGTCGCGCCTGGTTAAGCTGCACCATCATCTGGTGTGCTTTCTCTTTTAAGTCATCCGCGACAACGTCCGGGTGGCAAAGACGGCTGGCCTGACGCCACAGGCGTTTTAACTCATGACGTTCATCCTGTGAAAGCCGCTGGTCACGCGTATAGCGGTGCTGTGCATCCTGCTGTTGTTCCTGATATTCGTCATATTGATGACTCGCCTCTTCCTGCGCCTGGCGGGTCGCGCTGTCGTCATGACGGGAAAAATCATTTTCCAGCTCTCGGATTTCTGCCAGCAGGGCCGTGATAAGTTCGGTTTGTTGCTGAATTCGCTGGCGAGTTTCCACGGATTCACGGGAATCGGAATTCAGTTCTATCCAGCGCTGTTTGAGCTTCGCCAGTTCATCAACTGCCCGCGAAATATAGTGCTGACAGGACTGATAATCTTTTTCCCGCCGTTTTCGCTCGGCTTCCTGTTTACGCTGCGCGCTGGCGGCCAGTTGTTTGCGCAGTTCCAGAATGCGGCTCATCAGCGGCCCGAGGCGAAGATGGTACAAATCATTGAAGTCATCAAGAATCTGAATGCGCGTGTTACGCTTATCAATTAAGTCACGCAGTTGTACTTCCAGCGCTTTCAGTTCGAGTTTACTGGCGGCAATCTTTGGGTCTTGCCATGTGGATACGGCTCTTTGGGCGTGTAGCCAGTCTGTAATTTCACGCAGGGCATCGCTGAAGCGTCGCTCCTCGATGGCCTGCAGTATTGCGTCAGGTACGTCTGCTAAAGGCTCATTTTTCAGATGCGTCAGTTGCTGGAAAATGATCTCCTCATCCTCCAGTTCGATAGCGCTTTTGACGATCTCTAATCGTTTAATGATCTTATTCATGACGGTCGTTGCCTGACGTGGCTTAAAAACGAGTGACGGATATCAGAGCACGTTCACCCGTTTGAAAATGTTGAAAAAACAGTAAAGCGCATTCTGTGGCCTGCGGTGCCTTTTCGTCCAGAATAATTCACTGTAATTATGAAAAAGCGGTAATAACGCGCACTTTTCGGGTTCCTGCGCGTTTATCTCATTAACAGTCTGCCTCTTTATGCGGCCAACAGCGTAGGGGATATGTCTTACCAACCCGGGGGAGAAAATGAGGGATGCCGGTGGGCGTGAAACTCCTCCGTCCAAACGATTGCGCCTTGCGACAACCAGGTTGAAATGTTAAAAGGAGCCCCTTCAATAAAAACGACACAGGGGTAGGGCGTGAAAAACGCGTCAACTGCATCAGACACCAGCGTGTCCGATGCCGCGTCAACAAGTGAACCGACGCTTCAGCGGGGGTTGCAAAACCGCCATATTCAATTAATTGCGCTGGGTGGCGCAATTGGTACGGGCCTGTTTCTGGGGATTGGTCCGGCCATTCAGATGGCGGGACCTGCTGTTCTGCTGGGTTACGGCGTGGCCGGGATCATCGCTTTTCTGATCATGCGTCAGTTAGGCGAAATGGTGGTCGAAGAGCCCGTTTCCGGATCGTTCGCCCACTTTGCCTATAAATACTGGGGCCCGTTTGCGGGTTTTCTGTCTGGCTGGAACTACTGGGTGATGTTTGTGCTGGTCGGGATGGCGGAGCTGACGGCTGCCGGGATCTACATGCAGTACTGGCTGCCCGATGTGCCCACCTGGATTTGGGCTGCTGCTTTCTTCGTTATCATCAACGCCGTCAATCTGGTCAACGTGCGGCTGTATGGCGAAACAGAATTCTGGTTTGCGCTGATTAAAGTGCTGGCCATCATCGGCATGATTGGCTTTGGCATTTGGATGCTTTTTTCCGGCAATGGCGGCGAACACGCCAGTATCGATAATCTCTGGCGTTACAATGGCTTTTTCGCCACGGGCTGGAACGGATTGATCCTGTCGCTGGCGGTGATCATGTTCTCGTTTGGCGGGCTGGAATTGATCGGGATTACCGCCGCCGAAGCGCGTGATCCGCAGAAAAGCATTCCAAAGGCGGTAAACCAGGTGGTGTACCGTATTCTGCTGTTTTATATCGGCTCTCTGGTGGTGTTGCTGGCGCTGTACCCGTGGGTGGAAGTGAAATCAAACAGCAGCCCGTTTGTGATGATTTTCCACAACCTTGACAGCAACGTGGTTGCTTCGGCGCTGAACTTTGTCATTCTGGTGGCTTCGCTGTCGGTCTATAACAGCGGCGTGTATTCCAACAGCCGTATGCTGTTTGGTCTTTCGGTGCAGGGGAATGCGCCGAAGTTCCTGACCCGCGTCAGTCGTCGCGGCGTGCCGGTGAACTCACTGGTTCTTTCCGGTGCCATCACGTCGTTGGTGGTGCTGATCAACTACGTGCTGCCGCAAAAAGCGTTCAGTCTGTTGATGGCGCTGGTAGTGGGAACGCTGCTGCTGAACTGGATTATGATTTGTCTGGCGCACCTGCGTTTTCGTGCCGCGATGCGCCGCAAAGGGCGCGATACACAGTTTAAAGCGCTGTTGTATCCGGCCGGAAACTATCTGTGTATTGCCTTTCTGGCCATGATTCTGGTGCTGATGTGCACGATGGATGATATGCGCCTGTCAGCGATGCTGCTGCCAGCGTGGATTGTGTTCCTGTTTATTGCCTTTAAACTGCTGCGCCGTAAAGCACGTTAAGGCGTTACCGATCTCATCACACGATGAGATCGGTCTTCTCTTTGGGGTATTTCGCTTTCCCACTATTCATCATTAACGCTGAAATGCGCCTGACAGTGCGCGGATATCATTCCCGGTAGGGGACTGATGAATGCGTAAACCAAACTCTTCGACCACGGCAAAAATATGGTCGAAAATATCCGCCTGAATACTTTCATATTCCAGCCACACCACTGTATTGGTGAACGCATAAATTTCAATCGGTAAACCGTGATCGTCCGGCGCCAGCTGGCGAACCATCAACGTCATATCTTTACGGATGCGTGGATGGTGGCGTAAATATTCATTCAGGTAGGCGCGAAAGGTGCCGATATTGGTCATCTGGCGATGATTCAGGACGGATTCAGGCGCATCTAACTGCTGGTTCCACTCATTAATTTCCTGATGGCGGCTCGTTAAATAGGGCTTCAGTAGGTGCGCCTTATGCAGGCGCTGCCGTTCATCTTCATCAAGAAAATGAATGCTGGTGGCATCAATACTGATGCTGCGTTTAATGCGGCGACCGCCGGAAGCAGACATTCCGCTCCAGTTTTTAAAAGAGTCAGAGACCAGCGACCAGGTGGGAATGGTGGTAATGGTGTTATCCCAGTTCCGCACTTTTACGGTTGTTAAACCAATATCAATGACTGCGCCATCTGCGCCATATTTGGGCATTTCCAGCCAGTCGCCCAGTTTCAGCATGTCGTTTGCCGAAAGCTGTATTCCGGCGACCAGACCGAGTATCGGGTCTTTAAATACCAGCATTAAGACGGCAGCCATGGCACCCAAACCGCTTATCAGGATTGCCGGAGACTGACCAATCAGCAAAGAGATCATCAAGATGCCGACGATAATCGCACCGATCAATTTGATGCCCTGGAAGATGCCTTTTAACGGCAGTTGTGATGCGGCAGGGAGTTTTTGCGACAGGTTAAGAATGACGTCCAGCAGGGAGAAGAGGGACAGCAGGGCGTACATCATGATCCACAGTTGCGCACAGGTCACTAATATTTCAGCGGCTTCGCTGCCTTTTTGTAACCAGAGTGCGGCCTGTATATTGACGATGATACCTTGCAGCGTAAACGCCAGACGATGAAATAATTTGTTTTGCGTGATAATTTGCAGCCACAGACGGGAGCTGGCGTTGGCACGTTTTTCAAATGCGCGTAATACCACCCAGTGCAAAATAACGTGAACAATAATGGCAGTAACAAAAATAATGCCAAAAATCATCACCAGCGAGGTGGTGTGATTCATTTCAATGCCGAGTTCTTCGACCTGAGATATCAATTCCTGCATAACGTCTCCTTAATAAACAGCGGTCTATGATGACCGCTGTGCAGAGGTTATGCAAATTCGAGCGTCAGACTTCCGTCAGCGTCGTTTCCTGCGGCAGGCGTGATTTTGGCAGCGCGGCGTTGAAGTCTTCTACACTGTGATGACCCACCGGGACAACAACGACACTGGTGAAACCTTTTTCTTTCAGGCCAAATTCTGCGTCGAGAATAGCGGCATCAAAACCTTCGATCGGCACGGCATCGAGACCCATTGCCGCCACGCCCAGCAGGAAGTTACCGACGTTCAGGTAAACCTGTTTTGCCATCCAGTGATTGTCATCTTTGAGTTCTTTGCGGTGCATGTCAGCAAAGAATGTGCGTCCTTTGTGGTTAGCCGCTTTGGCTTCTGGCGTCGCAAAACGGCCATCGCGCTCTTCCTGATCCACAACGCGCTCCAGCCATGCATCATCCATGGCGGTTTTGGCACAGAACACCACGACGTGAGAAGCATCAAGCATTTTGCGCTCGTTAAACACAAAGCCACCGGCTGCGGATTTTGCAACGCGCGCTTTGCCTTCGTCAGTGCTGGCAACAATGAAATGCCACGGCTGAGAGTTGGTGCTGGACGGACTGAACTGCAGCAGCGTTTTGAGTTTTTCTGCCTGCTCAGCGGTCAGTTTTTTCGTCGGATCGAATGCCTTAGTGGAGTAGCGTTTTAAGGCAACAGAAATGATATCCATAAAAACTCCTGGTGGTTTTCATACCCTGCGGGTGCGTTTTTGTTTCAGCAGGGTACAGGGTTAGCGGAAAAAAGATAAGACAGAAAAATGCAAAAACACTTATCGGCGCTAACGATAAATCAGGCCGGACGCAGGCGTTTTTGATCCCGTTTAGGCAGGCCATTCACAACCTGATGCCACGACTCGTTCACCAGGTCTTCCAGTAATGATTCGTTTATATCGTCACCCGGATAGACGGAGATCCAGTGCTTTTTATTCATGTGATAACCCGGTTCAATACTGCGGTAAATCTCCTGATTTATCAGCGATTTTTGCGGGTCTGACTTCAGGTTGACCATCGGGCGTCCGCGTTGTTCTAAGAGGATCATGAAAATCTTGCCGCCGACCTTGAAGACGTCGTACTCCGGTCCGAACGGCCAGCAATGTTCGGTGAACGGAAGTTCAAGCGCAAGCCGTTTGGCACACGTATGTAGAGCCTGACCGTCCATTATTTTTCCTCGCGGGTGAGGGCGCGCCACATGGCTTCAAAACCCATCGAAATGTATTCATTCGCGTGGGCAGGATCGCGAGCGGCGAACTCCATGGTGGATTCTGCCAGCGAAAGGAAAAGTGCGTCCCCAAAGGCGCGATACTCATCGGACATAAATTCAGCGCGTACCGAACGATGACAAAGATCGCGTAATTCCGGGAACATATCGTCAGCCTGCTGCTCGGTTTCTTTGGTGATCTTCTCGCTGACGGCAAGCTGGCGAATGGTACGATGCCCGGCGGTATGATTCAGACCCCAGCGAATGTAGCTGTTCCAGATGTAATGGGTCATGGTTTTAGCGTCGGTCACTGAGCGATCAAGATTGACCATCATCGACTGGCAGAGATCGTGCTTTAAAAAGAGGTAAAGTTCGTTAATAAGCTCATCTTTTGTCGCGAAATAGCGGAACAACGTTCCCTCCGCAACACCCGCATTGCGGGCAATGACGGCAGTTGAGGCCGCAATGCCAGATTGCGCAAATGCTGTGGTTGCAGCTTCCAGTAATGCCAATTTTTTGTCTTCACTCTTCGGACGAGCCACTACACTTTACCCTTAAGTCTGTAAAAAACACGATTGAATCACGGCCTTTGCTGCGCCGCAACGGCGAATGTCAAAGATTGAAAATCATCTTGACGACCCACTTTCGATTTCTATAATGAGTGCTTACTCACTCATAATCAAGAGTCAGTCGCGCAAACCCACGGAAAGGAGGCGCGTTTAAGGTCAGGATATGAAGCGTCTCACAGTTTGTGTGGTTGTCATTATGCTCATTGCCGCTGCTGCAAGTTTACCGTTTGTACTCAATGCCGGATTTGGTCAGGCGCCGCAAGGGGCTCAACTGAGTCAGGTTGAACAGTCGCCACACTATCGTGATGGACAGTTTCATAACCTGGTGCCAACACCGGGCTATACCGGCAACAAAAGTATGTTGGCGGCATGGTGGGAGTTCCTGGTCGCTAAACGGGAAAATGCGCGTCCCGCTCAACCGTTACCGCTGGTAGCGACCGATCTGGCCCGTTTATTACCAGAGCAGGACACGCTGGTCTGGCTGGGGCACTCCTCCTGGTATTTGCAGCTGGCGGGTAAACGTATCCTGATCGATCCGGTATTCAGCAACTACGCTGCGCCGTTTTCGTTTTTGAACAAAGCCTTTGCCGGAGATTATCCGTGGACGGCGCAGAACATGCCGGAGATCGATTTGCTGATCATCTCGCACGATCACTATGACCATCTGGATCTGGCCACCATCAAGGCGTTAATGCCAAAGATCAAGCGGGTGATTACGCCACTGGGTGTCGGATCGCATCTGCGTTACTGGGGGATGAACAGCGACATTATTGAGGAGCGAGACTGGAACCAGTCCATCAAAGTCACGGATTCGCTCATCGTTCACGTACTCCCGGCACGGCATTTTTCGGGTAGGGGGATCAAGCGTAATCAAACGCTGTGGGCCAGCTTTATGTTTGAAACACCGGAGCAGAAGGTCTATTACAGCGGCGATTCTGGCTATGGCCCCCATTTCAAAGCGATTGGCGAGCAGTTTGGTTCGGTCGATTTGGCCATCATGGAAAACGGTCAATATGACCAGGACTGGAAGTTTATTCACATGATGCCTGAAGAGACCGCGCAGGCGGCTGCAGATCTCCATGCGAAGGCTGTCTTACCGGGACATGCCGGTCGCTTCGTCCTGGCCAAACACACCTGGGATGATCCCTACAAACGACTGGCGCTTGCCAGTCGCCATAAAGATTACCGACTGCTGACGCCCATGTTGGGCGAGGTGGTCACACTGTCTGAACCGGACCAGTCGTTTACGGTCTGGTGGCAGCAAGTGACTCAATGAACAGAAGGGAGAGCATGATGACGATTTCTGCTCAGGTTATCGATACGATAGTTGAATGGATCGATGATAATTTAAATCAACCGTTGCGCATTGATGACATTGCACGCCATGCGGGATACTCAAAATGGCATCTGCAACGTCTTTTTATGCAATACAAAGGCGAAAGCCTCGGGCGTTATATCCGCGAGCGTAAGTTGTTACTGGCGGCGCGTGATTTACGTGATACGGATCAGAAGGTGTACGATATCTGCCTGAAGTATGGCTTTGATTCGCAACAGACCTTTACGCGTATTTTCACCCGCACGTTTAGCCAGCCACCTGGCGCGTATCGCAAAGAAAATCACAGTCGCGCCCATTAACAACGCACCGGTTCTCGCGGGGTTACGCCAGCGAGAACCAGCGTCGCCAGATGAAGCGCAGAACAAAATACTCAATCACGCCGAGCAATAAGAACCACAGGCAGAACAGCAACGTATAAAACTGGTTAAGATCCATTAAATGAAAGACGGCGACTAACTTTTGCGCCAGCACCAGGCCAAGCGAAGGCGCAGGCAACAGCAGGCAAGAAAGAAATGCCATGAGCAGGATACCGGCAGCGGTCATCAGCGATTCAAGTGGGTGTTTCATCACATTGTTAAACTTGAGTTAAAAAACCATTGTCCGGGATATCTGCCGCTAACGCAAACCCCCGCTTATTGCCCCGCCCAAATCTCACAATGTTTCTTCACCAGACCGCTCAGTGAGCCGCCTTGTGCGACGAAATCCCGCATCCGTTGCGCCTCATTACAGCCATTTTTTACCTGCCTGTGTAACGCTTCAATCGCGCTGGCAGCTCCTACCTTATTTGCCGAAGCGGCGACCTTTTCCAGCAGCCGCAGCGTGTCATCCGCAATACACGTGTGATCGCCAGTATTCACGTCAGTTAATACTCCATCCATACCAAAGCGGCAGGCCTGAAAACGGTTAAATTTGTACAGCAGGTTATCCTGCTCCTGGTGCTTGAACGGACGCTCGGTTAACAGCCAATGAGCTGTCGCCTGAATGAGTCCGGCGATGTTGACCGCATGGTCAAGCGTTAGCGGAGTATCCATCACCCGGACTTCTACTGTGCCGAAGTGTGGGCTGGGGCGGATATCCCAGTGGAGATCTTTAATGCTGTCTATCATGCTCGTCCACGCCAGGCGGCGAAATAATCCCTCAAATTCTTGCCAGTTTTTAACCCACGGCATTGGACCGTTATCAGGGAAGCCGGAGAAAATATTGAGGCGTGCGCAGGCAAAGCGTGTGTCGGATTCCTGGATATACGGCGAGGCGGCGGAGAGGGCAATAAAATGGGGAACAAATCGTGACAGGCCATGCAGAAGATAAATCGCGTCGTCGCCGTTGGCGCAGCCGACATGCACATGTTGGCCGAATACTGTCGCCTGCTGAATGAGATAACCAAAATTTTCCAGGTTACGTCGATAACGTTCGTCATCGCACACTTCCTGGCGCTGCCATTTCTGGAAAGGATGCGTGCCGCCGCCGCAAATTTCGAGGTGAAACTCATCGACCGCTCGCAGAATGATTTGCTGCATGGCGGAAAACTGCGCCGCTGCCTGATCAATATTGCGGCAAATCCCGGTGGCCATCTCCAGCATACTTTCGGTGATATCGTGCTTCACTTCGCCGGCGGTCAACTGGGGTTTAACGGCGTCAATCAATTGGGAAGAGTCCTGGCTGAGATCGTAGCCAGGCGGATTGATCACCTGCATTTCGAGTTCAATGCCTAACGTAAAGGGTTCAGAAACATGAAAATCGGGTAGCGACATAGTATTCCCTTCAACGTTGATTTCTCATCAGTATAGAAGCCGTGGCATTTTTCTGTGTGGTGTCAGAAATTCCTGACTTGCGCTTTGAGCGCAAAACGACGGGTGCTATAACTCTTTTTTGCTTTCGCGACAGGGGTAGCTGTGCCAGAAATAAATGTTTATGGGCAGACGGTAGGCGATGCCTTGCCGGACTGGAAGGGGGCGTCAGTATTGCCCCGGGCTGTGCTCGAAGGGCGTTATTGCCGTTTAGTGCCTCTCGACGCTGACAGCCACGCCGCCGATCTGTTTGATGCCTATGCACAAGCACCCGATGATCGCGACTGGACCTGGCTTGCCAGTGAGCGACCGACCAGCGTGGAAGCAGCTGCGCGCTGGGTTACGGGAAAAGCCGCCGATGCTTCTTTGGTGCCTTATGCCGTCATTGATCAGCGCTCCGAGCGTGCCGTGGGATTGGTAAGCTTCATGGCGATAGACGCGGTAAACGGATCGGTCGAAATTGGCCATGTGACCTGGTCGCCACGCATGAAAAATACGGTCCTCGGTACAGAAACGGTCTGGTTGCTGCTGCGTCAGGCGTTTTGCCTCGGATATCGCCGCGTGGAGTGGAAATGCGACTCGCTGAACGAGGCGTCACGACGGGCGGCGGAACGTTTAGGATTCGTCCATGAAGGGCGTTTTCGGCAGAAAATGGTGCGTAAGGGCCGTAACCGTGACAGCGACTGGTTATCAATGATTGACGACGAATGGCCGCAGCGCGACGCCGTTTTGCAGCGCTGGCTGGCACCGGAAAATTTTGATGAAAAAGGGCAGCAGCGAAAAACACTGGCGGCATGCCTTGTCGGTGGAAGGGTGAGCGACGACTGAAGCCATTTGTCTGGCTGGGATTCACCAGTCGCTTAATATCGCTCCCCTGGCGGGAAGCCCGTACACAGGGTAATGATGTTTTTATCGCGCTGGCGCCAGTGCACGCAGACGTCCTGCCCGGCGAGGTTTACTGAAAATGCGGGCAGGATTCGCAAGGTTAACTGCGTCGTGGTGAGCGCCGTGATGTGAGCGCTGGCAAACCCCGGTAATGCAGTTGTTTGCGCGTAGAAGGCTTTGTATATGCTCTCTTTGGCGGAAAACGCCAGCGTGAGTGCCTGTTCAAAGGGTAGTCCGCTATTTGTCAGCCTCATTTTTTCTGTATTAGAGACAATACTGCTTTCCAGCTCAGTTGCTGTCTGCGGCGCAAAAATAGCTTCTATGTCCAGCCCAATGGGGCGGTCCGAGACCACGGCCAGTGCCGTAGATGCGCTATGACTGATGCTGCCAAACATCCCGTGCGGCCATAAAGGCTGACGCTGTTTACCGATACCGGGCACGGTTTTATCGCCGTGTTCGCGCAGGGCATGTACTGCGGCAATGCGTCCCGCTAAGTGTTCCATTTTGCGCTTACGTCCGGCAGACGTGAGCTGCGCGTGGTGGGGGAGCCAGAGCAGATCGTGCTCGTGAAAGCTGTCGGGTTCGAACTCGACAACATGCAGCGTATGATCTGCGAAGGGGAGCAGGGTGTGAGTTGTGCGCATGCTTGTTCACGAATTCCCTCTCCTTTGTCGAGGAGAGGGAACACATTATCATCAGAAGCGAGTGCTAACGCTCATGTACCACGTACGGCCCGGTTCGTTATAGGTGTACGCGCCTGCGCCCGCCATATAAGAAACATCGGTTATGCTGCCCGTAGTTTGGGCGTTACCTTCACGCCACAGACGCTTGTCAAAGACGTTATCCACGCCACCGGTCAGGCTGACGTTTTTCGTCATATCCCAGGTCGCGCTCAAACCGACAATACTGTACGGACTGACTTCTTGTGCGGAGCTACCGGTAACCGGTTTACCCTGGTAATCGTATTTCTTCGGCTGTTGTTTGCCGTACCAGGTGAAGGTGGACTGCAAAGACAAATCTTCGCGCGCCTGCCAGCTTAAGGTGGAGTTCAGCGTGTATTCAGGAATAATCGACAGACGCTCGCCGGTCTCTTTATTCTTGCTTTGCAGCATGTAAGTAATGTTGTTTGTCCAGTTAACCGTTTCGCTAACCGGTACGTTCAACGTGCCTTCCAGACCTTCCACTACCGCTTTTGGAATATTTTCCCACTGATAGATGTCAGTGTATGTTGTCTTCCCTTTGTTGGTGATCGACGTTCTGTCGAATGGCACAGTGCCCGCTTCGATCTTGTTGCGATAATCGTTGCGGAACCAGGTCACCCCTGCCAGCCAGCCGTCACGTTTGAACTCCAGACCAATCTCTTTGTTGATACTGGTTTCCGCTTTCAGGTCATCGTTGCCCATCATGTAGCAACCAATGCCGGTCGCTGCACCGGTGGCATAGCACCCCTGACCTTTACTGTACAGAATATAGTTCGGGTTCAGTTGGTACAGGCTCGGTGCTTTGTACGCCCGCGCAATACCCATCTTCAGGGTAAAGTCATCACCCAGACCTTGTGACAGGTTCAGAGAAGGACTCCAGTTGTCGCCCACGATGCTGTGGTGGTCGAAACGCAGTCCCGGCGTCAGCATGGTGCTGTCAGTCAACTCCATGTTGTTTTCAGCAAACAGGGAGAAGATCTCGGCGTCGGAGTACGGGCTACGATTGGTGCTGCTGGAGCCCGGAATGTCGCCGCCCATAAAGGTTTGCGAGTTGGACAGCATGTCCTTCATGCGCTGCTGGTTCCATTCGGTACCCAGCGTCAGGTTTTGGTTAACCAACAGATCTAACGGGATGCTGACTTCACTATGCAGCATGACGTCATTCAGATCGGCATCAACATATTTTTGTGATGCGTTGGGATCAAAAATACCTTCCGTACCCCCAGCCAGCCCCTCTGGTGTGCGGGAGTTACGTGTATGTTCATATTGCACCCAGTTGCTGGTGGTGACGCCGTTATCCCAGCCGCCGTTCCAGGTCAGGGAGTAATTTTGGCGATAGAGACGGTTGGTCTCTTTACCATAGTTATCCTTCACCAACTGGTTGGTGTTGGTGTTTTGGGTGTCACCCGCATACAGGTTGCCCTGGCGGCTATAACCGGCTTCCAGTTCCAGTGACTGAAGTGGGGCGAAATCCCAACGCACAACGCCGTTGATATCTTTGTTGATTACCCCTTCGCGACCAGCCGGTAAGGTGTTGGCGTAAGTACCGGTACGTTCAGACTGATGACCCTGGTTGATATCCCATGCGTCCGCCTGGGTTTTATCGAGATTACCGTACAGACGGAAGCTGAAATCTCCGCCCATTGGGCCATTCAGACTGAAGTTGGTGCGTTTGGTTGAACCTTCGTCTTTGTGTTCCGGGGCGTTGAAATAGGTATCCCATGAACCGTGCCACTCGCCGCTGCCTTTTTTGGTGATGATATTCACCACGCCACCCGCCGCGCCGTTGCCGTAACGTGCAGCGGCAGGACCACGCAGGACTTCAATGCGTTCAATCATTTCCGGTGGGACCCAGGCGGTATCGCCGCGGGTATCGCGCTCGCCACGCCAGCCCTGACGTACAGAGTTACGGCTGGTGACGGGTTTGCCGTCGATCAGAATCAGGGTGTTTTCTGGTCCCATGCCGCGAATATCGATCTGGCGGTTGTTACCACGCTGACCGCTGGTTGAGTTACCGGTCAGGTTAACGCCAGGCATGGTTCGGATGATTTCAGAGACATCACGAGCGGGAGGGTTTTTACGGATTTCATCGGCGGTAATGGTTGAAACCCCCGGCGCCTGCAGGTTTTGCTGGGCGGCGGTGACGACAATGGTGTCTTCATGAGAAGCTGTGACGCTATCGGTTTTATCTTCTGCCATTGCTGGCAGCGCTACCCCGTAAATCCCTAAATTGACCAATAAGGCCAGTGAATGAATCTTGTTGTTCATTGTATGTCCTGCTGTTCTTTTAGCCACGAGTGCCAACGTGCCATACCCCTGAAGAGATAAAGCACCAGGCCTGATGTCGCCCGCATCTACGTAAACCCTTCGTCCAGAAAAAGTACGCAGCGCCAGGTCGGTTTATAAGTGGTGAAATACTGTGCGCGCTTCCCACAGCGCGACAATACGCTATTGCAAATGCAAATAGTTATCAATAATATTATCAATATATTTCACGCTTTATTATAAAAATTCACAATAAACATGGGGTTATGGTTGTGGCGGCGTTAATGATGGGAAGCGAGGCGTGGTGGCGGTCCAAAAATGGCCCGGAATGGGGGCGTGAGGACAACGGCGATTACCGTGTGACCTTTTGGTGGCGCGACCCGCAGGGAACGGAAAAAGAGTCTCCGATTCGTCATGTGTGGGTCTACATTACCGGCGTGACTGACCACCATCAAAATGCGGTACCCCAGTCAATGCGGCGCATTGATGGAACGAATGTTTGGTGCTGGACGATGACCATTAGCGCGCACTGGCGCGGTAGCTATTGTTTTATCCCCTCTGAACGAGACGACATTTTTGCGTCGTGGGTGGAGGGAGAAACACCGGACAGATCGGCGTTGCGGGAAGGCTGGCGGCAATTATTGCCGCAGGCAATCGCCGACCCCCTCAACCCGCAAAGCTGGCAAGGCGGGCGTGGCCATGGCGTTTCGGCGCTGGAAATGCCGGATGCGCCCGTACAGCCCGGCTGGGATCATCCAGAACATCCTGATTCACCGGCCCGATGCCTGCAATGGCGCAGCGAGCGGCTGGGCAACTCGCGGCGTGTGTGGGTTTTTACCACCGGTGAAGCGCGGCCTGAAGAGCGTCCGCTTGCGATCCTGCTGGACGGACAGTTTTGGGCGCAGAGCATGCCCGTCTGGCCAGCACTGACCTCACTCACGCACCGTAAGCAGCTGCCTGCCGCCGTCTACCTCCTGATCGATGCCATCGATACCCCCCATCGCAGCCATGAACTGCCCTGTAATGCAGATTTCTGGCTGGCGGTACAGCAAGAGTTACTGCCTCTGGTGAAGACCACCACTGCGTTCAGCGATGATCCGCAGCGTACCGTTGTGGCCGGACAAAGTTTTGGCGGATTAGCTTCGTTGTATGCCGGGTTGAACTGGCCTGAACGTTTTGGCTGCGTGCTCAGCCAGTCCGGTTCGTACTGGTGGCCGCACCGTGGAGGGCACCAGGATGGGGTGATTATTGAACAATTAAAGGCGGGAACGCTGGACGCCCGGGGGCTGCGCATTGTTCTGGAAGCCGGGACCCGCGAGCCGATTATCTTTCGCGCAAATCAGGCGCTTTTCGACCGGTTACCCTCTGCACCGCAGTCGATTTTCTGGCGTCAGGTTGAGGGGGGGCACGATGCGCTTTGCTGGCGCGGCGGATTGATGCAGGGACTGATAACGCTCTGGCAACCGCTTACCGACACGATTTAACCGGACGATGTTCCACGACAGGAGTTGAGTATGGAATTCAGTAACCCCTTCGATAACCCGCAGGGACAGTTTTACATTCTGCAAAATCCGCAACGCCAGTACAGCCTTTGGCCGCAACAGTGCTCACTTCCTGATGGCTGGACAGTTGTGTGTGAACCGCAATCGCAGGAAGCCTGTCAACACTGGCTGGAGGCGCACTGGACGACGCTGACACCTGCAAATTATGCCAATGCACGGGAGGCAGAATGACTCAGCGTTTACCCTTAGTCGCGGCTCAGCCGGGCATCTGGATGGCAGAAAAACTCTCCACATTGCCCTCAGCGTGGAGTGTCGCGCACTATGTCGAATTAACCGGAGAATTGAACGCGCCGCTGCTGGCGAAAGCCATTGTGGCGGGGCAGTCGCATGCCGATACGCTGCGCATGCGGTTTACCGAAGACAACGGCGACGTCTGGCAGTGGGTTGATCCTGCACTGACTTTTGCCGAACCTGAAGTTATTGATCTGCGTGAAAATGCCAGTCCGCATGAGGCGGCATATGCGTTAATGCAAAGCGACCTGCAACAAGATATTCGCGCTGATGGTGAGAAACCGCTGGTTTTTCATCTGCTCATTCAGGTCGGGGATAACCGCTGGTACTGGTATCAACGTTATCACCATTTGCTGGTGGATGGCTTCAGTTTCCCGGCAATTACCCGCCATATAGCCGCCATCTATCGCGCGTGGTTGCGTGACGAACCTGCGCCTGATTCACCGTTTACCCCCTTTGCCGAGGTGGTTGAAGAGTATCAGCAGTATCGACAAAGCGATGCGTATCAGCGTGACGGGGCTTTCTGGGCCGGGCAGCGGCGACAATTACCGCCCCCGGCGTCGCTGTCCGGTAAACCGTTGCCGGGCAGGGCGACCAGCGCGGATGTGATTCGCATGACGTTGTCCGCGCCAGATGGCGCTTTTCGCCAGCTTGCCGCGCGTCTGCCTGACGTTCAACCTGCAGATTTAGCCCTGGCGTTGGTCACATTATGGCTGGGACGTTTGTGCAGCCGAACGGATTATGCCGCCGGGTTTATCTTTATGCGTCGCATGGGCTCGGCAGCATTAACAGCGACCGGGCCGGTATTGAATGTGCTGCCATTCGGCGTAAGCCTTGATGCGGCAGAAACTCTGCCCGCCCTGGCAAAACGTCTTGCCGGACAGTTAAAGAAAATGCGCCGACATCAGCGCTATGATGCGGAACAAATTGTCCGGGATGGCGGGCGCGCAGCCGGTGAGGAACCGCTGTTTGGCCCCGTGCTGAACGTGAAGATTTTTGACTACCAGTTGGATATGCCTGGCCTGCAGGCACAGACGCATACGCTGGCGACAGGACCGGTTAACGATCTCGAACTGGCGCTCTTCCCGGATGAGCAAGGTGGCCTGAGCATTGAAATGCTGGCCAATAAACAACGCTATGATGAAGCCACGCTGGCACAGCATGCCGAACGTTTAACACAGCTTATCGACCAGTTTGCGAATAACCCGTCGCTGCGCTGTGGTGATGCCGGGATGCTGCTTTCTTCAGAGTATGAACAACTGACGAAGATAAATGATACGGCGGTGACGATCCCGTCCACCACGCTCAGTGCGCTGGTGGCGAATCAGGCCGATAAAACACCGGATGCGCCCGCACTGGCGGATGCCCGCTATCAGTTCAGCTACCGTGAGATGCGCGAACAGGTGGTCGCACTGGCGAAGGTGCTACGTGAACACGGCGTGCAGCCAGGTGATAGCGTTGCCGTGGCCTTACCACGCTCCGTTTTCCTGACGCTGGCGCTGCATGCGATTGTCGAAGCGGGCGCCGCCTGGCTGCCGCTGGATACCGGATACCCGGACGATCGTCTGCGGATGATGCTGGAAGATGCGCGGCCCACGCTGCTGTTGACGACCGATGAACAGTTAACCCGCTTTAGTGACATCCCCGGGCTGGAAAGCCTGTGCTATAACGCGCCGCTACAAGGACGAGATATCACCGCGTTAGCGTTATCACGACCCAATCATACGGCATATATTATTTTTACCTCCGGTTCGACGGGGCGGCCTAAGGGGGTGATGGTCGGGCAGACAGCCATCGTTAACCGCCTGTTGTGGATGCAAAACCACTACCCGCTTACCGCAGAAGATGTGGTGGCGCAAAAAACGCCGTGCAGTTTTGATGTCTCGGTGTGGGAGTTTTTCTGGCCGTTTATTGCGGGGGCAAAACTGGTGATGGCGGAGCCTGAAGCACACCGCGACCCGCTCGCGATGCAGCAGTTCTTTGCGCGCTCAGGCGTGACGACCACTCACTTTGTGCCGTCGATGCTGGCGGCGTTTGTCGCTTCGCTGACGCCAGAAACGGCGCGGGAAAGCTGTGCGACGCTGAAACAGGTATTTTGTAGCGGTGAAGCCCTGCCGGGAGAGTTGTGTCGCGAGTGGGAACAACTGACTCAGGTTCCGCTGCACAATTTGTACGGGCCAACTGAAGCGGCGGTGGATGTGAGCTGGTATCCAGCCTGGGGAGACGACCTTGCTGCAGTGACCGGCAACAGCGTGCCGATTGGTTATCCGGTCTGGAACACTGGCCTGCGGATCCTCGACGCCATGATGCGCCCGGTACCCATTGGGGTTGCCGGAGATCTCTACCTGACGGGGATCCAACTGGCGCAGGGGTATCTGGGTCGACCGGATCTGACGGCGAGTCGTTTTATTGCCGATCCGTTTGTACCGGGCGAACGCATGTACCGCACCGGCGATGTGGCGCGCTGGCTGGAATCGGGCGCGGTGGAATATCTTGGGCGTAGCGATGACCAGCTCAAAATCCGCGGACAGCGTATTGAGCTGGGCGAGATTGACAGGGTGATGCAGATGCTGCCTGATGTTGAACATGCCGTGGCGCATGCCTGCGTGTTCAATCAGGCGGCGGCAACGGGCGGCGATGCGCGACAACTGGTGGGGTACCTGGTCTCGCAGTCAGGCCTGCCGCTGGATACATCGGCATTACGCGACAGTTTGCGCGAAAAACTGCCGTCGCATATGGTACCGACTGTGCTATTGCAACTGGCGGAATTGCCGCTTAGCGCGAACGGTAAGCTGGATCGAAAAGCCCTGCCGATGCCGAAACTGACGCCTTCGACGAAAGGTAGGGCTCCACGTCCGGGTATGGAGAGCACGATAGCGCAGGCGTTTTCTGATCTGCTGGGTTGCGAGGTGAACAATGCCGAGGCGGATTTCTTTGCGCTAGGTGGACATTCGCTGCTGGCGATGAAGCTGGCGGCGCAACTGAGCCGCACAGGCGATCGCCAGGTAACGCCGGGGCAGGTGATGGTGGCCTCAACCGTCGCGGAACTGAGCGCACTGCTGGACGCGGCAGAAGATAATCAGTCACAACGTCTGGGCTTTGAAACGCTGCTGTCCCTGCGTAAAAGCCATGGTCCAACGTTATTCTGTTTCCACCCGGCGTCCGGTTTTGCCTGGCAGTTTAGCGTCCTCTCCCGTTACCTCTCGGCAGAATGGTCCATTACCGGGATTCAGTCTCCGCGTCCGGATGGGCCGATGCAGACGGCACAAAATCTGGACGAGGTCTGTGAGCATCACCTGGCAACGTTGCTTCGCGAGCAGCCTCAGGGTCCGTACTATTTATTAGGCTATTCGTTGGGCGGGACGCTGGCGCAGGGTATTGCCGCACGGCTACGCGCCCGCGGTGAAACGGTCGCTTTCCTCGGGCTGCTGGATACCTGGCCGCCGGAAACGCAGAACTGGGCGGAAAAAGAGGCAAACGGTCTTGATCCTGCGGTACTGGCGGAAATTGACCGTGAACGTGAGGCGTTTCTGGCTGCCCAGCAGGGGAATACGTCCGGAGAGCTGTTCAGCACGATTGAAGGCAACTACGCCGATGCGGTTCGTCTGTTAACGACAGCGCACAGCGTGCCGTTTGATGGTCATGCCACACTTTTTGTCGCTGAACGCACGTTGCCGGAAGGCCTCAGCCCAGAGAGCAGTTGGTCTGGGTGGATAGCCAGCCTGGACATTTATCGACAGGATTGTGCGCACGTAGAGATTATTTCGCCAGCCGTATTTGAAAAGATAGGGCCTGTGATAAATACCCTGATCAATAAACACTAAAAGAAGCAATCGTGTAATAGCGATATTTCAACAAACTCATAATGTAAATGATATGTTATGAGTTTGTTTGTTTTTATCTCTACTTACATAAGCTGAAAGGTGACAAATTCCTAATATTACATTTGGTAGGGGTTCGTGTGTAAAGAGTGTTTCGGATAATTCTGACTAACTGTTAAACTTCGCCCACGGAAGTACTTTTCTTTTGGCAAAGATTTCAGGTTACACGACATGTCATCACTCAATATCAAGCAAGATAAAGATTCAGAATTCACTGCTTATCCGCCCGCAACGGTAAATGGAAATGAAATTGATTTAGTAAACCTGATCGAGATTTTATGGCGAGCCAGGACGAAAATTATTGCGACCGTTTTTGCTTTTGCCTGTGTGGGTATTCTGGTCTCTTTCCTGCTTCCACAAAAATGGACCAGCCAGGCCATCGTGACGCCTGCCGAACCTATTCAGTGGCAGGGTCTTGAGAATACGCTAACCAAATTACGCGTGCTGGACATGGACATTAGCGTAAATCGTGGTGATGTGTTTAACCTGTTTATCAAAAAATTCCAGTCGCCTTCGCTCCTGGAAGAGTATCTGCGTTCTTCACCGTATGTGATGGATCAACTGAAAGGTGCTGAAATCGACGAAATGGAACTTCACCGGGCGATTGTCAGACTCGGCGAGAAAATGACGGCCGTTGACAGTAACCGTGATAAGAAGAATGAGACCTCGTTGTATACCGCGTGGACGCTGAGTTTCACTGCGCCCCTGCCAGAAGAAGCGCAGGCTGTGCTGGCCGGCTATATCCAGTATATTTCTGATCTTGTTGTGAAAGAAACGCTGCAGGATATTCGTAATAAACTGGCGATCAAAACCAGCTATGAGAAAGAAAGACTGGAGATGGACCGGGTCAGACTCAAAAATCAGTTGGAAGCAAATATTCAGCGTCTCAATTATTCGCTGGAAATTGCGAATGCCGCTGGCATTAAAAAGCCGGTTTACAGCAATGGTCAGGCGGTCAAAGATGACCCTGATTTCTCTATTTCACTGGGCGCGGATGGTATCACGCGTAAATTAGAAATCGAAAAATCGGTAACAGATGTTGCAGAAATTAACGGTGAATTACGTAACCGCCAATATCACGTTGACCAGCTGTTAGCGCTGAATGTGAATGACGTGAAGTTTACGCCGTTTAAATATCAACTTTCACCGTCATTGCCGGTGAAAAAAGACGGACCCGCGAAATCCATGATCGTTATTCTGGCGATGTTACTGGGCGGAATGGTGGCGTGCGGTGGAGTATTGCTGAATCATGCCATGATGAACCGTAAACAAAATGCCGCATTTCTTGGGCAGCAGCTGGTATAAATGATTATGTATGGCGGTGAGAATGCCGCCATACATTAAATCCAGTTATCTCTTGCGTCCGAGCGGCACTACCAACGGCGTTCCTGCAATAGGGTCGTCGATTATCATGCAACGAAGCCCATAAATACGTTCGATAAGCTCTGCAGTAACAATATCCTTTGGCGCACCCTGCGCAATAATTTTCCCTTCACGTAGTGCGATCAGATGGGTGGCGTACCGGCATGCCTGGTTAAGATCGTGCAGCACGGCGGCGAGCGTATACCCTTTCTCCCGGTTCAGCTCGCTGAGCAGCTCCAGTAAGTCAATTTGATGGCTGATATCCAGCCAGGTGGTTGGCTCATCAAGCAGCATAATGGAGGTTTCCTGCGCCAGTACCATGGCAATCCATGCGCGTTGCCGCTGCCCACCGGAAAGCGTATCCACACTTTGCGCCGCCAGATGAGTGATACCTGTGGCTTGCATTGCGTTGGATACGGCGTCTTCATCCTCTTTGCGCCAGCGGGTAAATAACGGCTGATGCGGGTAGCGACCGCGAGCAACGAGTTCCTGCACGGTAATATCGCCAGGCGTGGTGGCGTTTTGCGCCAACAGGCCAATTCGGCGAGCCACCTCTTTGCTGGCATAGTGCTGAATATGTTCACCGTCCAGCCAGACCTTGCCGTGTGCGGGCGTCATCAGACGACTCAACGTACGCAGCAACGTCGATTTACCACAGCCGTTTGGCCCAATAATGGCGGTGAAATGACCATCGGGGATCGACACGTCAAGGTTTTCTGCGACGGTAAATTTGCCATAACCCAGCGTTAACTGGTCGCCACGCAAACGGGCTACTGATTCGGTCATTTTTTGCGGGACTCCTGAATTAACAAGACGATAAGATAAATACCGCCAAGGCTTACGGTCACAACGCCAACCGGAAGCTGATAAGGCATAAATAATTGCTGGGCGCATAAATCCGCCATCAACAGCAAGAGCGCGCCGCATAACGCCGATTGGGTTAATCCCCAGCGTGCTGTGCCGCTAAGACGACGGGCGATATGCGGTGCGACAAGAGCGATAAAAGAGATAGGACCCGCCAGCGCGGTCGCGGCGGCGGTAAGGATAACGGCCACCAGCATCATCATCAGACGGGATCGCTCGACGCTGACGCCAAGCGCACATGCGCTGTCATCGCCCATTTCCAGTAAGCGCAGCCTGCGCACCAGCAGCGCAGCGCACGCCAGCATCACGATAATCAGCGGCGCGGCGGGCCAGGTTTTTGCCCACGTCAGACCGTTGAGCGATCCGGCATTCCACAGCCCGGCCGTTAGCGCGGTTTCTAAGGAGGCCTTCAGCAGCAGCCAGGTGTTGAACGCCACCAGCATGGCGCGAATACCGATACCGATAATGATCAGCCGGAAGGTGTCGATGCCGTTACGCCACGCCAGCGCCCAGACCACCAGCGAGGTCAGGATGCCACCGAGCATCGCGGCCAGTGCGATGGCGGTAAGATGTTGGCCAAACAGCACCATCGCCACCAGCACGCCGCTCCAGGCCCCGGTATTGAAGCCCATCACGTCCGGGCTGCCCAGCGGGTTACGCATCAGCGACTGAAATATCGCGCCGCTAACGCCCAGCGCCGCGCCAATCAACAGCGCCATCAAGACCCGCGGTAAGCGCCATTCGGTCACCACCAGCGTAATGCTACGCGGCGCATCACCGAGCAATGCAGCAATAATTTGTTGGGTCTCCAGCGTCACCACACCGCTACGCAGACTCCACAACCCGATGGCGAGGCAACCCACAACCAGTAGCAGGCAACTGATAAGCAGTCGGCGGGAAAGGTGCATCATGCGCCACCTCCGCGTTGTTTACGTCGCACCAGGAAGATCAGCACCGGTGCGCCGATAAACGCGCTGACCACTGAAACGCGTAACTCTCCGGGAACAATCAGGCGGCCGATGATATCGGCAATTAACAATAACGACGGGGTCGCAAGCAGGGTGACAGGCAGCGACCAGCGGTGATCGGCACCCACCAGCCAGCGCGCCATATGCGGCATCATTAGACCGATAAATGCGATAGGACCGACAATCGCGGTCGCACTTCCGCACAGTACAGTAATCACCAGCAGACCGATAATCTGGGTGCGTGCGACCTTGCTACCCAGCGCGGTGGCGGTATCGCTCCCCAGACTCAGGCTGTTCAGGGCGCGGCAGAGGCACAACGCAACGACACCGGCGATCAGTACAGGGATCAGCACAACCTTCAGCGTTTGCAGACTGCGAATATCCAGCGAGCCAGCTTGCCAGAAACGCAGTTGATCGTAGACATCCGGGTTCAGCAGTGCGATGCCGTTGGACAGCCCCTCCAGTACGGCACCCAAAGCGACACCTGCCAGTGTCAAACGTACCGGGCTTAACTGACCGCCACCCTGGCTACCGGTAAACGCCACGATCAACGAGGCCACCAGCGCGCCGGCAAAGGCCATTCCGAGCTGCTCTTGTGGAGAGGAAAAACCGAACAGTGCCGCACCCAGCACAATGGCGAAACTGGCACCAGAATTGACGCCAAGAATTCCCGGGTCGGCGAGTGGGTTACGTGTGAGCGTTTGCATCAATGCACCAGCCAGCCCCAGTGCGCCGCCCGCGAGGAGTCCGGCCAGGGTGCGCGGGAGTCGCGCGTCCAGCACGATGGTGCAATCCGCGCTTTGGCAGGTGCCCGTGAGCGCATCAAGTACAACGGATGCAGGTAGCGACTTTGCGCCAATAACCAGACTTAATGCCGTAGAGAGAACAAGTAATAACAGTAATCCGGGCACGGCAACGGCGCGTGTCACGGAAACAGAGCATGACATATCAACTTCCCTGATAATGATAGTAATTATCGTTATCTATCTTATTTACGTATGTTAGCATGTGCAGCCACAGAATGGATATTTAAAAAAACAGGTATGTACCTCATCCTTCAGGCCATACCCTGAATGAGAGTATGTGTCTTAAGGCGTTGTAATGAATAAAAAATCCTGGTTACTGAATCTCAGTCTGTTAAAGACCCACCCCGCATTTCGCGCAGTCTTCCTTGCTCGTTTTATTTCCATCGTATCCCTGGGGTTGCTGGGCGTTGCGGTGCCGGTACAGATCCAGATGATGACCCACTCCACCTGGCAGGTCGGTTTATCGGTGACGTTAACCGGTAGCGCCATGTTTATTGGCCTGATGGTGGGCGGGGTACTGGCGGATCGCTACGAGCGTAAAAAAGTGATCCTGCTGGCGCGGGGAACCTGCGGCATTGGCTTTATTGGGCTGTGTCTCAACGCACTGTTGCCGGAACCTTCGCTGTTGGCGATTTATATACTTGGTTTATGGGACGGCTTTTTTGCGTCGCTGGGCGTGACGGCACTCCTGGCGGCAACGCCAGCGCTGGTGGGGCGTGAAAATCTGATGCAGGCAGGGGCGATTACCATGCTGACAGTGCGACTGGGGTCGGTCATTTCACCGATGATCGGTGGGGTGCTGCTGGCGACGGGCGGGGTTGCCTGGAACTACGGTCTGGCGGCAGCCGGCACCTTTATTACCTTGTTGCCGTTGCTGAGTCTTCCGGCGCTGCCACCGCCGCCACAACCGCGTGAACATCCGCTGAAATCGCTGCTGGCCGCGTTTCGCTTTTTGCTCGCCAGCCCGCTGATTGGCGGCATAGCGCTTCTTGGCGGACTGCTGACGATGGCGAGCGCCGTGCGTGTGCTTTACCCCGCGCTGGCGATCGGCTGGCAGATGTCTGCCGCGCAGATTGGTCTTCTGTATGCGGCGATTCCGCTGGGCGCTGCCGTTGGCGCACTGACCAGCGGCCAGCTGGCGCACAGTATCCGTCCTGGTTTAATTATGCTGGCCTCGACCGTTGCCTCTTTCCTGGCAATCGGTCTGTTTGGGCTGATGCCGGTCTGGGAACTGGGCGTTCTCTGTCTGGCCCTGTTTGGCTGGCTGAGCGCGGTCAGTTCTCTGTTGCAATACACGATGTTGCAGACGCAGACACCGGAAGCGATGCTCGGGCGAATGAATGGTTTGTGGACGGCGCAAAACGTAACCGGGGATGCGATTGGCGCAGCGCTGTTAGGTGGCTTGGGGGCGATGATGACCCCGGTGGCATCGGCAAGCGTCAGTGGCTTTGGCCTGGTCATCGTGGGTCTGTTGTTGCTGCTGCTGTTGGGTGAGTTACGTCGATTCCGTCAGACGCCGCCTGCGCCCGAGATAGCCTGATGCGGGAGAGCGACGCGATAGCATTTTGCTCCGGTCGCTTGCCATTCTCTTCTGTAGACCGGGTAACACGACGCTGTCACCCGGCAATTGAAGAATGCAACTTAACCAAACAGGGCCGAGAGGTGTTGCAGCAACAGCGTGGCGCTGTAGTAGTCCAGACGGAAGGTTTCCGTCCCCAGCGCGTAGACGCGTTTATTCTGTACGGCGGGCAGATGCGCCAGCAGCGGATTCGCGTAAATAGCGTCGGCATCTTTGCTGTCTCCGGCAAACAGGAACAGCGCCTCGCCATTCAGTCCGGTTGCCAGATTTTCACCGCCAAGCTGGATGATATCGTGACGCTTACCCTGACTCTGGCTGGTGTGCAGACCGGCAGGCAGCGGTGCCAGCGTGAAGCCCAACTGCTCCATCAGCTTGCCCTGCGCGGATTCCGGCGTCCATAAGTTAGCGCTGTGCGCGGCAGCGGTATACACCAGCGCGCTGACCGGCTGGGGGGGCAGGGTAATATGTTGTTTGACCGCGAGCAGTTGCTTGTCGAATTCGGCAATACGCGCCGCTGCTTGTTGTTCATGGCCGGTGATTTCACCTAACTGCGTCAGCAGCGACTGCCAGCTTTTGTCGTCGTAATTAATGATAAGCGTTGGGGCAATCGTGGAAAGCTGATCGTAAAGCGCGAGAGCGGAATCCCCCCCGGTGGCGCTGATCAGGATCAGGTCAGGCATTTGTGCGGCAACGGCTTCGGCGCTCGGTTCACCAATGTACAGTCGACTCAGCTTGCGGGCTTTGGCCACATCGCTCCACTGGCGCAAAAAGCCCTGAGCGTCACCGATACGGTTATTTGGCGTGGTAGCGCCACTGGCGATGATTGGCGCATCAATAGCCAGCAACGAACCGGTCAGGGTAACGCTGGTGGAAACAATACGCTGAGGCTTTTGCGCCAGCGTGTGTGTCCCGCGGCTGTCGGTGACCTGACGTGGCCAGTCAGCGGCATGCGTTAAAGAAATTCCTGAAATAGACAGTCCAACCAGTAAGAGCGCAGTGCGGTAAAACCCGGAAAGTCTCACAAATAAGCATCCTGTTATCAATGAAGTTAATGCTTCTCATTTTCATTGTTACGCGGCAGGGATGCAAGCCTAAGTCGCACATTGTGCTACCACAAGAGTTGACATGCCGCCGCTTTGCTTTTAGGTTAGCGACCGAAAATATAAATGATAATCATTATTAGAGCCTTTATCATTTTTGGAGGATGATATGGATATGTCACTGGCCGAGGAAGAAATACAGACAATGGCAACGCTTGCCCCCGACAGTTTTTTCTTTATGTCGCCGTATCGTAGCTTTACGACGTCAGGATGCTTTGCCCGCTATGCGGAACCGGCAATCAATGGCGATTCGCCGGACAGCCCTTTCCAACAGAAAATGCACGCGCTGTTTACCGATGCCAAATCGCAGGGTATCGACAATCCCGTTATGGTCGGTGCTATTCCTTTTGATACTCGCCAGCCGTCGTCACTGTTTATTCCCCGATCATGGCAGACGTTCTCCCGTACGGCGAAGCAGCAATCCTCACGTTACTTTACCGCCCATCAGTCGCTAAATGTCATTGAACGCAAAGCGATCCCTGAACAAGACTTTTTTGAAGACATGGTTGCCCGTGCGGCAGCGCTGACGGCGACCCCGGAAGTGGACAAAGTGGTGCTGTCACGCCTGATCGATATTGCCACGGATGCTGCCATTGACAGCGGCGCGCTGCTGGAGCGTCTGGTGGCGCAAAACCCGGCAAGCTTCAACTTCCATGTGCCGCTCGAAGACGGCGGCGTACTGCTGGGCGCCAGCCCGGAATTGCTGCTACGCAAAGACGGTGAGCGCTTCAGTTCACTACCGCTGGCCGGATCGGCTCGCCGCCAGCCCGATGATGTGCTGGACAGGGAAGCTGGCAATCGTCTGCTGGCCTCTGAAAAAGACCGGCATGAACACGAACTGGTGACGCAGGCAATGAAAGCCGTTCTGCGCGATCGCAGCAGTGAACTGCAACTCCCGTCATCTCCTCAACTGGTGACGACGCCGACGCTCTGGCATCTCGGAACCCCGTTTGAAGGTAAAGCCAATGCCCGGGAAAACGCGCTGACGCTGGCGTGTCTGCTGCACCCGACGCCAGCGTTAAGCGGCTTCCCGCATCAGGTTGCCAGCAAATTGATCGCTGAACTGGAGCCTTTTGATCGCGAGCTGTTTGGCGGCATCGTCGGCTGGTGTGACGCAGAAGGCAACGGTGAATGGGTCGTCACGATCCGCTGTGCGAAGTTGCTGCGCAATCAGGTGCGTTTCTTTGCGGGTGCTGGAATTGTACCGGCCTCTTCTCCGGTGGCGGAATGGCGTGAAACAGGCGCGAAGCTTTCTACCATGTTGAATGTTTTTGGACTGCATTAAGAGCCTGGTCCATCAGGCTCTAAGGAGTGATAATGAGTATTCCTTTCACCCGTTGGCCGGAAGCGTTTGCCCGTCGCTACCGTGAAAAAGGCTACTGGCAGGATTTGCCTCTGACCGACATATTGACCCGCCATGCCGACAGCGACCACACGGCTGTTATCGATGGAGAGCGCCATCTGAGCTACCGCCAGCTCAACCAGGCGGCTGACAATCTTGCGGGCAGTCTGCGTCGTCAGGGCGTTAAACCGGGTGAAACCGCGCTGGTTCAGTTGGGTAATGTGGCCGAGCTGTATATCACATTCTTTGCCCTGCTCAAGCTGGGCGTTGCGCCGGTTTTTGCCTTGTTCAGCCATCAGCGAACCGAACTCAATGCCTATGCTGCGCAAATAGAACCGGCGTTGCTGATTGCCGATCGCCAGCACGCGCTATTTGCTGGGGATGATTTCCTTAACACCTTTGTTGCCGAACACAACGCCGTGCGTGTGGTTCTGCTGCTCAATGATGCGGGTGAACACAACCTGCAAAACGCGATAAACCAACCCACGACTGATTTTACTGCGACCCCCTCGCCTGCCGATGAAGTGGCTTATTTCCAGCTTTCCGGGGGAACAACCGGGACGCCAAAACTGATTCCGCGAACCCACAATGATTACTACTACAGCGTGCGCCGCAGCAACGAAATTTGCCATTTTACTGAAGACACGCGCTATTTATGCGCGATCCCGGCGGCGCACAACTACGCCATGAGTTCGCCAGGTGCGCTGGGTGTTTTCCTCGCGGGCGGAACCGTGGTGCTGGCTTCTGACCCGAGTGCCACGCTGTGCTTCCCGTTGATTGAACAACATCAGGTCAATGTCACGGCGCTGGTACCCCCGGCGGTGAGCCTGTGGCTGCAGGCGATTGGCGAGTGGGGTAGCCATGCACAACTGGCGTCGTTGAAACTGCTGCAGGTGGGTGGCGCGCGACTTTCCGCGACACTGGCGGCGCGTATACCGGCGGAAATCGGCTGTCAGCTGCAGCAGGTCTTTGGTATGGCAGAAGGGCTGGTGAACTATACCCGTCTGGACGACAGCCCGGCGCGCATCATCAATACCCAGGGGCGTCCGATGTGCCCGGATGATGAAGTCTGGGTGGCAGATGCCAACGGTAACCCATTACCGCAAGGTGAAACGGGGCGCCTGATGACGCGGGGTCCGTATACCTTCCGTGGCTATTTCAAAAGCCCCGAACATAACGCCAGCGCCTTTGATGCCAACGGATTTTACTGCTCCGGCGATCTGATCTGTATCGATCAGGACGGCTACATCACCGTTCAGGGGCGCGAGAAAGATCAGATCAACCGTGGCGGAGAGAAGATTGCCGCCGAAGAGATTGAAAACCTGTTACTGCGCCATCCGGCGGTCATCCACGCGGCACTGGTCAGTATGGATGATGAGCTGATGGGCGAGAAAAGCTGCGCCTGTCTGGTGGTGAAAGAGCCGCTGCGTGCGGTGCAGGTACGCCGTTTTCTGCGCGAACAGGGCGTGGCGGAATTCAAATTACCAGACCGTGTGGAGTGCGTGGAGACACTGCCGCTGACCCCGGTCGGAAAAGTGGATAAAAAACAATTACGTCAGTGGCTGGCAGCACGTTCACTGGCCTGAAGGAGAAAAAGAGATGGCAATTCCAAAACTGCAGGCTTATGCGTTACCCACGGCGCTTGATATTCCAGAGAACAAAGTTGACTGGGCGTTTGAACCGGAACGCGCGGCGCTGCTGATCCACGATATGCAGGATTATTTTATCGGCTTTTGGGGTGACAACTGCCCGATGATGGAACGGGTGGTGGCGAATATCGCCGCGCTGCGCCAGTACTGTAAAGCGCACCATATTCCGGTCTATTACACCGCGCAGCCGAAAGAGCAGAGCGATGAAGATCGCGCATTGCTGAATGATATGTGGGGGCCGGGCCTGACTCGCTCCCCCGAGCAGCAAAAAATCGTTGATGCGCTGGCGCCGGATGAAGCGGACACCATTCTGGTCAAGTGGCGTTACAGTGCCTTCCACCGTTCTCCGCTGGAACAGATGCTGAAAGAGACCGGCCGCAATCAGCTGATCATCACCGGTGTTTACGCGCATATTGGTTGTATGACCACGGCAACGGATGCCTTCATGCGCGATATCAAACCGTTTATGGTCGCTGATGCGCTGGCGGACTTCAGTCGTGATGAACACCTGATGTCGCTGAAATATGTCGCAGGACGTTCCGGTCGGGTGGTGATGACCCAGGAATTATTACCGACGCCGGTGCCTGCCAGTAAAGCGGCGCTGCGAGCGGCTATCCTGCCGCTGCTGGATGAGTCAGACGAGCCGATGGATGATGAAAACCTGATCGACTATGGTTTGGATTCGGTGCGTATGATGGCGCTGGCGGCACGCTGGCGTAAGGTTCATGGCGATATCGACTTCGTCATGCTGGCGAAAAACCCGACGATTGATGCCTGGTGGACGCTGCTTTCCCGCGAGGTGACGTCATGACCGGATTCGACTTCACCGGTAAAACCGTCTGGGTTACCGGTGCAGGAAAAGGTATTGGCTACACGACTGCACTGGCGTTTGCAGCTGCCGGCGCACGGGTGACAGGTTTCGATCGGGCGTTTACTCAGGATAGCTATCCGTTCACGACTGAAATCATGGATGTGGCGAATGCCGGGCAGGTGGCTGAGGTATGCCAGCGCGCGCTGCAAAGCTGTGAACGTCTGGATGTGCTGGTCAATGCAGCAGGGATTTTGCGCATGGGGCCAACCGATGCGCTGAGCGCGGAGGACTGGCAACAGACGTTTGCCGTCAACGTCGGCGGCGCGTTTAACCTTTTTCAACAAACGATGGCGCAGTTTCGTCATCAGCAGGGTGGGGCGATTGTGACCGTTGCGTCAGATGCGGCGCATACGCCGCGTATCGGCATGAGCGCTTATGGCGCGTCAAAAGCGGCGCTAAAAAGCCTGGCGCTGACCGTGGGGCTGGAACTGGCGGGCAGCGGCGTGCGCTGTAATGTGGTTTCTCCAGGGTCAACCGACACCGACATGCAGCGTACGCTGTGGGTCAGCGACGATGCCGAGCAGCAACGTATTCGCGGGTTTGGCGAACAGTTTAAACTCGGTATCCCGCTCGGGAAAATCGCCCATCCGCAGGAGATTGCCAACACCATCTTATTTCTCGCCTCCGACCTGGCCAGCCATATCACATTGCAGGACATCGTGGTGGATGGCGGCTCTACGCTGGGAGCATGACGATGATCTGGAAACGGCATTTAACGCTTGATGAACTGAATGCGACCAGCCAGAACACGTTGGTGGCGCACTTAAGTATTGTCTATACGCGACTGGGCGATGAGGTGCTGGAAGCCGAAATGCCGGTGGATAGCCGCACGCATCAGCCGTTTGGTCTGCTGCACGGCGGTGCCTCGGCGGCGCTGGCGGAGACACTGGGATCCATGGCGGGTTACCTGATGACGCGTGACGGCCAGTGTGTGGTGGGAACGGAGCTGAACGCGACACATCATCGCGCGGTGTCGCAAGGAAAAGTGCGTGGCGTCTGCCAGCCGTTGCATCTCGGGCGTCAGAATCAAAGTTGGGAAATCGTTATTTTTGATGAGCAGGGACGTCGCTGTTGTTCCTGCCGTTTAGGGACCGCGGTGATGGGGTGACGTTACCGACAGAGTAAAATGAAATTGCAGGGTTAACAGGTAAATGAAGTGATCCAGTTAACAATGCAATGTAAATAGTCAGTGATATATCGGGTTTGCATGGTTGTCAGGTTGTTAAATCCAGGAAAGGTGTTATAGAAACAAAATGTAACATCTCTCTGGAACACGCAAACGGATAACAACTATGAACAAATCAGGGAAATACCTCGTCTGGACAGTGCTCTCCGTTATGGGAGCATTTGCCCTGGGATATATTGCGTTAAACCGTGGTGAACAGATCAACGCGTTGTGGATAGTGGTGGCGTCGATCTGTGTCTATCTTATTGCCTACCGTTTTTATGGCCTGTACATCGCAAAAAATGTGCTGGCGCTTGACCCGACGCGTATGACGCCAGCCGTGCGTCATAACGACGGTCTCGATTACGTTCCCACCGATAAAAAAGTGCTGTTTGGTCACCATTTCGCGGCAATCGCCGGGGCGGGCCCGTTAGTCGGACCGGTGCTGGCAGCGCAAATGGGCTATCTGCCTGGGATGATCTGGCTGCTGGCGGGGGTGGTGCTGGCGGGCGCGGTGCAGGACTTTATGGTGCTGTTTGTCTCTACCCGTCGCGATGGTCGTTCCCTTGGCGAACTGGTGAAAGAAGAGATGGGGCCGACGGCCGGTGTGATTGCGCTGGTGGCCTGCTTTATGATCATGGTGATTATCCTCGCGGTACTGGCGATGATCGTCGTCAAGGCGCTGACCCACAGCCCATGGGGAACGTACACCGTGGCGTTCACTATCCCGCTGGCGATCTTTATGGGAATTTACCTGCGCTATCTGCGTCCGGGTCGCATTGGGGAAGTGTCGGTGATTGGCCTGGTGTTCCTCGTCTTCGCCATTATTTCCGGTGGTTGGGTGGCAGCAAGCCCGACCTGGGCGCCGTACTTTGACTTTACGGGTGTGCAACTGACCTGGATGCTGGTGGGTTACGGTTTTGTGGCCGCCGTTCTGCCGGTATGGCTGCTCCTGGCGCCGCGTGACTACCTCTCTACCTTCCTGAAGATCGGTACCATTGTAGGTCTGGCCGTCGGTATTTTGATCATGCGCCCGACGCTGACCATGCCTGCGTTGACCAAATTTGTTGACGGTACCGGTCCGGTGTGGACGGGTAACCTGTTCCCGTTCCTGTTTATTACCATCGCCTGTGGCGCGGTGTCTGGCTTCCACGCGCTGATCTCTTCGGGTACCACGCCGAAGATGCTGGCGAATGAAGGGCAGGCGTGTTTTATCGGCTACGGCGGGATGCTGATGGAGTCCTTTGTTGCCATCATGGCGCTGGTCTCTGCTTGTATCATCGATCCGGGCGTTTACTTTGCCATGAACAGCCCAATGGCGGTGTTAGCACCGGCAGGGACGGTTGATGTGGTCGCTTCTGCGGCACAGGTGGTGAGCAGCTGGGGCTTTGCCATTACCCCGGATACGTTGCATCAAATCGCGAATGAAGTGGGCGAGCAATCCATTATTTCCCGCGCAGGCGGCGCACCAACACTGGCCGTGGGGATGGCTTACATTCTGCACGGGGCGCTGGGCGGTATGATGGATGTCGCGTTCTGGTATCACTTCGCTATTCTGTTTGAAGCGCTGTTTATTCTGACGGCGGTCGATGCCGGTACGCGCGCTGCGCGTTTTATGTTGCAGGATCTGTTGGGTGTGGTGTCGCCGGGTCTGAAACGTACCGACTCACTGCCTGCAAACCTGCTAGCGACGGCGTTGTGCGTGCTGGCCTGGGGTTACTTCCTGCATCAGGGCGTGGTGGATCCATTAGGGGGGATTAACACCCTGTGGCCGCTGTTTGGTATCGCCAACCAGATGCTGGCTGGTATGGCGCTGATGCTGTGTGCCGTGGTGCTGTTCAAGATGAAACGTCAGCGTTATGCATGGGTAGCGCTGGTGCCAACGGCCTGGCTGCTGATTTGTACCCTGACGGCAGGCTGGCAGAAAGCGTTTAGCCCGGATGCGAAAATCGGTTTCCTGGCTATCGCTAACAAGTTCCAGGCAATGATCGACAGCGGTAACATTCCGGCGCAGTACACCCAGTCGCAACTGACGCAGCTGGTGTTCAACAACCGCCTCGATGCAGGGTTGACCGTCTTCTTTATGGTTGTGGTGGTCGTACTGGGTCTGTTCTCCATCAAAACTGCGCTGGCAGCGTTGAAAGAGGACAAACCAACGTCGAAAGAAACACCGTACGAACCGATGCCGGAGAATGTCGAAGAGATCGTGGCGCAGGCGAAAGGCGCGCACTAATATTCTCTTATCCAAAAAGCCCTCTCCTTAACGGGGGAGGGCGTTTGTATGACAGGGAATCACTATGTTTGAAACACTCTCAAAAGCCGGGAAATATTTAGGTCAAACCGCCCGGTTAATGATCGGCGTACCGGATTATGACAACTATGTCGAGCACATGCGCGTCACCCACCCGGATCAGACGCCAATGACCTATGAAGAATTTTTCCGTGAGCGGCAGGATGCGCGATATGGCGGGAAAGGTGGCGCACGCTGCTGCTAATGCTCTTAATCATTCGAGCATTTGACGTTGTAATGCGTTCCTGGCCTGATAAGCGTAGCGCTATCAGGCACAATCAACGATTAAACCGTGAACGATTCTACCTTTTCAAATGCGGCGCGCAGGGTTGCGGGCGTTAACGTGACGGGCAGCGAATGAATGGATTCTACCGGACGCAGGGTATGTGCAATCACCTTCTCGATCTCTGCGTGGTTATCAATATCCACCGCTAACTGGGCCAGTCGGGTCGGCAGATTGAACCGCTGGTAAGCGGCAATCAGCTGCGCCAGAACATCATCCTGTCCCAGCAGCGCGCTCTGAACCAGAATGCCGTACGCGACCTTAGTGCCATGTAAAAACTGTTCGGTTTGCGGCAGTACCGTCAGCCCGTTATGCACTGAATGTGCGGCGGCCACGCGGGTATACCGTTCACCCAGACCGCCGACCATTCCCCCGCCGGCGATGATGGCATCGACCACATCGCAAAAAGCCTGCGTCAATTCCCCACGTTGTTGATCTGCCAGCGCCTGTTCGCTGCTCTGGAGCAGGACGTCACGGATTGCCAGTGCGCCGTTGAGCCCCAGGCGCACGGTCAGAGGCAATGTTTCAGGCTGCGGCGCAAGCACGACCGCTTCATACCATTTCGCCAGCGTGTCGCCGATACCTGCCAGTAAATACGCTTCTGGTGCATTGAGAATGATCTGGGGTTCCACCAGTACCAGAAAATTGGCGTCATCGAATATCTCGAAATGCAGCGCCTGACCGGCATCGTTGTACCAGACTGAGAGCGGTGTCCAGGCGGCACAGGTGGCGGCAATCGTTGGGATGGCAACGAAAGGTAGATTAAGCCGACGCGCCAGCGCTTTGGCCGTGTCGAGCATCGTGCCGCCACCCACGCCAATCACGACGCTGCGATTGTCGCCAGCGTCTTTTGCCAGTTGCTGAACGTCTGTTTCACTGCAATGGCCAGTAAAAAGCAGGTGCTTCGCATCGGCAAGCGTAAAGGCATCCGGCAGCCAGGGACGCGCGGCGGCGATGGCGCGTTCGCCATACACCCAGACGGCGCGTGCGAGTTGTTCAGGGGAGAAAAAATCGTTCAGTCTGGAGAGACTGCCGGTATGGGAAAAATAATTGGCCGGGCCGGTGACGACGCGAATTTCGGTGTGACTCATATTGTGTTGTCCTTTTAGCTGTCCTGTCCAGGCAGGTTATTTTTATATAGACGTCTGAACGTCTTGATTGCCAAATACTAGCATCGTGTTATAGTGGCTTCAACAACAACATCACCTGTCGGGATAACAATAATGAGTAATAACCCACTGATTGTTCAAAGCAAACTACCCAATCTGGGCACCACAATCTTTACGCAAATGAGTGCGCTGGCGCAGGCGCATCAGGCGATTAATCTCTCTCAGGGATTTCCTGATTTTGATGGTCCGCACTATTTACAAGCGCGTCTGGCGTATCACGTGGCGCAAGGCGCGAATCAATATGCGCCGATGACGGGCGTGCAGGCGCTACGTGAAGCGATTGCCGACAAGACTGCCGGGTTATACGGCTACACGCCGGATGCAAACAGTGAAGTGACTGTGACGGCCGGAGCCACGGAAGCGTTGTATGCCGCCATTACCGCCCTGGTTCGACCCGGAGATGAGGTCATCTGTTTTGATCCAAGCTACGACAGCTATGCGCCTGCGGTAGCGTTGTCCGGCGGCGTCGTTAAACGTATTGCGCTGCAGCCGCCGCATTTTCGTGTGGACTGGCAGGCATTTGCCGCGTTGCTGAGCGATCGTACCCGCCTGGTTATCCTCAATACGCCACACAATCCTTCTGCCACCGTCTGGTGTCAGGCGGATTTTGATGCGTTGTGGCAAGCAATTAAAGATCGCGAGATTTTTGTCGTCAGTGATGAAGTCTATGAACATATCTGTTTTGCGACACAAGGGCACGTCAGCGTACTGGCGCATGCGCAGCTGAGGGAGCGTGCGGTTGCCGTTTCCTCATTCGGTAAAACCTATCATATGACCGGCTGGAAGGTTGGGTACTGTGTTGCGCCGCAGGCTATCAGCGTGGAGCTACGCAAAGTGCATCAGTATTTGACCTTTTCGGTCAATACTCCGGCACAGTTGGCACTGGCGGATATGCTGCGGGAAGATCCGGCGCACTACCGCGATCTGCCCGCGTTTTATCAGCAAAAACGCGATGTTCTGGTCAACGCGCTGCGCGACAGTCGGCTGGAAATTCTGCCCAGCGAAGGCACCTATTTTTTGCTGATTGATTACAGCGCAGTCTCTGAGCTCAACGATGTTGAATTTTGCCAGTGGCTGACCAAAGAGGTGGGCGTTGCCGCGATCCCGTTGTCCGTGTTCTGCGCCGATCCGTTCCCCCACAAATTGATTCGATTATGCTTTGCCAAGCAAGAATCGACGCTGCTGGCGGCGGCAGAACGCCTGTCGTCGCTGTAGCTATTTCACCGTCCAGGCTTTGGAGAATCGGCGGTCGGCAAATAATTCCTGCAGGCCGTTGATTTGCTTCAGGCGTAACACTTCATCGCTGTCCATGCCTAACTCTTTCCCCATTTTCTCGTCGCTCCAGCCTAATTGCGCGAGTTCACGAACGATTTCTGACATCGCGTGGATTTGATGACGGCCACGGGCGCGATTGTGACGGATTGTCGCCGCCATGCGTTCATGACGATCGCCCTGTAAACAGGCGACGGGCAGATAACCTTTCAACCGGGAATGAAGCGAAGGTTTGCCTGTACCTAATTCGTGGCGGTGGAAACCATCAACGATTTCATAGACTTCATCTGTTGATTGCACCACAACGATGGGCTGCGTGAACCCGTCTGTTTCGATGGACTTCAGGAGAAGCTTTTTCTCGGGCGGCGCCACGTTGTTAGGATTGTAGTCATTCGGTGAGACCGCTTCGTTTTTGACCCACAATACACAATCTACGGGCTCTTCACGAAAAGGACTGACACGGTGGATCGCCATTCTGAATTCATTTATCGCGGCAATGCGCTCTTCTTCCGGTAGATCAGAGAGAAAGTGCGTAATTTCCTGCGTTAATCGTTGTTGCATAAGAGACCCCATTCATGACGTTTTGCTTTCATTCGTTCGGAATAACGTTGGTAGTTTTTCGATTTTGTTGGACTGAATGAGAGAGCCCGGCACCAGTAATCATTATTCAGGATCACTTTGCAGATACGCCGCCACGATGGGATATCTTTCGAACCAATATCCCCCTCCTGCGTCTGAGGGATCGCGTTGATTCCTTTTTTTCTGTACCACTGCAGGTAGACGGCAATTTTATTGCGGTAATGTTCTGCCGTCTGTTCAGGCATGCTGTTCAACAGTAACAGGGCATACTCTTCCCAGCTTAGGTGTTCTGGTTTGAGTATTTTGCGGTGACCGTAAAAATGGTTATCCTGGCCGGCGTAAATCCCTCCGCTTTTCACACCGCTGACGCGGGCGCACATGGCTGCCCAGCGTTCCGGTTCAATGACGTGATACAGCCATAGCCCCTGGCGTTGCTCTGGTCCAAAAGGTTCACAAATGCGCATATAACGTGTCGGGACGCCAGCCTGGTACATCAGGTTATACAGGGGATTACACGTTTTTTGTGTTTTCGCGAACCATGTCCAGATGTCGGCGGTTTTCCAGTCGTAAAGCGGATAGATATACCAGGTATGACCGCCAGGCGCTGCGGTAGTCCAGGGTTTATCATCGGCGAAGCGCTGTTTTCGCGAGTTGGCAATAGCAACAAAGCGGTTATATGACTCGTCGGCGCGTATGCCGACCATCATGGCGGCGGGGCGTTTTTCTGAAAACCAATCCGCAAAATCACGAACAAAAAGTTCAAAGGTCATGCCGGGTTGATAAAAAGGAAAAAAGGTCGGGTCGGTAATGGCGTCGTCGGGAGGATGGCGAACCCACTGTGTATTCGGTTCCCAACATTGCCATTCGGGTTGATATTGTGAAAGTGAATTTTGTGTTGTGAGTGGCAATGCCACCCAATAAAACTGCTCAATCACATCGGAATAATATTTTCGTAATGTCTCAACATACTCGATAGTGCATGAAAACTGTGCCTCCCAGTCAATAAACAAAACGCTGATTTTTTTATCTAATTTCCGCGCGAGCATGGCGGTTAAATGTAGCATGAGCCCGGAATCTTTTCCTCCGGAGAACGAAACGCATACGCGCGGTAAATTTTCGAGCGTCCAGCTAATGCGTTCCTGAGCCGCTTCCAGTACATTTTGATTAAGTGGGATTTTATAAATAGACATATCAAATCCATATAGAGATACGACTGGTTACACTCCTGAAAATGCTTGCAGTAAGATATGCTATTTTTGGCGGTGTGCAAAATTTATATGTATTTATCTATATGTTACATGCGTTATTTGTTTTCATTCACGGTATGTATGTGTTTATCTACACCGATGTGTTATCTGTTTGAAAACGGGTATCTGTTATTCTTTTTATCGAATCAGCAAACCCTTTGTTGTTGAGAGAGGCTCTGTTGTACATGAGATAGAGTTGCACGGCAGGTAAGTCCATATCTATATCGATCGCTTTAATATTAAGCATGGGGGCGTAAAATGTGTAAAATTCTTTTGGGATCAGGCCAATAATATCTGTGTCAGCAATGATATTGGTTATGGAGACTAAAGAATCACTGTAGAAACCAATTTTTCGGTTGGTCAAAAACGCGTCGGCTCTGGATTGAAAGCCTTTGATTCCCGACTCCTCAGACAAAAAGTATGTAAACTGTTCTTCGAGTAACTGTTCAATCGTACTGGCAGCATTGATTCTGGGGTGATTTGTATTGCAAATCAGTACGCTTTCAATGGTTTTGAAGGGTGTACAAATAATAGAACGATTAACGGTAGGCGATGCTGTGACGATCAAATCTGCTTTTCGGTAAGCCAGTAAATCTTCAGCCGTTTCAGCAGACATTAATATGTCACGATGTTCAATTTCAATATTCGCATCTTCCCGGAGATAGTGAACCAAATCCATGACGCCTGCGGTAATAATAATTTGTGGACTGTAAATAATGAATTTTTTCTTTAACGTGGAGCTATGCATGATACTGATGGTTTGCTCCAGACTGTTGAGGTTATTTTCAAGGTGATAGTGAAGGTTCATGCCCGTCACTGTCGGCGTAATGCCCTTACCCGAACGAATAAATAGCGGGTCATTAAACTGTGTGCGGAGCCTTTGCAGTGACTGGCTTACCGCTGAAGGGGTAATGTACAGCGTTTCTGCCGCTTTGCTGATACTTAAGTGTTGGTAAATACATTCAAAAATAACCAACAGGTTGAGATCGAATTTTTTTAGATCATAGAGATTTGCCATCTATGTATTCCCATTACAGTATTGTGAGCTTGAGGTTAAAACATTCTATTTTTATATATTACATAGTGTAATTATTTAACTGTAAAATATTTCGTGGGCTTAATATGCTATTAATAAAAACTAAAATAACACAGCCAGTATCTGTTTTACGAGGGAAATATTTAACGAGTGATTGAAATGAGAACGATAACAATCACTCTTTGGGTTATCTTTATTTATTTCCCATTATAATGTTTAACTTCTCTTTATCCGGTAAACCCACTTCCTGTTGTAACGTATTGTCCTTACTCATGTAATAGATCGCCGGTGTCACGTTGGCGCCTAAATCATCCATCAACTTTTGATTGATATTCAGCGTCTTCATCTGTTCTGGAGGGACCGATGACGGGATTTCCAGCGTCAATTTGCCGCCTGATGCTTCATAGTCATGCCAGGTTTTAGCGGGATCTTTGGTTGCCAGAATCGCTGCGGCGGTTGCCGGACTTTCTGGTTTGATCACGCCAACCAGTAACGTACGCAGTTGAACTTTGCCGGCGTCTACCCATGGTCTTGCCTGTTGCCAGAACTGTTTACAATAAGGGCAGAAGGGATCGGCAAACACGTAGACAACAACCGGCGCGTCTTTTTTTCCATCCAGAATCCACGGCGCTTTTTCCATGCGCTGCCACATTTCACGACCTGCGGGCGCATAAATCTCTTTTTCGATTAACGCATTACTGAGGTTTTCACCTTTTTCATTATACATGTAGCCGGAAATGGCGTGTTTACCGTCGGGCGTGACATAGATCGTCACTCCCATGTCCTGATATTTTCCCAGGTAGCCCTTCAGTCCGCCTGGCGCATCAAAAGGTTTCAGGATCGTAATTCCCTGTTTTTCGATGGCTTTCACCGGAGCCGGTAACTCTTCGGCATGTACGACAGCAGGTAACAGGGCTAACAGTAATGTGCGCTTTAGCATTGATTTTCCTTATAAAATTCGCAAGAAAGGGCGCCAGATTGTAAAACCTATCACAGCCATAGGTAAGATCGACGCTCCGTCGATTGCCCTTTCTTTGGTTGGGTGATGTAATCCCAATCGCTGTTACAACCTTTGTTAAGGTAATGTAGAGCGCAACACTTAGCCAGTTCTGCTGGCGCCGAGGTTACTTACGGGTAACCCGGGTAATGGGGCTCCCTGCAAAGGGGGCCTTTTTACTTTTGGCTCAAAGTTCACAATGGGTTTGAGTCGGTTGTTAGTTAACGCTTATTGATTTGATAAAGGAAACGCATTAGCCCTGTTCAGCAATTTTCGTTAACTTATCCCTCAACGAAAACACGGAGGAAGTACAGATGTCTTTGATTAACACCAAAATTAAACCTTTCAAAAACCAGGCATTCAAAAACGGCGAATTCATCGAAGTCACCGAGAAAGATACCGAAGGTCGTTGGAGTGTCTTCTTCTTCTACCCGGCTGACTTTACTTTCGTTTGCCCGACCGAACTGGGTGACGTTGCAGACCATTACCAAGAACTGCAGAAGCTGGGCGTAGACGTTTACTCTGTGTCTACCGACACCCACTTTACTCACAAAGCATGGCACAGCAGCTCTGAAACCATCGCGAAAATCAAATATGCGATGATCGGCGACCCGACCGGCGCCCTGACCCGTAATTTCGACAATATGCGTGAAGATGAAGGTCTGGCTGACCGCGCAACTTTCGTTGTTGACCCGCAGGGTATCATTCAGGCTATCGAAGTTACCGCTGAAGGTATCGGCCGTGATGCATCTGACCTGCTGCGTAAAATCAAAGCGGCTCAGTATGTTGCGTCTCACCCAGGCGAAGTTTGCCCGGCTAAATGGAAAGAAGGTGAAGCGACTCTGGCCCCGTCTCTGGACCTGGTCGGTAAAATCTAAATTTCCGTCGTCTTTCACGCCTAGCGGCGTTGGCGTCACCTGTTCACCCCGGTCACTTACTTATGTAAGCTCCCGGGGATTCACAGGCTAGCCGCCTGGCTCTGACGCGAAATACTTAGGAAATTATTCATTTAAAACGGGTATTTAAGGTACCCGTTTCTTCAACACACCATGATGCAAGTTGCATTCAGGCTGCCCGAATAAGGCAACTTGCATGATGATGTTTTCAGAGAGGGAAGAACAATGCTCGACACAAATATGAAAACCCAGCTCAAGGCGTACCTTGAGAAACTGACGAAACCTGTTGAGCTGATTGCTACGCTGGATGACAGCGCGAAATCGGCAGAAATCAAGGAACTGCTGACTGAAATTGCTGAACTGTCAGAACAAGTCACCTTTAAAGAAGACGCTACTCTGGCGGTACGTAAGCCATCGTTCCTGATCACGAATCCCGGTTCTCACCAGGGGCCGCGTTTTGCTGGTTCCCCGCTGGGGCATGAGTTTACTTCTCTGGTGCTGGCATTGCTGTGGACCGGCGGTCATCCGTCGAAAGAAGCGCAGTCGCTGCTGGAGCAGATCCGCGATATCGACGGTGATTTCGAGTTTGAAACCTATTACTCATTGTCCTGCCATAACTGCCCGGACGTGGTGCAGGCGCTGAACCTGATGTCTGTGCTTAACCCACGCATTAAGCATACGGCAATTGATGGCGGTACATTCCAGAACGAGATCACCGATCGTAACGTGATGGGTGTTCCGGCCGTGTATATGAACGGCAAAGAGTTTGGCCAGGGTCGCATGACGTTGACTGAAATCGTCGCGAAAGTGGATACAGGCGCAGAAAAACGCGCGGCAGAAGAGCTGAACAAACGTGATGCCTACGATGTACTGATTGTCGGTTCCGGGCCTGCGGGTGCCGCAGCGGCCGTCTATTCTGCGCGTAAAGGGATTCGCACCGGTTTGATGGGTGAACGCTTTGGTGGTCAGGTTCTTGATACCGTTGATATTGAAAACTATATCTCCGTGCCGAAAACAGAAGGCCAGAAACTGGCGGGTGCGTTAAAAGCGCACGTTGATGACTACGATGTTGATGTGATTGATAGCCAGAGCGCCAGTAAATTGCTCCCGGCTGCGACAGAAGGTGGCCTGCATCAGATTGAAACGGCTTCCGGCGCGGTACTGAAAGCGCGCAGCATTATCATTGCAACCGGCGCAAAATGGCGCAACATGAACGTCCCGGGTGAAGAGCAGTATCGTACTAAAGGTGTAACCTATTGTCCGCACTGCGATGGCCCGCTGTTCAAGGGTAAACGCGTGGCGGTGATTGGCGGCGGTAACTCTGGCGTTGAAGCGGCAATCGACCTGGCTGGTATTGTCGAACACGTTACGCTGCTGGAGTTTGCACCGGAAATGAAGGCGGATCAGGTTCTGCAAAATAAAGTCCGCAGCCTGAAAAACGTCGATATTATTTTGAATGCGCAAACGACGGAAGTGAAAGGCGACGGTAGCAAAGTGACCGGTCTGGAGTATCGCGATCGCGTGAGCGGTGATGTTCACAATGTGGCCTTGTCAGGCATTTTTGTTCAGATCGGTTTGCTGCCGAACACGAACTGGCTGGAAGGCGCGATTGAACGTAACCGTATGGGTGAAATCATCATCGATGCGAAGTGTGAAACCAGCGTGAAGGGCGTCTTCGCGGCCGGTGACTGTACAACCGTTCCGTACAAACAGATTATCATCGCCACCGGCGAAGGGGCGAAAGCCTCGCTGAGCGCCTTTGATTATCTGATTCGCACGACCACAGCATAAGAAAGTAAGACCCACCTGCAAAAGAAGGGAAATGCCCGATAGCGTGAGCGAATCGGGCCTACAGATTCGATAATGTAAAATCGATTTGTAGAAGAAAGAGGCTACCGGGACGTAGCCTCTTTTTTTTATTAACGTACGACCAATACCGGCAGGGTGGCGTGGCGCACAACGCTGGAGGCATTTGATCCGAGCAGATGTGTACTGATGGACGGATTACGCGATCCAATGACCACCACATCTGCGTTCAGCTCTTCACCCAGCTCGTTTACCACGTCACGCACACTACCAAAGCGCACATGCTGTTTGATACGGGAAGGATCGATGCTGAAGTGACCCACCATCGTTTGCAGGCGGGTTTCCGCTTCGTGCTGCAGGTGTTCTTCAAAACGACGAACGTCAGCGGCAAAACGATGCAGGCTTAAGCTGGCCGAACCCGGAAGAACATGCAGCAGGTGAATGACACCTTTATCCTGCGCCAGAAATTCAGCATGACGAACAGCCTTGTCGCTCAGTTCCATTTCAAATACATCAACAGGCATTATGATTGTGTTGTACATAAGCATTCTCCTTGTCATTACATGAATATATAACAGCATATTATTAAATATGATTCTGCCAGTCATGGCACAGATTTATGATTTGCGAACAGAAGAAGAAAAAGCAGCAGTAAAACGAAGGCGGACGTCGAAGGATTTCATCGGAAAGAGGATGCGAAAGCATCCCCTGTAAGATAAAGCGCGTGGCTTTGATAAGACAGAGTTAGCGCAGGTAGTCGCCCGCCGCTTCGGGTTGATACTCAAGCGCAATGACTTCGAGGTGGGTTGATGCTCCGCCTGGCAGTTCCCAGTGGATAGTATCACCCACGCGCAGACCCAGAAGTGCAGCCCCAACGGGCGCCATGACCGAAAGCTGTGTATTGCTGTCCGTCATGTTGGCCGGATACACCAGAGTACGCACACGGATTTCGCCGTCACTCAGATTGCGAAACTTCACGCGGCTGTTCATGGTGACAACATCATGCGGCATGGTTTCAGGTGAACACATTTGAGCACGATCCAGCTCGGCGTTTAATGCGTCGGCAATCGGTAAACCAGCATACGCAGGTTGCTCCAACAGGCGGTCAATGCGTTCAGCATCGAGGTCGTTAATGATAATAGTTGGTCTGGACATTTATTACTCCATGTCGTCGATACTGCGGATGCGCAGGTAAATAATCCCAAAAGAAAACCCTCACCGTCAGGCGGCAAGGGTTTAGCTTTTATGATGATACTGAGACTTACCCCAGGTTTGAAGTGATTTAGTTCACATTCAGGCAAATCATCAATATTGTCGCGTATGGTGAGATTTTAGTCGAAAAACGTGATCGTTCTCCAATTTGCATTATGCTTTTTAAGCGCTCGCAGCTGGCGCGTCAATACAACTCAGTGTTCCGCTACAGGAGATCTCATGAGCCAGTACGACAAACTTACCTTGAAAGACGGCAGCTATTTGCATTTTAAAGACTGGGGGAGTGGGCAGCCCATTGTGTTCAGTCATGGTTGGCCGTTGACGGCAGATGCGTTTGAAGATCAGATGCTGTTCCTCGGGTCGAAAGGATTTCGTGTGATCGCCCATGACAGGCGTGGACATGGGCGATCGGCCCAACCCTGGGATGGCAACAATATGGATCAGTATGCTGATGATCTGGCCGAACTGACCGCACATCTCAATCTCAAAGATGCAGTTCATGTCGGGCACTCTACCGGCGGCGGCGAAGTGGCGCGCTATATTGGCCGCCATGGGACGCAACGGGTGGCAAAGGCAGTGTTAATTAGTGCGGTGACGCCCATCATGATCAAGACCGACTTTAACCCAAACGGCGTGCCAAAAGAGGTGTTCGACGGTATCCGTGAAGGTGTTGTGAACGATCGCGCCGCCTTTTTCTATGAACTGACCGCCGCATTCTATGGTTACAACCGTCCGGGCGCAAAAGAGTCGAAGGCCGTCCGGGAAAGCTTTGTTGAACAAGGTTTACAAGGTTCTATCAAAGCGTTGTATGACTGTATACACGCGTTTTCAGAAACCGATCTGCGTGGGGACCTTCAAAAGATGACCATCCCAACGCTGGTGATCCACGGTGATGACGATCAGATTGTCCCGTTTGAAACCTGCGGTAAGGTGGCGGCGGAAATCCTTCCGGACGCGCAGTTGAAAGTGTATACCGGTGGTTCTCATGGTATTTGCACGACCCATAAACAACAGATCAACGGCGATCTGCTGAGCTTTATCCAGTCGTAAGCGTTATGTTCACCTGAAACGTGAAGACGGCAGACCGACGCCAGATTTGGGCGTCGGTCGTGAGGTTTAATATCCTGACTTGTCGATAATAAACTGTTTACCGCAATTACCTGGATGCGGTTGCGGCAGGAATGACTGAGCGGATAATGCCTGGTTGATGGTGTCGGCTTTCAGGGAGAACTGAATTTCCGTCAGATAGGCGGGGTTGCTGTGGCAGCTTAATTTCACTGCTTTCACATTCTCTTTGCCCCACGATTTGGCAACCGCGGCGTCAAAAGCATTGCGGCTGACCGTTTTTCCGTAATTCTCCGCCAGAAATTTCCCCAATGCGCTGTTTTTGATATCGCTGTTCAGTCGCACCATCGTGCCGAAGTACGCGTCAGGATCAAACCCAAAGCAGGCACCGTGTTTGGCATATTCGTAACGCTCCAGACAGGATTTTCCGCCTGCGCCGGGCATAACGGCGCTCAGTTTCGCGGCGTTTTCCAGCGACAAACCGGTTTCGGGTGAAGCGCATTTGCGACTGGCCCGGGCTTCCGGCAGATTGGGAATAGGGCGTGTGGCGCAACCAAAACGCATCCAGCGACGATTGTCCACCCCGCGGGCGGCGATCGATTTAGGCAGGCTGGGCCACAGGCCATGCACGGTCAGGAAATCGGCTTTGTTTGCTGTCTCTTTTTGCAGGCGACATTCGTCGGGCTCCTGGCGGTTACGCTCGTGTTGACTCTGGCAGAAGCCCGTTTGCCAGGAGAGTGCCAGCACATAGCTGTCAAAATCACCGTACTGTTTTGCCTGAAGTTCGTCGGCCTGAGCAACCGAAAGGGGGAGCGCAAGCGCGACCAGTAATGTGGAATAACGCCATCTTGATGTCATGATGAATTCGGATACTTATATGATTTCTGAATGTCATCTATTTAATCATAAAAAATGCCAGTCAGGTTTAGCTGACTGGCATCATTTTTACGACGCGTGAAGCGGGAAAATTAGCTCCACATAGCCAGAATCGGCCAGCCGACCAGCAGAAGCATCGCGATATAGATAACACCGAAGATCGCGCCCAGACGCCAGTAGTCTTTAGATTTCACATAGCCGCAGCCATAGATGATCACGCCAGGACCGGTTGCATACGGTGTCAGACAGCCCATGATACCGATGGACAGTACCAGCAGGATACACAGGTGTTCCATAGGCACGCCCGGAATACCTTTACCGACAGCAAGAATAACCGGCAGCATGGTTGCGGTGTGCGCGGACAGGCTGGCGAACAGGTAGTGAGCAAAGTAGAACACCAGTACCAGAACGATCACGGTCGCATTTGGAGAGAAGCCTTCCAGGTGCGTGCTCATGGTGTTGGCAAACCAGTCGATAAAGCCTGAACGGGTCAGACCATTCGCCATAACCACCAGCGTGGCGAGGTTAACCAGGGTGTTCCATGCGCTGTTATAACGCGTAATGTCTTTCCACGGTACAACGTGCAGAGCCAGCATCAGGGAAACGGCCAGCAGACCGACAGCCGTAGCATCAATCAGTTCACCCCCGAAGACCCACAGCCCTAAGCTGAGCAGGACCAGACCGATCAGGGTCAGCTCTTTACGGGTCAGTTTACCCATGGTTTTCAGTTCATCACCGGCCCAGGCGGCAACTTCTGCGCTGTGGGTCACTTCCGGTTTGTACAGAACGTAGGACAACCATGGTGCAACGATCAGCAAAATAATCCCGACCGGCAGGAAGCTCAGGAACCACTGCAGCCAGCTGATTTGGATACCCGCGATTTTGTTAACGAACTCCAGACCCAGCACGTTCGGCGCAGCGCCGGTGACGAACATTGAAGAACTCAGGCTGGTACTGATTACCATCATCCACATCAGGTATCCGCCAATACGACGGGCGGAAGGATCGTTCGGAAAGGATTTAAACAGCGGCGGCAGGTTTTTGATAACCGGGAAGACGGTTCCCCCGGTACGCGCGGTGTTAGACGGTGTGAACGGCGCCAGCAGGATGTCGATAATCACAATCGCATAGCCCAGCGTCAGGGTGCGTTTACCCATGAATTTCACCAGGAACAGCGCGATACGACGACCCAGACCGGTGACTTCATAACCCAGTGCGAAGATAAATGCACCGAACACCAGCCAGACGGTCGTACTGGAGAAGCCCGCCAGACCCCATTTCAGTGCCTGTTTACCGGCGTTAAAAGCAGGGTCAGCCAGTTCTTTGGCATCAAACAGCAGGTAGTTGCTGCCGATAACGCAAATCGTCACCGCAATAAAACTGATCGCAGTTGCCGGGATAGGCTCGAGGATCATACCGACGATCATGGCCACAAACACGGCGAAATAGTGCCAGGCCTGGGGGGGCATTCCATCAGGAACAGGGATCAGAAACATGACGCCCATTACGATCAATGGGGCCAATAACTTCCATATACTATCTTTTGATAAAGACATGAATGATTCTCCGGAAAGGATCTTTAATTGTGATAATGATGAACTTGTGAAATCTGAGCTAAGAACCAGGTGACGATCAGCAGATCGGCGCAGCCTCCAGGACTGAGGTTGCGTTCAATGCACTGTTCGTCGAACTGGCGTAGGTAATCGAGATCGGCAGGGGTGCGGATCCCCCCCTGTTGCAATAATTTGGTAGCCTGTTGCTGTAGCCACTTCAGACCTTCAGCGCCACCGCGGGAAGCCACGTTGGTGTCGCCGTTGATCGCCATCAGCAGCAGTAAAGTGTCGAGTAGAGCCAGTTCAGGGTCGCGACCCTGAGCCAGCAGGGCACGGTAATGCGGTAAGGCATGGTCGATCACTAACGGGTATCCCGCTTCGGCTTCGCCACGGGCACCGGTTAATCCAAGTTGCTGAAAAAGACGTTGGCCAGCCGTGAGTTGTTGATTGTTCTGGCGCAGTTCGCGCTCGGTCAGGCCGCGGCAAAATGTTGCCGCCGTGGAACAAATGGATTCTGCAGTGACTGCAAGACGGAGCTGATGCAGGCGGCCGATTGCGGCACATAACAGCCCCAGTGAAAAAATACTGCCTTTATGGGTATTCACCCCAGCAGTCGCGCGAAACATATCGGCTTCGCAGGCCATGCCCAGTGGGCGTAAACCTTTCAGCACATCTTCAGGCGATAACTGTGCGCTGAATGCACCGTATTCGACGAAACGCGGCAGCCAGGCATGAATGGCCTGTGCGCTTCGGTGAAAATCTTCCAGCGCCATGTCTTTATGTGCGCCGCTGTTAATGCGATCCACCAGACCGGGTTTGGGCGATAAGTTGACCTCAGTCAGCATCGCACGCCACGCCAGCGTCGCGTAGGCATCAGGCAGATCCAGAGGAAGGACTGCGGTATCAGTCGATGTTGCGGGAATCGGCATCATGCAGCAGTGCCTCCATGCGAATAAGTAAGTCGGAAAGCGCGTGGGTTTTCCCCCGCGCGCATTCGGCAGCACTTTGCTCGCACAGCAGACAGCGGCGGGCAGGGAGCGCGAAGTGACGACGGGACAGTATTTCCCCTTCTGGGGTCAGAACATCGATGTCCCATAACCGTCCCAGCGGATGCGAATGCTCAAGCCCGATAGTGGCGAGCTTAAGGTCGTGTGCCGGTGCATCAATGGACAACAGTCCTTCCGGCCCGCTGGCGGAGACCCGTGCGGATTGCTCCCTGACAGTCCAGGCTGATTTTTCCGTCAGCGCGAGCAGGGCGGTAACGCCGTGATTAAAGATCCGGCGGGTTAATTCGCTGTCTTTAATCGGGCCCGGCGCGACCACGGTAAACGAGACCAGTGGTGCGCCGTGGCGCATCAGCCAGGCATGTTGCCGAGCCTGTCTCTCATCGCGGCTGGCGAGCAGCTCGGGAATCGAAACCGCGTGGCGAGTAGCCTGTTCAGGGAGCAAGTGCATGGCTTATTCCTTCACCTGATGCACAACGTCAATCACAGAACCATCGCGATAGCGCACAACGGCAATGACGCGGTCGGTGAATTCGATAGCGCGCGGTTGACCGGTGAGTTGCTGCGCGCGGTCACGCAACCATTCGATGGACACCACTTTCATACCGGCTTCTTTCAGACGTTCAGCCAGTTCCGGGCGAGCTGGGTTAACGGCAATACCGTGATCCGTGACCAGAATGTCAACGCTGGAACCTGGAGTTACGCAGGTCAGGACGTTATCAACCAGCGTCGGGATACGACCACGAACCAGCGGCGCGACGATGATAGAAAGCGCAGCGGCGACGGCAGTATCACAGTGGCCGCCGGAAGCACCGCGCAGAACGCCGTCAGAGCCGGTCAGTACGTTGACGTTGAATTGGGTATCCACTTCCAACGCGCTCAGTACTACGACGTCAAGACGATCAACGGACGCGCCTTTTGAGCCCCAGTTGGCATACTGGTTAGCACTGATCTCAATGTGGTTTGGATTGCGGGCCAGAGATTCTGCCGCGTTGCGGTCAAAACTCTGTACGTCCAGCAGTTTGCGGATTAACCCTTTTTCATGCAGGTCAACGATGGTGGCTGTGATGCCGCCCAGCGCAAAGTCGGCGCGAATATCGCGGCTGCGCATTTTGTCTTCCAGGAAGCGGGTAACGGCCAGAGAAGCGCCGCCGGTTCCTGTCTGTAATGAGAAGCCTTCATTGAAGTAACCGGAGTTGGCAATCACTTCTGCAGCACTACGGGCTATCAACAGTTCACGCGGGTTGGTGGTCATGCGCGTCGCATCGGCACCGATTTTGTCGGCATCGCCCACTCTTTCGATCTGCACGATCAGATCGACCTGATCCTGGGTGATGCTGGCCGGGTTATGCGGGTAGGTCAGCAACTGTTCGGTCAGCAGAACAACCTGTTTGGCGTGTTCAGCGTCAACGCGGGCGTAGCCCAGCGAGCCACAGCAGGCTTTGCCGGTGTAGCCGTTGGCGTTACCAAACGGGTCGCAGGACGGTACGCCGAGGAACGCCACGTCAATGCTTAACTCACCGCTTTGTACCAGGTGTACACGACCACCGTGGGAGTGAACCTGTACCGGTTCAGCCAACAGACCGCGGGAGATCTCTTCTGCCAGCGGACCACGCAGACCGGAAGTATAAATGCGGCTGACGACGCCCTGGCGAATATGTTCAACCAGCGGAGCATGGCAATCGCTCAGTGAGCTGGATGCCAGAGTCAGATTTTTAAAGCCCATCGCGGCGATGGTATCCATCACCAGGTTGATCGTGAGATCGCCACCACGGAAAGCATGGTGGAAAGAGATGGTCATGCCATCTTTCAGACCTGAACGACGAATAGCGTCTTCCAGGTTCGCGCACAGCTTTTTGTCGCGCGGTTTTTGCGCCTGTAATTCTACTTTTGCGGTGCTCTGATAAGCGGAAAGTTCGCTTTCTGCATGACGGCTCCAGGCCGCCACGCGATCCTGTCGTTGAGACTGTTCGATTTTCTGCGTCATTTTTTTGCCTTATTCTTCGCGAATGCCGGAAAGTTCTGCACGGGAGATCACCAGAAGGGCGCGCTCGATAACCGGGCTGTCAACCATCTTGCCGTTCAGGGAAACAACGCCACGACCTTCGCGAGCGGCGGCTTCAGCGGCTTCTACCACCAGACGGGCGTGATCCAGTTCTTTGCGCGTCGGTGCATAGAGGTTGTGCAGGAGTTCAATCTGGCGAGGGTTAATGAGCGACTTGCCGTCAAAACCCAGCTGTTTGATGTGAGCGGCTTCGTGCAGGAAACCGGCTTCGTTATTGGCATCGGAATAGACGGTGTCGAACGCCTGAATCCCGGCGGAGCGTGCTGCCTGCAAAATAGAGCAGCGGGCAAACAGCAGCTCGGTACCTTCCGGTGAACGTTCGGTGCGCAGGTTGCGCACGTAGTCTTCAGCGCCGAGGGCAATACCGATCAGGCGTTCTGAAGCATGGGCAATTTCTACTGCGCGGGTAATACCCAACGGTGATTCGATAGCAGCCAGCAGACCAGTGCTGCCTGGCTCGCGACCGCAGGCTTTTTCAATACGCAGGATTTCGCTTTCGATATCGATAACGTCCTGAGCGGTATCGGTTTTTGGCAGACGGACAATATCTGCGCCGCCGCGAACCACCGCTTCGAGGTCATTAATGCCCCATTCGGAGTCGAGGGCGTTCACGCGCACGATGGTTTCAACGTCCTTATACAGCGGATGTTGCAGCGCGTGGTACACCAGACGACGCGCGGTGTCTTTCTCGCGCAATGCGACGGAGTCTTCCAGGTCGAACATCAGCGCATCTGCCGGGTAGATAAACGAGTTGCTGATCATGGCGGCATTGGCGCCGGGTACGAACAGCATGCTGCGGCGCGTACGGGTTTTACGTTGTTGCAGAGAAGCGGAAATCACTGGCAATCCTCCCATGGCAGTGCCGGAATACCGCTGGCGCGGGCCAGTAATGCTTCCAGTCGCGCACGTAAAATGCAGTCCAGTGCGCCTTTATCATCAACATTTAATTGCACGCCGCGTACGTTGTAGCGGGACAGTACGTCCAGAATGGTTGCCTGGATGGCATCACCAAACTGTTTTTCAACGCTACTGTTGACCTGCAGGTCTATATCCTGCGTTTCGAGTGGGGCGATGCGTATCATCACATCACCGGACTCCAGAGTGCCTGCGACGGCTGCCTGCTTTATTTTCATTTTTCACCTGTTGCTAATGCGGGGGTATTTTGGCGGACTACCGCGCTCGCGGAGGTCCGTTCAACCATGCTTTGCAGATAGCTCAGCGTGGCGTCAGGAACCAGGGAGGCGATAGCCGTGAGATCTTTTTTAACCAGCAGCTTGCGTACCCAGGAGGCAGAAATCGGCATGTCCTGGAAACGCAGCCGCTCAATTTCCACCAGTTCAATGGGTGGGGCGGGAAGCGTTGGGGTCTCCAGCCAGTAACGCATATCGTTGTTGTACTGGGAGGTGACGGCGCAATATGGCTCCGTACCGACGAAGCGGTGCGTGACGCCAAGCGCTGGAGCGAGGTACTGGCGGAAGATTTTCAGGTCTATTTCGGTATAGCAGTGGTTAATAACGCTCTGCTCTTTGATGAAGTAGCACGGGAAAGTCGCGCGGGAAATGATGTATTCCGATCCGCGATGCACGGTTAAACGTGGAATATCTTTCGTCCCTTTGAGTACCAGATCCAGTCGGTCTTCATACGGGAAACGCGAGGTGTCTTCTTTCACCAGAAACAGATGCAGCCAGTCACACTGTGCCGCGGCTTGTTGGATCAGAAAACGGTGTCCGTTGGTGAAGGGATTGGCGTTCATGACGATACAGCCAATTTTTTTCCCTTCATGGCGCTGTTTAGCCAGAGATTCAGCGTAACGTTTCAGGCGCGTGGTGCTATTTTCCATCAGTACCATAATGCCCGGTACGCTGGTCAGCGTTGAAAAGCCACACTGTTTAAACAGCGATTCATACTCGGTTTTGGTATAGATGAAGAGATGCGTGCAGTGGCGTTCATAAGCGAGGTTAATCAACTCGGTAGCCAGCGTGAGCGCTAAGCCTTCACCGCGTACTGACTCGCAGATCGCGACGCATTTAATGATATTCCCGGCAATACCACCACAGGCAATGAGGCGATCATCGCGCGTAACGGTGATAAATACTTCAACGGTTGTATCGACGCTCAAATCATTCTCTTTCAGAAATTGCGCGATAGCCGCCATCTTTTTATTTTCTGAGCGTTTAACTTGCGTGAATATATTATTACCGAACATAGTGGTAAGCGTCCTGATGATATATTTGTTACTGGCTTTTTTGTTTTGTTGCCATGATTAGCAACCTGATAACGTTTTGTTTGCAATTAGAAGGGGGAGTGATTTTATTACGGACTCTTTCTTTTTCTCCCTGCTGTATACATCGTAAGGAGTATTTGAGGGGTAAATTTTGATTTATTTCACAATAAGTTAGAAGGTTTTAATGTGTTTTATGGTTTTAAGTTTTTTAATTAATTTAATTCGATGTTCGCGCGTGGTGTTAATTTGTTTAATTGATTTAACGTGGGGAATCTGCAACGATCATGTTTTATTATCCCACTTGTCAGTAAAACATTTTTATTACAAATACAAAAAATAAGCGGTTGGTTTACGTCGGCGAGGAAAGTTTATGACAACCCCAAAAAATAAAACACGGTTTTCATTTTTTCGCAAGCTGGCGTTTCCATTGCGTATCTTTCTGCTCATATTGGTCGTTTCCGTTTTTCTCATCGCAGCGTTAGCACAATACTTTACCGCCAGCTTTGAGGATTATCTGGCAACGCATGTCCGGGATATGGCGATGAACCAGGCGAAAATTATCGCCTCCAACGACAGCATTATTACTGCAGTGAAGCATCGTGATTACAAGCGTCTGGCGACGATTGCCGACAAGTTGCAGAGCGGGACAGATTTCGACTACGTGGTGATTGGCGATACGAATTCCATTCGTCTATACCATCCAAACCCGGACAAAATTGGCTACCCCATGCAGTTCACAAAACCCGGTGCGCTGGAGAAAGGGGAAAGCTACTTTATTACCGGTAAAGGGTCTATCGGGATGGCGATGCGTGCAAAAACGCCCATTTTTGATGACGATGGCAAAGTGATTGGCGTGGTCTCCATCGGCTACCTGATCAGTAAAATCGACAGCTGGCGGCTCGATTTTCTGTTACCGATGGCTGGCGTTTTTATTCTGCTGCTGCTGTTACTCATGCTGCTTTCCTGGTTTTTTGCTGCGCATATTCGCCGCCAGATGCTCGGCATGGAACCCAAGCAAATCGCCCGTGTGGTTCGCCAGCAGGAGGCATTATTTAGTTCCGTCTATGAAGGCCTGATTGCCGTTGATCCGGAAGGTTTCATCACTGCAATAAACCGCAGTGCGCGAAAAATGCTGGGATTGTCATCACCGGGACGGCAATGGCTGGGTAAACCGATTGAAGAGGTCGTTCAACCGGCAGACTTTTTTACTCAGCAGATTGCGGAAAAACGTCAGGATGCGATGGTGAATTTTAACGGGTTGAGCGTCATCGCAAACCGTGAGGCTATCCGTTCTGGCGATGAATTACTCGGCGCGATTATTAGTTTTCGCAGCAAAGATGAGATTGCCACCCTCAACGCGCAATTAACGCAAATAAAACAGTATGTTGAGAGCCTGAGAACGCTGCGCCATGAACACCTGAACTGGATGTCTACGATCAACGGTTTGCTGCAAATGAAAGAATATGACCGGGTGCTGGCGATGGTGCAGGGAGAATCACAGGCGCAGCAACAACTGATTGACAGTCTGCGCGGGGCTTTCGCCGATCGTCAGGTTGCAGGCTTGCTGTTTGGTAAGGTACAGCGTGCGCGAGAACTGGGGCTGACAATGACCATTGTTCCCGGTAGTCAACTGCATCAGCTTCCCGAGGGGCTGGATAGCACAGAGTTTGCAGCAATTGTGGGTAATCTGCTGGATAATGCATTCGAGGCCAGCCTGCGTACCCAGGAAGGAAACAAGGTCGTTGAGCTCTTTTTGAGTGATGAAGGGGATGAGGTTGTCATCGAAGTTGCCGATCAGGGATGTGGCGTACCGGACGCGTTACGTGAAAAAATATTTGAACAGGGTGTGAGTACCCGTACCGATGAACCAGGCGAACATGGCATCGGTTTGTATCTGATTGCAAGTTATGTGAGGCGCTGTGATGGGGTCATTACCCTCGAAGATAATGATCCCTGTGGCACCTTATTTTCTTTATTTCTTCCGAAAGTGAAAAAAAACAATGACGGAACCATTAACGCTGTTGATCGTTGAGGATGAAACGCTGCTGGCGGAAATGCATGCTGAATATATCCGCCATATACCCGGTTTCAGTCAGATATGGCTGGCAGGTAATCTTGAGCAGGCGAGGATGATGATTGAGCGTTTTAAGCCAGGTCTGATTCTTCTGGATAATTATTTGCCGGACGGAAAGGGGATTACCCTACTACATGAACTGACTCAGGCACGTTACCCCGGTGGTGTGGTATTTACGACTGCCGCCAGTGATATGGATACGGTGTCAGAAGCCGTGCGTAGCGGGGCGTTTGATTATCTGGTTAAACCCATCGCTTATGAGCGGCTGGGGCAAACGCTCAAACGCTACCAGCAGCGCAGGCGTATGCTGGCGGGTAACGACAGTGCCAGCCAAAAGCAAATCGATGAAATGTTTAATGCTTACGCGCGTGGAGAACCGAAAGGGGATTTACCCACGGGGATCGATGCGTTAACGCTGAATGCGGTGCTGAAATTATTTGCCGACCCGACGGTTCATCACACTGCGGAAACGGTCGCGCAGTACCTGACGATCAGTCGCACAACCTCCAGACGTTACCTGGAATACTGTGCCAGTCGTCACTTGATTGTTGCGGAAATTATTCACGGTAAGGTGGGGCGACCGCAGCGTATTTACCACGGCGGCTGATAGCCATTACCCTTCTAAGCTGCTTCTTTGTTGGCAGCATAAAGAAACCCCAGTCGCATCGTTATCTCTGTGACTGGGGAATGTTTCTACTGCTGCTTTGTTATGTATCAAGTTCAGAGATTGACAGCGATCAACCGCCAATCAGTGCGGATGTTGCCGGTACCATCACTTCCGTTGCGATAATCACGACCAGCAGTCCGACCAACACCGGTACTGAAGTCCGTTTTACCACTTCAAACGGTGAAATCTTCGCCATACCCGCCACAGCCACAACCACGCCGGAGACCGGGGAGATTGTGCGTCCGAGGTTTGACGCCTGCAGCATCGGAATAGACAGATAAGCAGGGTTAATGCCGGAAGAGTGCGCCAGTTTCGGGATCATCTCAACGAAGGCGTAGAACGGCGCATTACCGGAACCGGTCGTCATTGCCGCCAGCATGGTCAGAATAACCAGTACCAGCATCAGAATAATGCTCGCGGAGCCAAACGAAGTGGCGATTGAAATCAGGCTTTGGATAAAGCCGATAGTGCTCAGACCCTGGGCGAAAACACCCGCAGCGACCAGCAGCATGACCACATTCGCAAAGGCGTCTGCCATGCCGCGGTAGGCAACTTCCAGGCCCGAGAAAACTTTCTGGGTATTGAATCCGCGCACAAATTCCAGAACCGCTGCAATAAGCATGCAGAGTACAAGAATCGTGATGATGTGTAACTGTGGACCCCATTTACCGTCAAAAATCAGCACGCCGACAATCGGTGTAAACGGCAGAATGGCATAAAACGCCGGGGCGGTCGTGGTGATTTCCGCCACGTCTAACATTTCGTGGGAAATGTTCTCTTTTTTGTCCAGGTAGCGCTGCCAGAAAAAGTGCGCGATCGCCATACCGATAATCGCGGCAATAGAAATCGGCAATGTGGTTTTAAACGCAAAGTCGATCAGCGGCATTTCCGCTGCTTTGGCGGCTAAGACGACGTCCCCGGAGGTCGGGGAAAGAATGATGGCCGCAGGAGAGGCACAAATAGCGGCCGCAGCGCCACGACTGATGCCAACGTTAACCATCACCGGGAACAGTGTCGCCATCAGCAGTACACCGAGACCTGTCGCTGATGAGACCGCCAGTGACATCAGGCAGGCGACAAAGTAAGCGGCGATCATGAGCACATAAGGTGAGTTGATGTACTGCAGCGGTTTGGAGGCCAGTTTCACCACCATGTCGTTCGCGCCAATATGCGTCATATAGGCGGCGAAACCGCACAGCATCATAATCATCATGCCGAGATCGCCACCGCGGCTCATCAGCAGAATTTTAATATATTCAACGATGTCTGTTGCGGTATAGCCAGTCGTTGCTGCGCTGGATGGCAGAACTTTATGTCCCATTATCGCGCTGATAATCAGTAAAACCAGGCCGCCCACGAATAGCACACCTGTCGCGGAATAACCTTTAATGATGTAGCGCGCTACACCCACAATAACCACAACCCCAATAAGGAGTTCCATAAATGTCAACATTATTACCCCTGTTACATCGTCGCCCAGAAAGTTAAAAAACTAAAAAAAGCATAATTCGGTGTGAGAATGTGCCTAATAAACCGATAGCTCTCGCTGATTAAAATCAATAAAAATACGGATTCAACCGATGGTTATGCTGTTTTTTCACTATCACCGATGAAAAGGGAATATCGCAATCAAAAAGTGTGAAGTTTCTCGCTGTTGTATCTTATTTGAATTGTTTTTGTTAATTATTTGTAATTGCATTGGGTTTGCGACTGAAAAATAAGCACTTTGTATTCATAAAATAACACCAGGCGTACCTGTAAGGCCCGATAAATATAAGGATAATAATCTAAAGTTAATTCAGTGAGGAATATTCTGATTTTTAATCTCCGCATTTTTGTTAAGCTATCATTAAGGTTGTGTTTGCTACAATTAATATTAAATCCCAGGATGGTAATTAAGTTGTGATTGTTGCTAAACGATATTTTCTCATTTTCTCATTTATTTTTATTCAGTTAGCCTTTATGCCTCAGGTCTTTGCGGAAGATAAAGGCTGGTTTGATACCTTTAAAGATAATGTCAGTGAAACCTGGCAGCAGCCAGAGCATTATGAACTGTATGTTCCAGCTATTACCTGGCATGCGCGTTTTGCCTACGATAAAGATAAAACGGATCGCTACAATGAACGCCCCTGGGGGGCAGGATTTGGTCAGTCCCGTTGGGATGATAAAGGAAACTGGCACGGGCTTTATATTATGGCGTTTAAGGATTCCTATAATAAGTGGGAACCGATTGGCGGCTATGGCTGGGAAAAAACCTGGCGTCCGCTGGCTGATGATAACTTCCATATGGGACTGGGTTTTACGGCGGGTGTCACCGCGCGTGATAACTGGAACTACATTCCGGTGCCTGTGCTGCTTCCGCTGGCATCGATTGGTTATGGCCCGGCAACGTTTCAGATGACCTACATTCCAGGCACGTATAACAATGGTAATGTCTACTTTGCGTGGATGCGTTTTCAGTTTTGAGGGATGACTGCACTATCAGATGTAATAATAAAAACCTTTTAAAAACAATCAAATATAATGGTTATATGAAAAATAACGCGACATTTATCACTTTTTAGCAAAGTTCGACTGGACAAAGTGCACCACAATTGTTGTACTGGTACCCGACACAGCATTTGTGTCTATTTTTCATGTAAAGGTAATTTTGATGTCTAAGATTAAAGGTAACGTTAAGTGGTTTAATGAGTCCAAAGGATTCGGTTTCATTACTCCGGAAGATGGCAGCAAAGACGTGTTCGTACACTTCTCTGCAATCCAGACCAATGGTTTTAAAACTCTGGCTGAAGGTCAGCGCGTAGAGTTCGAAATCACTAACGGTGCCAAAGGCCCTTCTGCTGCAAACGTAATCGCTCTGTAAGCATACGACAGCAAGAATTCAAAACCCGCTTAATTGCGGGTTTTTTTTGTCTTCAATGCGCGGTGGAGGCGGAAACCAGCCAGAACGCCAGCGCGGTCATCGCAAACGATCCCAGCAAGTTAACCAACACATTCACCATCGCCCAGCCAAAGCGCCCGTCCTGGAGCAGAAACACGACTTCTGCCGAGAATGTAGAAAACGTCGTCAGCCCTCCGCAAAAGCCCGTGGTTATCAAGACTTTCCACATGGGGTCAATGTTTGTCATCCGGTTGAACCACGCCAGTCCCATACCAATGATAAACGCGCCAATCAGGTTTGCCGCCAGCGTTCCGAAGGGAATGGCCTGGTGAAGCGGATTAAATCGCATACTCAACATCCATCTCGCTACACTACCCGTGCCGCCACCAATAAAAACCGCTAAAAGGAGTTGTAACACTGCATAATCCTGCTATTTGATTGTATATAGCGTGAGTGTAACGCTGAATAAACGTTGTTGGCGAGTCTAACGAATTATCCGGAGGGATTATGTTTGTTGCAGCAGGGCAATTTGCCGTGGGCCCTTTATGGGAAAAAAATGCAGAAACGTGCGCCTTACTGATGTCCCAGGCAGCAGGAGAGGGCGTATCGTTGTTGGTATTGCCTGAGGCGTTGCTGGCGCGTGACGATCACGACCCTGACCTGTCGGTGAAATCCGCCCAGTTGTTGGAAGGGGGATTTCTGACGCGATTGCTGCGTGAAAGTGCGCAAAATGACATGACCACGATTCTGACCCTACATGTCCCCTCATTACCTGGCCGGGCGTTTAACATGCTGGTCGCGTTACGCGGTGGGGAAGTGGTCGCGCATTACGCCAAACTGCATCTCTATGACGCCTTTTCCATTCAAGAGTCGCGCAATGTTGATGCAGGCGACGCTATAGCGCCATTACTGGAGGTCGACGGGTTAAAAGTAGGGTTAATGACCTGCTACGATTTGCGCTTTCCTGAGCTGGCGTTAGCTCACGCGCTACAGGGCGCTGAAATCCTGGTTCTGCCTGCTGCGTGGGTTCGGGGAGCGCTGAAAGAGCACCATTGGGCGACGTTGCTGGCAGCAAGAGCACTTGACGCCACCTGTTACCTGATTGCAGCCGGCGAATGCGGTAATAAAAACATTGGTCAAAGCCGGATTATTGACCCCTTTGGCGTGACGATTGCCGCCGCCGCAGAAACGCCCGCACTGATCATGACGGAGATTTCAGCCGAACGGGTGAGGCAAGTCAGAGCGCAACTTCCCGTCTTACGTAACCGGCGCTTTGCGCCACCGCAATTATTATGATGTTTTTTTAAACAAGACTTGATTCACCTTGTTACAGATTGCTATTGTGTGCCCGCGTCGAAAGGCCGTTAATATTCTCAGGTTAATATGGCGCTTTATGCAGCCTGGTTTAAGTCAAGAAGGTATCTATGGGTGAGATTAGTATTACCAAACTGCTGGTGGTTGCCGCACTGGTCGTCCTGCTGTTTGGTACCAAGAAGTTACGTACACTGGGTGGAGACCTGGGAACGGCAATTAAAGGCTTCAAGAAAGCGATGAACGATGATAATGCCGATGCTAAGAAAGAAGCTGATGGTAGCGTTCAGACTGAGAAGCTCTCTCATAAAGAGTAATACCAGGAGCATGATGCTCATACTGTTTACTCTTAATGAAAAAAAACCGGCAATTTGCCGGTTTTTTCATAACTAAAATGTAAGTGAGTATTACGCGATCACTTCACTTCAAGCCCTTTTGCCTGCATGTCCGCATGATAAGAAGAGCGAACAAACGGACCGCATGCTGCATGGGTAAAGCCCATAGCCATTGCTTCGGCTTTCATTTCATCAAACTCATCCGGGCTCACATAGCGCTGAACCGGCAGGTGGTGACGACTTGGCTGCAGATACTGCCCCAGCGTCAGCATTGTCACGCCATGACGGCGCAGGTCGCGCATAACCTCAATGATTTCGGCATTGGTTTCACCCAGACCGACCATCAGACCTGATTTCGTTGGGATATCCGGGTGGGCTTCCTTGAAACGCTCCAGAAGCTTCAATGACCAGTTGTAATCAGCCCCAGGGCGTACGTTGCGGTAAATACGCGGTACGTTCTCGAGGTTGTGGTTGAAAACGTCTGGCGGGGTTGCCGTAAGGATATCCAGCGCACGATCCATACGACCACGGAAGTCAGGTACCAGCGTTTCGATTTTGATCGACGGACTTTTCTCACGGATAGCAGTGATACAATCGGCAAAGTGCTGAGCGCCGCCATCACGCAGATCGTCGCGGTCAACGGAAGTGATCACGACATAGCGCAGCGCCATATCCGCAATCGTCTGAGCCAGTTTTGCTGGTTCGTTGGCATCAGGGGCAACCGGACGGCCATGGGCAACGTCACAGAACGGGCAACGGCGAGTACAAATTGCGCCGAGGATCATAAAGGTTGCGGTTCCGTGGTTGAAACATTCCGCCAGATTAGGGCAAGAAGCTTCTTCGCAGACAGAGTGCAGGCCATTTTTGCGCATTGCAGCTTTGATGCCCTGGATGCGAGTGGAGTCCGCTGGAAGTTTTATTTTCATCCATTCCGGTTTACGCAGCAGGGCTTCGCGCTCTGTTGCCACATTTTTTACCGGGATAAGAGCCATCTTATCGGCATCGCGGTATTTTACACCGCGTTCCATCACAATGGGTTTACTCATAGCGTGCGTGTTCCAGTTGCGAATAACGAAGGAAAGCGTTTCAATTCAAGGTAATGTTGCATTTATCAACTATTTTTGAATTAGTGATACGCAGTATATCATTGAAACGGGCCATAAAGCAGCCTGACTGGCTGGCAAAATGTAAAATAGTTGTTGTTTTGTGCCATTTACCCAACATTTGCTGTGGTAACGTCTGAGGCGCTTTTTACGCCGCTCAGCACTGAAATGACCCGGTCTGCCCAGGCCATTTAAGACATGTCTTCAGTCAGCGATGTATTCATGCGGCGGGTTGCCCAGCAGAGCCAGGATGTTTGCCAGCAAACGAGGGCGAACGCTCTCTGTCGTTGCATGGCTGTCCCACTGTGAAACCTGTGCCATCTCCATTCCCGCATAGCCACAAGGGTTGATGCGCAGGAAAGGCGACAAATCCATATTCACGTTCAGCGCTAAGCCATGAAAGGAACACCCTTTACGGATACGTAATCCTAACGAGCAGATTTTCTTTTCGCCGACATAAACGCCCGGCGCATCGGCTCGCGGGTGCGCGTCGATACCTGCCTCTGCAAGGGTGTTAACGACCGTCTGTTCCAGCAGCGTGACCAGTTCACGTACGCCAAGCTTACGACGCTTCAGATTCAGCAGCACATACATCACCTGCTGTCCTGGTCCGTGATACGTTACCTGACCGCCCCGGTCGCTCTGGATAACCGGAATATCTCCCGGTACCAGCACGTGTTCTGCTTTGCCTGCCTGCCCTTGGGTAAAGACCGGATAATGCTCAACCAGCCAGATTTCATCATGACTGTTTTCATCGCGGGTATCGGTGAATTCGTGCATGGCCAAAGAGACTGGCTCGTAAGGCTGAAGACCGAGCTGGCGGACAAGAATTTTATCCTGATACAAAACAGCATCTCCGTAGAGAATGTTAAAGAGGGGAAAAGTATATCACAGGGGAGGGAGAGAGAGGTTACCCGAGCGGGGGAGGCTCCGGGTAACCGACAGGCGTTACAGCACCATACGTACGATATCAATATTGCCTAATTCTTCGTACAGCGTTTCTACCTGCTCAATGTGTGTCGCAGTGATGGTGATAGAGACCGAGTGGTAGTTGCCTTTGCTGCTCGGTTTTACCGTCGGAGAGTAATCACCTGGCGCATGGCGCTGTACCACTTCAACCACCTGATCAACCAGCTCAGGCAACGCCTGCCCCATTACTTTGTAAGTAAATGGAGTAGGGAATTCAAGCAGTTCGTTAAGTTTGGTTTTCATGTCAGCTCCGGCGTTACATCAATAAATAATAACTCCCACGCTGAGTGGGAGTTATCTGGATACACAGTATATGGGGACGTAAATCACACTTTCAAGTGTTCAATTTTTAGCCAAACCAGTGATGGAACATTAATTTAATGTAATCAATGATTTTACCAAAGAAGTTACCTTCCGGGATTTCCTGCAGGACAACCAGCGGACGCTGCTCAATGGTTTTGCCATCCAGCTGGAAGTTGATTGTGCCAACTACCTGGTTTTTCTGCAGCGGTGCATGCAGTTCTGGCGTATTAAGCACGTAGCTGGCTTTCAGGTCCTTCATACGGCCGCGCGGGATCGTCAGATAGACATCTTTATCAACGCCTAATGACGCACGATCGGTATCACCAAACCAGGCGGGTTCAGAGGCAAATTCTTTGCCCACTTTCAGCGGGTTCACGGTTTCAAAGAAACGGAAGCCCCAGGTCAGCAGCTTTTTACTCTCGGTTTCGCGACCTTTATAGGTGCGACCGCCCATGACTGCGGAGATCAGACGCATCTGACCTTCAGTGGCGGAGGCCACGAGGTTGTAACCAGCTTTATCGGTGTGACCGGTTTTAATCCCGTCGACATTCAGGCTGTTATCCCACAGCAGGCCGTTACGGTTGAGCTGACGAATACCGTTGAAGGTGAACTCTTTTTCTTTATAGATAGAGTATTCGTTAGGTACATCGCGAATCAGCGCCTGACCGATCAGTGCCATATCGCGTGCAGAGCTGTACTGACCTTCTGCGTCAAGACCATGAACGGTCTGGAAATGGGTGTTTTTCAGACCCAGCGCATTCACATAGCTGTTCATCAGACCAACAAACGCATCCTGGCTCCCGGCAGAGAAATCTGCCATCGCCACACAGGCGTCGTTACCGGATTGCAGGTTAATCCCGCGGATCAGCTGTGAAACAGGGACTTGCATACCGGGCTTGAGGAACATCAGGGATGAGCCTCTGAATACCGGGTTGCCTGTTGCCCATGCGTCATTGCCGACGGTGACCAGGTCGGTTTCTTTGAATTTGCCGGCTTTCATTGCCTGCCCGATGACGTAGCTGGTCATCATTTTGGTCAGGCTGGCAGGGTCGCGGCGTGAGTCAGCGTTTTGTTCTGCCAGAACTTTACCTGAGTTGTAATCAATCAGGATATAGGACTCCGCATCGATCTGCGGAACACCCGGGATCATGGTTTTAATATTCAGGTCATCTGCATGGGCAGCAGAGAGAGAGGCTGCGCAGATAGCCGCGGTGAGCGCCATGCGCTGCACAAGACGAGCGGAAAAAGTGGTCTTCATGGTCTGAACTACGACGTCCGTGATGAAATTAAAAAAAGTGCCCTACTATAGCAAATGCATAACATGGAGGCATCCGACTTTCCGCGTGACTTTGTTAATGTCGTTTACAGAAATTGACAACTCGGATGCCTGATTTACGTTACTACACGCCGGTGATGAAGGACTGTAATTGCGCTTCGGATTGAAGACGCTGCTGCAGTGTGGAAGCTTCCGCTTTGGTGGCGAACGGCCCCATCTGAATACGCCAAACGGCACCGTTTTGTACCACACGGCCCGGAACACTAAACTGCTGGCTTAAGCGTTTTTGATACTGCTGCGCACGAGCCTGTTCGCTGACAGCACCGACCTGAACCACATAACGTCCGTTGGCCGTTGCCGCAGGCGCTGCGACGCTCGCAGGTGTGGAGGCTGATGAGGTAGCCGGTGCAACCACGGTGGGTTGTGGCGCAGGTGTAGGTTCGCTGCCCTCAAGGACACCCGCAGCAAGTGTTGTCGGCGCACCGAGGAAACCACCGCTGTTGACCGGCGCGCCGGTTGGGTCATCGCTCTTCAGCGTTGAATTACTGATCGGACGAATATCGCCTTGCGGCTGACCGGCATCCGATGGCGAAGGCATGCTTCCCATGTTGCCGCCGCCGCTTAAATCAGGACGAGAAGGCAGGGCGTAGGTTTGTTTTGCCACCGTCGTACAGGCCATTCCCGGCCCGGACAACGTACCATCCTGTGCGACGATGATTGGATCAATGCGCACTTTGGTGTTGTTCGATGTGTTCAGACGATCGGCGGATGCACGGGAGAGCGAGATGACGCGATCGTTGCCATAAGGACCACGATCGTTGATACGCACGACGATCATTCGACCGTTTGCCAGGTTGGTTATCCGCGCATAGCTCGGGATCGGTAACGTAGGATGCGCTGCGGTCAGTTGCATCGGATCGAACGCTTCACCTGAGGCCGTTAGATTACTCCCAGGTTCCGCATCGTAAATCGCGGCCAGACCGGCCTGGCTAAAGCGGGAAGGATCCTGGACGATTTTGTAGCTCTTACCATCACGCTGGTAGTCCTGATTAGCCGTCGGGTTCAGGGGTTCAAAACGCGGATCGGCCCCGCTGATTTCAACAATCGGACCATTACACACTGCAGGCTGCGGCGCGACAGCAACCTGTTGCTGACCATCATCACTCGAACACGCCGCGAGCATTCCTGCTGCTATGCAGATTCCAAGCCACTGCTTACGCATTGCGTACCCCTTACACGCTTTTCGACAACATTTTTCTATGGGTGTGGATCGACATAACAATCCCAAACCCGGCCATCAGCACTATCAGTGCAGAGCCCCCGTAACTGACCAGTGGGAGTGGAACCCCAACAACAGGCAGAATACCGCTCACCATACCAATATTTACGAAGACATAAACGAATAATATCAACATCAAACCGCCAGCCATCACGCGGCCAAAGGTGGTTTGTGCTCTGGCGGCGATCCATAATCCGCGCATAATTAGCAGAATATACAGCGTCAGCAGAATTAAAATCCCGACCAGGCCCAGCTCTTCGGCCAAAACGGCAAAGATAAAGTCGGTGTGACGTTCGGGTAAAAACTCAAGCTGTGACTGCGTGCCGTGTAGCCAGCCTTTGCCGCGCAGACCGCCGGAGCCAATAGCAATTTTAGACTGAATAATGTGATAACCCGCACCCAGGGGGTCGGTTTCCGGATCGAGTAACATCATTACACGCTGACGCTGGTAATCATGCATCAGGAAGAACCACAATATCGGGATAAATGCCGCCACCAGGACAACAGCGACGCCGATTAGACGCCAGCTTAAACCAGAGAGAAACAGAACGAACAGACCGGAGAGGGCAACCAGGATCGAGGTCCCCAGGTCAGGCTGCGCAGCAACCAGCAGCGTGGGCATGAAAATCAATACCAACGCAATCGCGGTATTCTTCAGCGATGGCGGACACACGTCACGGTTGATGAAGCGCGCGACCATGAGCGGGACGGCAATCTTGGCAATTTCAGAAGGCTGAAAACGCACAATACCTAAGTCCAGCCAGCGTTGAGCACCTTTGGAAATAGCCCCGAAGGCATCTACCGCGACCAACAGGATGATACAGAAGATATAGAGGTAGGGCGCCCAACCTTCATAGACCCTGGGGGGAATTTGCGCCATCACCACCATGATCACCAGACCCATTGCGATTTGGCCGACCTTTCGCTCCATCATGCCAATATCCTGGCCGCTGGCGCTCCAGATGACCAGCGAGCTGTATACCAGCAGCGCCAGCAGAATGAGTAACATTGTGGGATCGATATGGATTTTATCCCAGAATGTTTTTTTGTTCGGATTATCCGTCACGATTATTGGTCCTCAGCTGCTGCAACCGCTGGGTTTTCCGCAGGCAGATTGGTGTTGTTGTCGCCCAACATAATATGGTCAAGGATCTGGCGCATAATGGTACCCACCGCCGGACCGGCGCCACCGTTTTCGAGGATCATCGCGACAGCGACCTCGGGTTTGTCGTAGGGGGCAAATGCCGTCATCAGTTTGTGGTCGCGTAAACGCTCGGCGATTTTATGTGCGTTATAGGTTTCATTGGCTTTCAGCCCGAAGACCTGCGCGGTACCGGATTTCGCGGCAATTTTGTACGGCGCGCCAGCAAAATATTTATGCGCCGTACCGTTAGGGCGGTTCGCAACGCCGTACATGCCGTCTTTGGCGATTTCCCAGTAACCGGAATGAATGTCCCCAACAGGGGGTTCATGCGGCTGAACCCACGGTACTGGCTTGCCGTTTTCTGTTGTACTCATCAATAGATGCGGGACTTTTACCACGCCATCGTTGATGAGGATCATCAGCGCTTTACTCATCTGGATAGGGGTCGCTGTCCAGTACCCCTGGCCGATGCCGACCGGAATTGTATCACCCTGGTACCAGGGTTTTTTAAACCGTTTTTGCTTCCACTCGCGAGTGGGCATGTTACCGGCGCGCTCTTCGGAAAGATCGATGCCAGTATAGTGGCCGTAGCCAAATTTACTCATCCACTCTGAAAGTCGGTCTATCCCCATATCATAGGCGATTTGATAGAAAAACGTATCCGCAGACTCTTCCAGCGAGCGGGTGATATTCAGATGACCATGTCCCCACTTTTTCCAGTCACGGTAACGTTTTTCGGAGCCTGGCAATTGCCACCAACCCGGATCGAACAACCCGGTATTACGGGTGATAACGCCTGCGCTTAAAGCGGAGACCGCGACGTAAGGTTTAACCGTTGATGCAGGGGGATATACACCCTGCGTTGCGCGGTTAACCAGCGGGGTATTCGGGTCATTAAGTAACCCGGAATAATCTTTACTGGAGATACCATCCACAAACAGGTTGGGATCGTAGCTGGGCATAGAAACCAGCGCCAGAACGCCGCCTGTACGCGGGTCTGTGACCACCACAGCGGCACGACTGCCTGCCAGCAGGGTTTCAATATACTGCTGAAGTTTCAAATCCAGAGTGAGGTAGATATCGTGCCCGGCCTGAGGCGCCACCTCTTTTAGCTGGCGAATGACGCGACCACGGTTGTTCACTTCGACTTCTTCATAACCGGTCTGGCCATGAAGCACGTCTTCGTAGTAGCGCTCAATGCCCAGCTTACCGATATCGTGGGTTGCCGCGTAGTTGGCCAGCTTGCCGTCTTTATCCAGACGTTCAACGTCTTTATCGTTGATCTTCGATACATAGCCAATAACGTGGGTCAGCGCAGAGCCGTAGGGGTAGTAGCGCCGTTTATAGCCTTTAACCTCGACACCCGGAAAACGATACTGGTTAACAGCGAACCGTGCGACCTGGACTTCAGTAAGGTTGGTTTTTACCGGAATAGAGGTGAAGCGGTGCGAACGAGCACGCTCTTTTTTAAAGGCGGCAATGTCGTCATCCGTCAGGTCCACAACGTTACGCAGCGCGTCGAGCGTATCCTGAATGTTGTCCACCTTCTCCGGCATCATTTCTATCTGATAGATGGTCCGGTTGAGGGCAAGAGGAATACCGTTGCGGTCGTAAATAATGCCGCGACTGGGCGCGATAGGCACCAGTTTTATGCGGTTTTCGTTCGAACGGGTCTGATAATCAGTAAAGCGAACGATTTGCAGATTATACAGGTTGGCGATCAGCACGCCGGTGAGCAGCAAAATCCCCAAAAAAGCAACCAGTGCCCGACGCACAAACAGCGCGGACTCAGCCGTATAGTCGCGAAAAGAATTCTGTAGTTTCATCCGCTGCTTAATCTACTCAAGACTCAATGATCACTCACGGTGATAAGGATGGTTGGTGGTAATGCTCCACGCCCTGTAAAGACTCTCCGCCACCAGAACCCGAACAAGAGGGTGAGGAAGGGTTAATGCCGAGAGTGACCAGCTTTGTTCCGCTGCCGCTTTACAGGCAGGAGACAGTCCTTCCGGCCCGCCAATCAGCAGGCTAACGTCACGACCATCCAGTTTCCAGCGTTCCAGCTCGGTTGCCAGTTGTGGCGTGTCCCAGGGTTTGCCGGGTATATCAAGGGTGACGATGCGGTTTTTGCCTGCGGCTGCTAGCATCAGTTCACCCTCTTTGTCGAGAATGCGTTTAATGTCCGCGTTCTTGCCGCGTTTTCCTGCCGGGATTTCAATGAGCTCAAAGGGCATATCCTTTGGAAACCGACGGAGATACTCCGTAAAGCCGGTTTGCACCCAATCAGGCATTTTTGTACCCACAGCGACAAGTTGCAGCTTCACGCATTAACTCCAGAGTTTTTCCAGTTCGTACAGGCGACGGCTTTCTTCCTGCATAACGTGGACAATCACATCACCGAGGTCAACGACGATCCAGTCAGCCACGCTTTCACCTTCAACACCCAGCGGTAGCAGGCCCGCGGTACGAGATTCCTGAACAACGTGGTCAGCGATAGACATCACATGACGGCTGGATGTACCTGTGCAGATAATCATGCAGTCAGTGATACTGGATTTGCCCTGAACGTCTAAGGCGATGATGTCTTGACCTTTCAGGTCATCAATTTTGTCGATTACAAAATCCTGGAGTGCTTTACCCTGCAAGTGTTCCCCCTGGGGTGAAAAAGAGTTAAAACGGTCTGTTAGTATACCTGAACCAGAGGCGATATCGGGACAAATGTCGCCGAAAGCGCATTTGAAGTGCGCTATCATCCCACCCCGCGCCACAGAATGCATCGCCATTTTTGTAAAACAATTTCTGCAAAGCTCTGAAAGGCGGGAAAAGTCAGGCTGCGGAGAATAACAGCCTGTCATGGGGTGTCAATGGGCGAGAGTCTTATGAGCCGAAAAAACAGTGCTTTTACTCCCCCTCCAGCCATGCAGCACGGTTGTTTAATACTTTAAGCACCGCGAAATTGTCGTTGATATCAATTGCGCTCCAGCAGCCTTGCTCGACACGGAAATGCCACATTGAGGTAGCAGGCAGCGACAGCAGTCGGGCGATCAATACGCTCAGCACACCCTGGTGGCTGACGATAAGTAAATTCTGACTTTCTGTGCCATCAGCCAGTTGGGCAATAAAACGTTCAACGCGTTGTGAAAATGCCTGGAAACCCTCGCCATTGGTTGGCGTCGCATTCTGCCAGTCGTTACACCATAAAGCGTAATTTTCCGCGTCTTCACGCGCCAGATCACGATGATGGCGCATTTCCCAGTCGCCAAAGAACATCTCATTTAGCTCAGGCATGATCCGCTGCGGTATGTCGCGATCGCCTAAGATCAACTGTGTCGTATGGCGAGCACGTTCAAGTTCGCTGCAGAGGACATGTTCGATAGGTGCATGGCGTAACAGTGTCGCCAACGTTTTTGCCTGGGCGATTCCCCGCTCAGTGAGCGGCGTGGGGGCATGGCCGCTGTATAATCCGGCAACATTGGCTTCGGTTTCGCCATGACGTACTAACCAGAGTCTCATTTTTTCCTCGTGAGGCTATTCGCACAAAATATGATGTTTGCCCTGATTGCGCAGAGATTTTTCAATAAAATACTCTTTTTTAAGTGGAGCGGCACGATGTCTTTATTGAAGAGCGCGCATGGCGGGAATACACGAGAAGCCGCCGCATTGTTGGGGATCTCGCCTGAACAATTGCTGGATTTTAGCGCGAATATTAATCCGCTGGGTATGCCAGCAAGCCTGAAACGCGCGCTGATCGACAATTTAGACAGTGCCGAGCGCTACCCGGATGTTGAGTATGCGCATCTGCATGCAGCGCTGGCGGAGCATCATCACATCCCGGTTTCATGGCTTCTTGCGGGAAATGGAGAGACAGAGTCCATCTTTGCATTGGTGGATAGCCTGAAACCGCAACATGCGATGATCGTGACGCCCGGATTTGCGGAGTACCGTCGGGCGCTGCAATGGGGAGAATGCGCAATACATGAGTTTGCGTTGCGTGAAGAAGATGGCTGGCAGCTTACCGATACCATCCTCAATGCGTTAACGGCGAAGCTGGATTGCCTTTTTCTCTGTACGCCCAACAATCCAACCGGGCTGCTCCCTGATAAACAGTTGCTGCTGGCGATTGCAAAGCGTTGTGAAACCCTGGGGATTGCCCTGATCCTCGATGAAGCGTTTATTGATTTTATTGCCGGTGAGGAAGGATTCATCCCGCTTTTACATGAGAATCCGCACATCTGGGTATTACGGTCATTAACGAAGTTTTACGCGATTCCTGGACTGCGGTTAGGGTATCTGGTCAATAGCGATGAAAAGGCTGTCGCACACGTGCGTAGCCGACAAATGCCGTGGTCAATTAATGCGTTTGCTGCGCTGGCGGGGGAAATCATTTTGCGCGATAGCGCGTATCAGCAAGCGACGTGGGAGTGGCTGGAACAAGAAGGGGGACGTTTTGAACAACAACTGCGCAAACTGTCCGGTCTGACCGTTTATCCCGGGCGGGCCAATTATCGCCTGCTACGCTGTGACCGGGGCGATATTGATTTGCAAAAATTGTTACTGGAACAGCATGTCTTGATCCGCAGTTGCGCCAACTATCCGGGGCTGGATGCCCGTTATTATCGGGTCGCGGTCCGCAGTGAAGCAGAGAATAACCGCCTGCTGGCGGCATTAAACCACACGCTTAGCGGTACAACCCTTGCTGATTAATGTAGTTCAGCACCGACGCTGGCATTAAATCATCACAGGGTTCGCCCTTTTCGAGGCGCTCACGGATAAGGGTGGCCGAGATATTGAACCACGGCGTTTCGGCCAGGTAGATTTTGCCTGCAGGAAGGTTATGTAAGTCATCTGGCGTATGGGTCAGATGACGCTCCAGCCACTGCTGGTGCTGTTCCTGAGCCATCTCCAGCGGATACCCCGGTCGTCGACAAACGATGAGATGCGTATTGTCCAGAATACTGTCAGAGTCGTACCAGGAAGGGAAGGTAAGCAGCGAATCCTGACCAATAATAAATGCCAGCGGTGTTTCGGGACCTTGTTCTGCACGCCACTCTTTTAGTGTTTGCGCGGTATAAGAGGCGGTATCGCGTTTTAGTTCACGTTCGTCCAGTGTAAACAAGGGCATATCGGCGATAGCCAGTTCAAGCATCTGTTTACGCTGGGCGCTGGTGGCTTCAGGCTGGGCACGATGAGGCGGTACATTATTGGGCATGATAATCACCCGGGAAAGGCCAATCAGATTAGCCAGAATTTCAACGGGTTTAAGATGACCATAATGCACCGGATCAAAGGTGCCACCGAACAAAGCCTGCAGTGATTTCATATCAACCATCAATAAAAACATCGGCCAGTGATTTATGGCAGAGCAACAGAGAAAGTCCCTCCAGCTCCGCCCACACTGACTGACCATAGTCTTGTTTAAGCGTAATTTCCGTGCGTGTCAGCAGCGTCACTGCCTGACGTAATTGTGCAGGAGACAGGCGGTTTAGCGCATCTCCCATCATGCCACGACGGTTTTGCCATACACGATGCTTATCAAACAGCGCGCGTAATGGCGTATGGGCAGATTGCCGTTTCAGATTTACCAGCAACAATAATTCACGCTGTATTGTGCGCAGCAAAATAACCGGCTCACTGCCTTCAAGGCGTAACTGCTGCAAAATGTGCAGTGCGCGTTTGCTTTTGCCCATCAGCAGCGCGTCTACCCAGTGGAAGGGCGTGAAATGCGCGGCATCGTTCACGGCTTGCTCCACGCGGGGGAGCGTCAATTTGCCGTCAGGCCAGAGTAATGATAATCGCTCCAGCGCCTGCGCCAGGGCTAACAGGTTACCTTCATAGCAATAGCACAATAACTGGTTGGCTGCGTCATCCAGTTGCAGGTTGTTTTGCTTTGCCCGCGCGGCAACCCAGCGTGGAAGTTGCGCCTGCTCAGGTGTCTGGCAACTGACCTGGACTGCATTATTCGCCAATCCGCTAAACCATGTGGCGTTTTCCTGCGCTTTCGTCAGTTTATTACCGCGGATAATTAGCAGGAGATCGTTATGGAGCAGAGTCACCAACGTTGCAAGTTGTTCGTTAATGGCCGCGTTCGGGCCATTCTCAGGCAACTGCAGGAGCAGTGTCTGACGGCTGGCGAACAGGCTCATCGCCTGACAGAGTGAAAAAATCGCACCCCAGTCAGTGTTGGTGTCAATGGAGAAAGCGTGGTGTTCTTCGAACCCTTGCGCAGTGGCCATCAGACGAATGGCATCCTGGCTTTCCTGCAACAAAAGGGGATCGTTGCCCAGTAATAAATACGCCGCGCGCAGCCCTTCATTGAGCTGTGCGCGGAGTTGTTCAGGGTACAACTTGAGCATCAGTTACCCAGCGTGGTGGAAACACGCGCCGGAGAAGACGTTGGCGCGGCTGTTTGATTCTCAGCCGGTGTTACGTCAGCACTTGAGGACTGAGCATCTGCGATATGTACGCTTGGCAGTTTACGAATCAACTGTTCGGCTGCTTTGTCGTACATCTCTTTGATGATCATATCCTGCTCGTTATCTTTCGCCAGCGCCGCTTGTGAGTTGTCAAAGAACGAACGATAGACTTTAGCGCTGATCGGATAAATATCATGACCCGGAATCAGAACAGATGCGCTGACGGACATGACCATCTGGTATTCAGCCGTTTGACCGTTCTGGAATACCGAGGCGGTGTCTTTCGAGATACTCACTCGGCCCAGACGCAATGACGGAACGTCTTTACGCATCGAACCGCTTTCCAGCAATTCGATATCATTCAGACGCAACTGATTACGTACCGCACGGCTTAACGGGCCGTTCGGATCGCCTGAGTCCAGGATCATGGTTTTCATCGTGGGGGGAACCTGCGTAGTGTTACGCAGATGCCAGCCACACCCGGCGGTGACCAGCACCACCAGGGATAACAACAATGTTGTCAGATGTCGCACGCTTCCTCCCGCGCTTAGCCAACGACCAGATTGAGGAGTTTACCCGGTACATAAATCACTTTACGTACGGTAACGCCATCAAGATATTTTGCCACCAGATGCTCCTGGGCAGCACGTTCACGAACCTGCTCTTCAGTGGCGTTTACCGGAACGGTAATTTTGCCACGGACTTTACCGTTAACCTGAACCACAACCAGCGTTGAGTCTTCAACCATGGCGCTCTCGTCCGCCACCGGCCACGGTGCGTTATCGATATCGCCTTCGCCTTTCAGCGACTGCCACAGCGTGAAGCAAACGTGTGGGGTGAACGGGTTGAGCATACGTACAACGGCAAGCAGCGCTTCTTGCATCAGCGCGCGATCCTGTTCGTCTTCCTGCGGTGCTTTTGCCAGCTTGTTCATCAGTTCCATAATCGCCGCAATTGCGGTGTTAAAGGTCTGACGACGACCGATATCATCGGTTACTTTAGCAATCGTTTTGTGCACGTCGCGGCGCAGCGCTTTCTGATCTTCGCTCAATGCGTCAACGTTCAGGGCGACGACATCACCTTTTGTGGTGTGTTCGTAGACCAGTTTCCAGACGCGTTTCAGGAAGCGGTTTGCCCCTTCCACGCCGGATTCCTGCCACTCCAGGGTCATATCCGCCGGGGAGGCGAACATCATGAACAGGCGTACGGTATCAGCGCCGTAACGTTCAACCATGACTTGCGGGTCGATACCGTTATTTTTCGACTTGGACATCTTGCTCATGCCGGTATAAACCAGCTCATGGCCTGCTGCGTCCTGCGCTTTGACGATACGACCTTTCTCGTCACGTTCAACGATAGCATCAACCGGAGAAACCCAGTTACGCTCGCCGTTTTCACCCACGTAGTAGAACGCATCAGCCAGAACCATACCCTGACACAGCAACTGCTTCGCTGGCTCATCAGAGTTCACCATACCCGCGTCACGCATCAGTTTATGGAAGAAGCGGAAGTAGAGCAGGTGCATGATGGCGTGTTCGATACCGCCAATGTAGATGTCAACCGGCAGCCAGTAGTTAGCGGCTTCTGGATCCAACATGCCTTCGTTGTACTGCGGGCAGGTGTAACGCGCGTAGTACCATGATGATTCCATAAAGGTATCAAAGGTGTCGGTTTCACGCAGCGCAGGCATGCCGTTAACGGTGGTCTTCGCCCACTCAGGATCGGCTTTGATCGGGCTGGTGATGCCGTCCATGACGACGTCTTCTGGCAGAATAACCGGCAGCTGATCTTCGGGGGTCGGCAGGACGGTGCCGTCTTCCAGCGTCACCATCGGGATCGGTGCACCCCAGTAACGCTGACGGGAAACACCCCAGTCGCGCAGACGGTAGTTCACTTTACGTTCACCCACGCCTTTTTCTGCCAGTTTATCGGCAATGGCGTTAAAGGCGGCTTCGAAAGGTAGACCGTTAAACTCACCGGAGTTAAACAGGACGCCTTTTTCAGTCAGCGCTTGTTCAGACAGGTCCGGCTCGGAACCGTCGGCAGCCAGAATAACCGGCTTGATGGTTAAACCGTATTTGGTGGCAAATTCATAGTCGCGCTGGTCGTGACCCGGAACGGCCATAACGGCACCGGTACCGTATTCCATCAGGACAAAGTTTGCTGCCCAAACCGGAATTTCTTCACCCGTTAACGGATGGATTGCTTTGAAGCCGGTATCGACGCCTTTTTTCTCCATGGTCGCCATTTCAGCTTCGGCAACCTTGGTGTTGCGACACTCATCGATGAACGCCGCCAGTTCAGGATTGTTTGCCGCCGCTTTCTGCGCCAGCGGGTGGCCTGCAGCAACCGCCAGATAAGTCGCACCCATGAAGGTGTCAGGGCGGGTGGTGTAGACGGTCAGCGTATTGTCATAGCCGTTCACATCGAAGGTGATCTCCACGCCTTCAGAACGACCAATCCAGTTGCGCTGCATCGTTTTCACGGTGTCAGGCCAGTTTTCTAAATCATCCAGATCGCGCAGCAGTTCGTCAGCGTAAGCGGTGATTTTGATGAACCACTGAGGGATCTCTTTACGCTCAACTTTGGTGTCGCAACGCCAGCAGCAGCCGTCGATAACCTGTTCGTTCGCCAGTACGGTCTGGTCGTTCGGGCACCAGTTAACGGCAGAGGTTTTCTTGTACACCAGGCCTTTTTTATACAGCTCAGTGAAGAATTTTTGCTCCCAACGGTAATATTCCGGGGTGCAGGTTGCCAGCTCACGGCTCCAGTCGTAACCAAAGCCCAGCATTTTAAGCTGGTTCTTCATGTAGGCGATGTTGTCGTACGTCCACGGTGCCGGCGCGGTGTTGTTTTTAACCGCAGCGCCTTCAGCAGGCAGACCGAATGCGTCCCAGCCAATCGGCTGAAGGACGTTTTTGCCCAGCATACGCTGATAGCGGGCGATTACGTCACCGATGGTGTAGTTACGTACGTGGCCCATGTGTAGTCGACCAGAAGGATAGGGAAGCATAGACAGGCAGTAATACTTCTCTTTGCTCTCGTCTTCGGTCACTTCAAATGTGCGCTTCTCATCCCAGTGAAGCTGTACTTTGGATTCTATCTCTTCCGGGCGGTATTGCTCTTGCATGGCAGCCAGTGGTCCTGTTTTCAATACAGCTACAAACGTAGCTTTAGATGTGGTGTTTCAGATCCGCATAGCATAGCCCAAACGCCCGCGTCAAAACAGCCTTTCGCGCATTCGGCATTGAATTCCCGCAAGGATAAATCTTGCACGAATTTACATACTCTGTGGACAGTCTTGCAAAGCGTAGCGTAAATAACGTCTATTATTATAGACAGTTAACGACCCAGGAGGCGAAGCGATGAACAAGGTTGCTCAATATTACCGTGAACTGGTGGCGTCGCTAAGCGAACGTCTGCGCAATGGCGAACGCGATATTGATGCGCTGGTAGAGCAGGCGCGTCAGCGAGTTATGCAAACCGGGGAGTTAACGCGAACCGAAGTTGAGGAGCTCACGCGAGCCGTTCGACGCGACCTGGAAGAGTTTGCCCTGAGCTATGAAGAGAGTCTCGATGAGGAGACTGACAGCGTCTTTATGCGGGTCATCAAAGAGAGTATCTGGCAAGAGTTGGCGGATATTACCGATAAAACGCAGCTAGAATGGCGTGAGGTTTTTCAGGATCTCAGCCATCACGGGGTGTATCACAGTGGTGAGGTCGTCGGCTTGGGCAATCTGGTCTGCGAGAAATGCCACTTTCATTTAGCCGTTTACACACCGGATGTGCTGCCACTGTGTCCAAAATGTGGTCACGATCAATTCCAGCGACGACCTTTTGAGCCGTGATTGTTGTGCCGGATGGCGGCGCCATCCGGCCATTCATCAGGCGTAAAAATTCAATCGTTCTGCCAGTAGATCCACAAACCCTTTACGGTCAATATCGACCATAACCGTGGCGTTTGGTTTATTGCCGCTCAGGAAATAGTAATCCACCGCGGTCATACCCTGGGTGTATTTCCCTTGCGTTTCCACACCGACCCAGCGATCAACAGTGGTAAACAATTCGGGTTTCAGTAGCCAGGCGATGGTGCATGGGTCGTGCAGCGGCGCGCCAATGAATCCCCATTTCTCATCTTTGTGATATTCGAAAAAGAAATCCAGAAGTTCAGCCACGATCGTTGAAACGGGATTACCGATCGCGCGGAATCGCTCTGTGTCTTCACGGTGGATTTGCGCTTTATGTGTGACGTCCAGCCCAGCCATTACCACCGGAATCCCCGACTGGAAAACAATTTCTGCCGCTTCGGGATCAACATAAATATTGAATTCTGCCGCCGGCGTCCAGTTTCCCAGCCCCATTGCGCCACCCATGATGACGATACGAGCGATGTTATGGTGCAGTTCAGGGTGGCTATTCAGCAACAGCGCAACATTCGTTTGCGGACCGGTGGAGACAATCGTGACCGGTTCAGGACTGTCACGCAGCGTTTTCGCCATTAACTCTACGGCAGTACAGGTTTGAGGAGCAAAAGCGGGCTCTGGTAGCGTTGGACCGTCCAGGCCACTCTCACCGTGGACATTGTCGGCAATAATCAGATCGCGCATGAGCGGTTTTACCGCGCCGCCAGCCACGGGAATATCGGTGCGCTTGAGCAGTGTTAACATTCGCAATACATTTCGCAGCGTTTTGTCGGGCGTCTGATTGCCCGCTGATGAGGTGATCGCTTTAACATTCAGTTCAGGTGAGGCGAGGGCGAGGACAATTGCGATAGCGTCGTCATGACCTGGATCGCAATCAAAGAGGATCGGAAGTGCCATTGTGACTCCTTGTAAGGTGGACTTTGTGACAAGGTTAACGCTGGCTTGAAATTGATTCGAGATGCGAAGAGATAAAGCGTGAGATGGCGCGCACTCTGATGTGCGCGCCGACAGAATTAATGCAGAATTTTAGCGAGGAAGTCTTTTGCGCGGTCTGATTTCGGATTGGCGAAAAACTCTTCTTTTGCTGAGTCTTCAACAATCTTCCCTTCGTCCATAAAGATGACCCGATTCGCCACTTTACGTGCGAAGCCCATTTCATGAGTGACCACCATCATGGTCATCCCTTCATGAGCCAACTCAACCATGACGTCGAGTACTTCGTTGATCATTTCAGGATCGAGCGCCGACGTAGGTTCGTCAAACAGCATGGCGATAGGATCCATACACAATGCCCGGGCGATGGCGACACGCTGTTGCTGACCACCGGAGAGCTGAGCCGGAAATTTTTCGGCATGTGCTGCCAGACCGACGCGTTCAAGCAGTTTTTGCGCTTTTTCGCGGGCAGGGGCTTTATCCCGCTTCAGCACTTTTACCTGCGCCAGCGTCAGGTTCTCAATGATCGACAGATGCGGAAACAGTTCGAAGTGTTGGAAAACCATACCAACGCGCGAACGCAGCTTTGCCAGATCCGTTTTTTTGTCATTCACGACGGTGCCGTCAACGGTGATCACACCTTGTTGAACCGGCTCCAGCCCGTTTACCGTTTTGATAAGCGTGGATTTACCGGAACCAGACGGGCCGCAGACGACCACCACTTCACCTTTTTTCACTTCCGTGGAGCAGTCGGTCAGCACCTGAAAGTGACCATACCATTTAGAAACATTTTTCAGGGTAATCATTAAACTGTCCTTTTCTTCAAATAGCTGACCAACAACGATGCGCTCAGACTGAATACAAAATAGACGGCGCCGGCAAACAGGATCATTTCGACCTGTGTACCATCACGCTCGCCAATGGTGGAGGCGGTACGGAAGAAATCTGCCAGACTCAATACATAGACCAGTGAGGTATCCTGGAACAGGACGATGCCCTGGGTCAGTAGCAGCGGGACCATGGCGCGGAATGCCTGAGGCAATATGATGAGCTTCATCGACTGCCAGTGGGTCATACCTAACGCCAGCGCGGCGCTGGATTGCCCGCGGGAAATACTCTGGATACCCGCACGGATAATCTCGGAATAATAGGCGGCTTCAAACATCGAAAACGCGACCATCGCGGAGATAAGGCGAATATCCGTTTTGGGTGACAGACCCAGCACGTTCTGCAGGAAGCCGGGCACGATCAGGTAGAACCACAGCAGTACCATGACCAGTGGAATCGAGCGGAATACGTTGACGTAGATTTTCGCAAACCAGGCAATCGGCGCGAAACTTGAGAGGCGCATTACCGCCAGCAAGGTTCCCCAGATAATACCGATGATGACTGCGGTGACGGTAATTTTCAGCGTAATGACCAGTCCATCCAGCAGGTACGGCAGGGAAGGAACAATTGAACTCCAGTCAAAATCGTACATTATTTGCCTCCCATATTGCCAGGCAGGCGGACTTTACGTTCGACGAGATTCATCACCAGCATAATGATGGCGTTAATCAACACGTAGGCCAGAGTAATGGCCGTAAACGATTCCCATGCGTGGGCTGAATAATCCAGCAGTTTCCCTGCCTGTGCGGCCATATCGACCAGACCGATGGTCGAGGCGATGGCGGAGTTTTTCACCAGGTTCATCATTTCTGATGTCATTGGCGGGACGATCACGCGATAGGCGTTAGGCAGCAGTACATAGCGATAAGCCTGCGGCAGCGTGAGCCCCATCGCCAGCGCCGCGTTTTTCTGCCCGCGAGGCAGTGACTGAATCGCGGCCCGAACCTGCTCACAAACGCGTGCGGCGGTAAACAGCCCCAGGCAGAGCATCGATGAGAGGAAGAATTGGATATTAGGATCCAGCTCTGCCTTGAACCACATCCCAATATTTTCCGGCAGCAGTTCGGGGATCACCAGATACCAGGTGAAAAATTGTACGATCAGCGGAACGTTACGAAACAGTTCAACGTACAGTGTGCCGATCCCGGAAAGGAAACGGTTAGGTACGGTACGTAGAATGCCAAACAAAGAACCGATCAGAAAAGCGATAATCCAGGCGGTAATGGATAACGCGACAGTGACCTGGAAACCGCTCCAGAGCCAGCCGAGATAGGTGGTGTTGCCGAACGGGGCTTGTTGTAAAAAAATACCCCAGTTCCAGTCTATAGACATAAATCTACTCCAGAAAAAAAAGGGTAGCAGCGCTACCCTCGAAGATTGTTATTCAGCGTTTTTCGGTTTTCGAGCCTGATGGGGAACGACCATCAGGCTTATAGTCTGTCCGTGCTGAAAACAATCGAGAGGGCAAGGTAAACTCGCCCCATTTATTTTAGTTAGTTAAGTGCTTTGTCATTCGGTTCTTTGAACAGGGCTTTCATCTCGTCTGACAGCTCGAAATTCATGTTCAGGTTTTTCGGTGGAATTGGATTCTTAAACCACTTATCAAACCATTTTTCTGCTTCACCGGAGGTTTGCGCCTTGGCAATGGTGTCATCCATCAGCTTTTTGAATTCAGCATCGTCTTTACGCAGCATACAGCCGTAAGCTTCCTGAGATTGCGGCTTGCCGACGATCTCCCAGTTGTCCGGTTTCTTCGCTTTCGCGCGCTCACCCGCCAGCAGGGCATCATCCATCATAAAGGCGACTGCACGGCCGCTTTCCAGTGTACGGAAAGAGTCACCATGGTCTTTCGCGCTGATGATACGCATATCCATTTTTTGTTCTTCATTCAACTTGTGCAGCAGGACTTCAGAGGTTGTCCCGGAAGTCACGACGACAGCTTTCCCTTTCAGGTCAGGGAAATCTTTAATGTCGCCACCTTTTTTCGCCAGCAGACGCGTGCCTACAACGAAAATGGTGTCGGAGAAAGCGGCTTGTTTCTGGCGCTCAACGTTGTTGGTAGTAGAACCACACTCAAAGTCGAACGTCCCGTTTTGCAACAGGGGAATACGGTTTTGGGAGGTAATCGGAATCAGTTTCACTTGCAGGTCAGGCTTGTTGAGCTTTTTCTTCACCGCTTCAACAATCGCGTTGGAGTAATCCTGTGAATAACCGACTACTTTTTGCTGGTTATCGTAGTAAGAAAACGGTACCGATGATTCGCGGTGCCCGACGACGATCACGCCATTTTTTGCGATCTTGTCCAGTGTACTCCCTGCAGCAGGTGCAGCATCTTCTGCATGCGCCAGACCGGCAGACATACCCATGACCAGCATGGCAGTGGCGAGCTTACGTAATTGCATATCCAACTCCTTTATCGTCTGCGCCAGGGACGCATTGATACCCATTGTGATGTTGTTATTGTTTGTGACTTAAACGTGCAGTCTTGTATGTGTTTGTTAACATTTAGTCTGGATGAATGTAAAGATTTTGCTGTGTTATTGTTTATTTTTGCGAAGTGCGCCGCACCATTTGAGGGCAAAAATAGGTTGTTGCACTCATCGGGTGCTACCTGAGCTCAACTTTGGTGCGACCAGGTTGCACATTCATCCAGATTGCCGTTTATGCCATATAACAAAGCAATAGGCGTGCCAGAATAGGAAGGAGAGTCGGGGTATTTGTCGGTCGGAACAGTGCTAGCGGGGAAAGGGGGAAGTCGCCGGATAGCGACGCATAAGCGCCTTATCCGGCTGACAAGCGGTTTTACTGACGACGCTGGCGCAGACTCATTACGACCGCGCCAAAGCCAAACAGGGCGGTGAGCAGCCATAGCGGCCAGTTGCCGGTACGGGCATAAGGCGTGAGACCGGTGGTCGGGGTCACGCTGGTGGTCAACACCTGACGGGTAAACTGCGGGATCATGGCCTGAACGTCACCCTGCGGACCAATCACCGCCGTAATGCCATTATTGGTGCTGCGCAGTAACGGACGAGCCAGCTCGAGTGAACGCATACGCGCCATCTGGAAGTGCTGCCATGGACCGATGGATTTACCAAACCATGCATCGTTGGAGATAGTCAGTAAATAGTCGGTATCCGGGCGGAAGTTATCCCGCACCTGTTCGCCAAGAATAATTTCATAGCAGATTGCCGCAGTCAGTTTAAAGCCATGTGCCTGTAATTGAGGCTGGACATAAGGCCCACGGCTGAACGACGACATCGGTAGGTCAAAGAACGGCGCTAAAGGACGCAGGATCGATTCCAGCGGAACAAACTCACCGAACGGTACAAGATGGTTTTTGTTGTAGCGATTGGATGAGTCGTAGCTGTATGGACTGTCTTTGCCCAGCGTGATGATGGTGTTGTAGGTATCGTAACGATTCTGCTTATTGAGCCGGGCGTCAACAATACCGGTAATCAGTGTGCTGTTTTTGGATCTTAACAGGTCGTCCATCATGCTCAGGAAACGTTGCTGATTAATTTCCAGATCCGGAATTGCGGACTCAGGCCAGATAATCAGCTGTGATTTCCCCATCTCCGGCTGCGTGGCATCGAGATAGATCTTCAACGTATTGAGCAATTGACCCTCATCCCACTTCAGTGACTGCGGAATGTCGCCCTGCACCATGGAGACTTGAGTCGTTTTTTCCGGCTCCAGCGTATACCACTGAATGTAGCGTAGCGGGAAGGGCAGAGCGAAAAGCACAACAGCCGCAACCAGGGGACGCCAGTTACGCGTGACGACTGCCAGTGCCAGCAGGCCGCTGACCATCATCAGCAGGAAATTGATCGCCTCAACACCCATTATCGGTGCCAGGCCTTTCAGCGGGCCGTCAATCTGGCTGTAGCCAAACTGAAGCCACGGGAAACCGGTCAACACCCAGCCGCGCAGGAACTCCGTTATCTGCCAGACAACCGGAGCGGCAATCGCCACTCTCAGCCAGGTGGTTTTCGGCCACAGGCGCGACAGGATCCCTGCAAACAGGCCGGTGTAGAGTGAGAGGTATGCGGCAAGCAGCACCACGAGAAAAACGTTAACGGGGCCCGGCATACCGCCAAATTGCGCGATGCTGACATAGACCCAGTTGATGCCAGAGCCAAAAAGCCCCAGACCCCAGAAGTAGCCAATAGCGGCAGACTGGAGCGGGCGGCGGTTGAGGGTAAGAGCCTGCAGACCCATCAGCGACACAATCGCTGCAGGCCAGATGTCATACGGAGAAAAAGCCAGCGTCCCGCAGGCACCGAATAATAACGCCAGCAGCAGGCGAATGCGCTGGCGTTCAATTAATGGGGCAAATGCCATGTAGTCTTTGATCCAGTATCGGGTTTATTCGTCCAGTTTGGGCTGGGGTGAGTCGTCCGGAATTCTGACATGAACCTGAATAATACGACGGCTGTCGGCCATTGCCACTTTGAACTGGTAACCATCAATGTCGATGGTCTCGCCGCGCGCCGGCAGATGACCAAAGGCCTGCATAACCAGCCCGCCAATGGTATCAACTTCTTCATCGCTGAAGTGGGTACCGAACGCGTCGTTGAAGTCTTCAATCGGCGCGAGCGCACGTATGGTCCAGGTGTGGCGACTCAGCTGACGGAAATCAATATCGTCTTCTTCGTCGTATTCATCTTCAATTTCACCGACGATCAGTTCAAGGATGTCTTCAATGGTCACCAGACCAGAAACACCGCCGAACTCGTCAATGACGATAGCCATATGATAACGCTGAGAGCGGAACTCTTTCAGCATGCGGTCAACACGCTTACTCTCAGGTACGACAACCGCCTGGCGTAACACTTTTTCCATGCTGAAGGCTTCGGCATCGCTGCGCATAAACGGCAGCAGATCTTTGGCCATCAGAATCCCTTCAATGTGATCTTTGTCCTCGCTGATCACCGGGAAACGCGAGTGTGCTGACTCGATGATGACATCAAGGCATTCATCAAGTGTCTGGTTGCGTTTCAGGGTAATCATCTGGGAGCGGGGGATCATGATGTCGCGAACGCGTTGGTCCGCAATATCCATTACCCCTTCGAGCATATCGCGCGTATCTTCATCGATAAGGTCGTTTTGCCCGGAATCACGGATCAGCTCCAACAGTTCGTCGCGGTTTTTAGGCTCACCGTGGAAAAGTTGGCTCAGTAACAGGGAAAAAAATCCCTTTTTGCTGTTTAAGGTGTCACTACTGTGTGAATTGTCGTCGCTCATGGCGTCGTATGGGTTCTCATGTTAGTTAATATAAAGCGCGTCGAGCATAGTTTCTGCGTCAGACGGCAACAACAACCGCCGGGCGTCAGCCCGGCAGCTTACTCTTTCTCGGCAATGTACGGATCCTCATAGCCCAGAGCAAGCATAATCTCTGTTTCAAGGGATTCCATCTCTTCCGCTTCGTCATCTTCGATATGGTCGTAGCCCAGCAAATGCAGGCTGCCGTGCACCACCATATGCGCCCAGTGAGCCTCCAGCGGTTTGCCTTGCTCCTGTGCTTCTTTCTCCACCACCTGACGACAGATGATCAGGTCGCCCAGCAGCGGCATTTCAATGCCCGGAGGCGCTTCAAACGGGAAAGAAAGCACGTTAGTTGATTTGTCTTTCCCACGATAGGTCAGGTTCAGTTCGTGACTCTCGGCGTCATCGACCAGGCGAATAGTCACTTCTGACTCTTCCTGGAACTGTGGGATCACGGCATCCAGCCATGCCTGAAATTGACTTTCTTGCGGTAAGCCGGATTCATTTTCACATGCCAGCTGTAAATCGAGGATAACCTGACTCATTTTTGTTCCTGTTCCTGAGCGTCGCGCTTACGTTCTGCTGCCAACTCGGCTTTGCGTTTTTGTTCTGCTTCTTCCCAGGCCTCATATGCCGTCACGATACGGGCAACCACCGGATGGCGCACCACATCTTCGCTATGGAAGAAATTAAAGCTAATCTCGTCAACTTCAGCCAGCACTTCGATGGCGTGACGCAGCCCGGACTTGGTGCTGCGCGGCAGGTCAATCTGGGTGATGTCGCCGGTGATAACGGCTTTGGAGTTAAAACCGATACGGGTCAGGAACATTTTCATCTGTTCAATGGTGGTGTTCTGACTCTCATCAAGAATGATAAACGCATCGTTCAGCGTGCGACCGCGCATATAGGCCAGCGGCGCAACTTCAATGACGTTACGTTCAATCAGTTTCTCGACCTTCTCGAAACCGAGCATTTCGAACAGAGCGTCATACAGAGGACGCAAATAAGGATCGACCTTCTGGCTCAGATCGCCTGGCAGAAACCCCAGTTTCTCACCGGCTTCAACGGCCGGGCGGGTCAGCAGAATACGGCGAATTTCCTGACGCTCAAGCGCATCTACCGCAGCGGCAACGGCAAGGTATGTTTTACCTGTGCCCGCAGGACCCACACCGAAGGTGATATCGTGATCGAGAATATTGGCAATATACTGTGCCTGATTCGGCGTACGCGGTTTGATAACCCCGCGCTTGGTTTTAATGTTCACCGCTTTACCAAATTCAGGCACGCTGTCTGCGCTCTGTTCAAGAACACGCGCTTCTTTAATCGCAAGGTGAATTTGCTCTGGCTCAATGTCCTGCGTCTGGCCGCGCATCGGCGCAGTATCGACATAGAGACTGCGTAAGATATCCGCTGCAGCAGTGACACAAATCGGGCGACCGGTCAGTTTAAAGTGGTTATCGCGGCGGTTAATTTCGATGCCGAGGCGACGTTCCAGCTGTTTGATGTTGTCATCAAACGGACCGCAAAGGCTCAACAAACGAGCATTATCTGCGGGTTCAAGGGTGATTTCGCGAGTGTCTATGTTCAAACCGTTCCTCTTCTGCATGTCTCGCCGGACGTTGAACATTTACCGGCATATAAGGAAATTATTCACGCCACGGGGAAAAGGCGCAAGCATTGCAATCAAGATGGGGTCGAAGAGAAGAAATACAAGGCTCACCCCAGTCACATCGTTATCTCTGTGACTGGGGGCTTTGAGAATTAAGGCTGGTAAATACCGACGCCAAGATCGTTTTCTTTACGGGTACGAGCAATAACGGATTCCGGGCTTTCTGCGATTCGCAGTCCCATTTCGTCTTCGGTACGTACCACTTTACCGCGCAGGGAGTTGGTCCAGACGTCGGTAATTTCAACGTCGACGAACTTGCCGATCATTTCCGGGGTGCCTTCAAAGTTCACCACACGGTTATTTTCGGTGCGACCAGACAGCTCCATAATGCTTTTACGGGACGTACCTTCAACCAGAATACGCTGAGTCGTGCCAAGCATGCGGCGACTCCAGGCCATCGCCTGCTGGTTGATGCGCTCTTGCAGGATGTACAGACGCTGTTTTTTCTCCTCTTCCGGCACATCATCAACCATATCGGCGGCAGGAGTACCAGGACGCGCAGAGAAGATAAAGCTGTAGCTCATATCAAAATTGACGTCCGCAATCAGCTTCATGGTCTGCTCGAAATCCTGCGTGGTTTCGCCAGGGAAACCGACGATGAAGTCAGAGCTAATCTGGATATCCGGACGCGCCGCGCGCAGTTTACGGATGATGGCTTTGTATTCCAGCGCCGTATGGGTGCGTCCCATCAGGTTCAGTACGCGATCCGAACCACTCTGTACCGGGAGGTGCAGGAAGCTCACCAGTTCCGGTGTATCACGGTAGACTTCAACGATATCATCGGTGAATTCGATTGGGTGGCTGGTGGTGAAACGGATACGGTCAATGCCGTCGATCGCGGCAACCAGACGTAACAGATCGGCAAACGAACCGAGTGTGCCGTCGTAGTTTTCGCCACGCCAGGCGTTAACGTTTTGCCCCAACAGGTTCACTTCACGAACCCCTTGCGCAGCAAGTTGGGCGATTTCGAACAGGATATCATCCGCCGGACGGCTGACTTCTTCACCGCGGGTATAGGGCACCACGCAGTAAGTGCAGTACTTGTTACAGCCTTCCATGATAGAAACAAACGCGCTTGGACCTTCGGCACGCGGTTCCGGCAGACGGTCGAATTTTTCGATTTCCGGGAAGCTGATATCAACCACCGGGCTACGGGTATTGCTACCGCGTACTTTGTTGATCATCTCCGGCAGACGATGCAGGGTTTGTGGCCCAAAAATAATATCGACATAGTGCGCACGTTGGCGAATGTGATCACCTTCCTGAGAGGCAACACAACCGCCGACACCGATGATGAGTTCGGGATTTTTCTCTTTCAGCAGCTTCCAGCGGCCTAATTGATGGAAGACCTTTTCCTGAGCCTTCTCGCGGATTGAGCAGGTATTCAGCAGCAGCACATCCGCTTCTTCCGCCACGTCGGTCAATTCATATCCGTGTGTGGCATCCAGCAGATCGGCCATCTTCGATGAATCGTATTCGTTCATCTGACAGCCCCAGGTTTTAATATGGAGTTTTTTGGTCATCGACTTGCTCTTGCGAAATTGTGGCTGAAATGCAGGGCGCATAGTGTACTGCTTTGGCGCGGTTGTGACCAGTATGACGGATGTCAGCCTCAAGGGGTAAAAAATCCTGTAAACTTACACAATACATGTAACAGGATGATTGACCATGACAAATCAACCAACGGAAATTGCCATTGTCGGCGGGGGGATGGTCGGCGGCGCGCTGGCGCTTGGATTAGCGCAGCATGGCTTTGCGGTGACGGTAATTGAACACGCCGTTCCTGCGCCGTTTGTGGCTGATGGCCAGCCCGATGTGCGTATTTCGGCCATTAGCTCCGCATCGGTGTCGTTGCTGAAGGGGCTGGGTGTCTGGGATGCGGTACAGGGCATGCGTAGTCATCCGTACCGTCGGCTGGAGACCTGGGAGTGGGAAAATGCCCATGTGGTGTTTGATGCAGCCGAGCTCAAGCTGCCATTGCTGGGCTATATGGTGGAAAACAACGTCCTGCAACAGGCACTTTGGCAGGCACTGGAAACGCACCCTAAAGTGACGTTACGTGTACCGGCGTCGCTGATTGCTTTGCACCGACACCATGACCGCCATGAACTTGAGCTGGCGGGCGGTGAGCGGATCACCGCAAAACTGGTCATCGGCGCCGATGGTGCGAATTCCCAGGTGCGTCAGATGGCCGGAATTGGCATCCACGCCTGGCAGTATGCGCAATCCTGTATGTTGATAACGGTACAATGCGAGAACTCACCGGGCGACAGTACGTGGCAGCAGTTTACCCCTGATGGCCCGCGCGCATTCTTACCGCTGTTTGATCACTGGGCGTCGCTGGTGTGGTACGACACTCCGGCACGGATCCGCCAGCTACAAAGTCTTGGTATGCCGCAGTTACAAGCAGAGATCGCCAAACACTTCCCGAAACGGCTTGGCCAGGTGACGCCGGTGGTAGCGGGTGCGTTCCCTCTTACTCGTCGCCATGCTTTACAGTATGTGCAGCCGGGACTGGCACTGGTGGGCGACGCCGCGCATACCATTCATCCGCTGGCGGGGCAGGGCGTTAACCTGGGCTATCGCGATGTCGATGCGCTGATTGACGTGCTGGTCAACGCCCGCAGCTACGGTGAAGCCTGGAGCAGCCAACAGGTACTGAAGCGTTATCAGAACCGCCGTATGACCGATAACTTTATTATGCAGAGTGGAATGGATCTGTTTTATGCGGGATTCAGTAACAACCTGCAGCCGTTACGTATTATGCGTAACCTTGGGTTGATGGCGGCAGAGCGAGCCGGGGTTTTGAAACGTCAGGCGTTGAAATATGCGTTAGGATTGTAATGTTTGTGCGGGTCTACGGTGAGTTGCGTAGGCCCGATAAACGTCATGTCATCAGGGAGTAAACGCAGAAAAGCAAAAAGCTCGCCGAAGCGAGCTTTTCTTATATGGCTGGGGTACGAGGATTCGAACCTCGGAATGCTGGTATCAGAAACCAGAGCCTTACCGCTTGGCGATACCCCAACGGGTGCACCCACAATGTGGACGTCTTTTTGAAATTGGCTGGGGTACGAGGATTCGAACCTCGGAATGCTGGTATCAGAAACCAGAGCCTTACCGCTTGGCGATACCCCAACAATTTTTTGGATTTACCGAATTAAATCGATATGTCCTTAATATGGTGGCTACGACGGGATTCGAACCTGTGACCCCATCATTATGAGTGATGTGCTCTAACCAGCTGAGCTACGTAGCCAGATACTATCATATTCTTCGATGGCTGGGGTACCTGGATTCGAACCAGGGAATGCCGGTATCAAAAACCGGTGCCTTACCGCTTGGCGATACCCCAATGACCGTGGCGGTTAACCGCTATATCGAAGAAAATATGGCTGGGGTACCTGGATTCGAACCAGGGAATGCCGGTATCAAAAACCGGTGCCTTACCGCTTGGCGATACCCCATCCGTGCAACGCTTGTCGGTGAATGGTGCGGGAGGCGAGACTTGAACTCGCACACCTTGCGGCGCCAGAACCTAAATCTGGTGCGTCTACCAATTTCGCCACTCCCGCAAAAAAAGATGGTGGCTACGACGGGATTCGAACCTGTGACCCCATCATTATGAGTGATGTGCTCTAACCAGCTGAGCTACGTAGCCATCTTTTTTTTCGCGTTACCTTATCGGCGTTGCGGGGCGCATTATGCGTATTGAGCCTTGAAGCGTCAACCCCTTTTTCATTGAAAATAGCTGGAATGTGACTGTTTGGTTAGGTTGCGAACAGCATGACGCAATATTCGGCAATTATTAGTTATTAATTGTTTTTTTGCTTGTTAAATCGACATAAAAAAGAGCCCCGAAAGGCTCTTTTTTTGATGAACAATTTACTTATAGGCTGACTGGTGCACGCCTACCGCACGACCTGACGGATCGTTCATGGTTTTGAACGCTTCGTCCCATTCTATCGCTTTTGCGGAAGAACAGGCGACTGATGGGCCGCCAGGGACGCATTCGGCCGCGCTTGCTACCGGGAACAGTTCTTCGAAAATTTCACGGTACAAATACGCTTCTTTAGAGGATGGCGTGTTGTACGGGAAGCGGAAGCTGGCCGTTTCCAGTTGTTGATCGGAAACTTGTTCAGCGGCCACTTCTTTCAGGGTATCGATCCAGCTGTAGCCGACACCGTCAGAGAACTGTTCTTTCTGACGCCATGCGACGCTGGCGGGCAGATAGGATTCAAAACATTCGCGCAGGACATGTTTTTCCATTTTGCCGTTGCCACACATTTTGTCCTGCGGGTTGATACGCATTGCCACATCAAGGAATTTCTTATCCAGGAAAGGAACGCGGGCTTCCACGCCCCAGGCGGACATCGCTTTGTTCGCACGGGCACAGTCAAACATATGCAGCGCTTGCAGCTTACGCACGGTTTCCTCATGCAACTCTTTCGCGTCTGGCGCTTTATGGAAGTAGAGATAGCCACCAAAGACTTCGTCTGAACCTTCGCCAGAGAGCACCATTTTAATGCCCATCGCTTTGATCTTACGGGACATTAAATACATCGGGGTAGAGGCGCGAATGGTTGTGACATCGTAGGTCTCAATGTGATAAATCACATCGCGGATAGCATCCAGACCTTCCTGCACGGTGAAGTGAATCTCGTGGTGCACGGTACCAAGGTGGTTTGCGACCTCTTGCGCGGCTTTCAGATCCGGGGCGCCTTCCAGACCCACAGCGAAGGAGTGCAACTGAGGCCACCAGGCTTCGCTGCGCTCCTGATCTTCAACGCGTCGCGCCGCATACTTTTTGGTGATGGCGGAAATGACAGAAGAGTCCAGACCGCCGGACAGCAGCACGCCGTAAGGCACATCTGACATCAGGTGGCTTTTCACGGAGTCTTCCAGCGCCTGACGCAGTTCGTTTTTATCCGTCACATTGTCTTTTACCGCATCGTATTCAAACCAGTCGCGCTGATAGTACTGACGAATTTCGCCGTCTTTGCTCCACAGGTAGCTACCGGCCGGGAATTCTTTAATGGTGCGGCAAACCGGGACCAGGGCTTTCATTTCAGAGGCAACGTAGAGGTTACCGTGTTCGTCATAGCCCATATAAAGTGGGATGATCCCGATATGATCGCGACCAATCAGATAAGCGTCCTGTTCGCTGTCGTACAAAGCAAAGGCGAACATACCCTGCAGATCGTCAAGGAATTCCGGTCCTTTTTCCTGGTACAGCGCGAGGATAACTTCGCAATCAGACCCGGTCTGGAACTGGTAGCGGTCACCGTATTCGGCGCGTAACGCCTGATGGTTATAAATCTCACCGTTAACGGCCAGAATATGTGTCTTCTTCACGTTGTACAGCGGTTGGGCACCGGCGTTGACGTCAACAATCGACAGACGCTCATGCGCCAGAATCGCGTTATCACAGGCGTAAATACCTGACCAGTCCGGGCCGCGATGGCGCATCAGGCGGGACAATTCCAGGGCTTTTTTACGCAGTTCAACTGCGTCTGTTTTAATATCGAATACGCCAAAAATAGAACACATAACCTTCTCCGTTAACCTGTTGCGTGATGCTTTTTATGTTTGCTTGATAAAGAAAATGCCGCAAAGCCGCAGGGGGCGCAAGGATTTTGGTGTGCTGAAAGTGAAAAACTCAATGATGATTGTTGAATGATGAAAAAAGATTACGTAGTAAGCGTATTTATTGACGAATTTTCAGTAAAGCGGTGATTTTATTGAATGGAGTGATTTTGTGTGCCGGATAACGCGTCATACGCTGCTCTCCGGCACAGAATGGCTTAGATAACATCTATCTCGGCAACAGAAGGGTAGATCCAGCTAGGGCGGAACGGCATGCTGTCGATATCGTCAAGCGTAGATACGCCAGACAGTACCAGGATAGTTTCCAGACCAGCCTGGAAACCTGCCAGGATATCAGTACGCAGGTTGTCACCGACAATTACAGTCTCTTCAGAATGCGCCTGCATTTTGTTGAGCGCCGCACGGATAATCCATGGGCTCGGCTTACCGACATAAAACGGCTTACGGCCCGAGATCTTTTCAATACCAGCGCACAGCGCGCCACAGGCAGGATAAAAACCGCGGCCGTGTGTATCCGGGTTAGTCGCGATAAAACGTGCGCCATTGGCCACGAAGTACGCCGCTTTATGCATCATGTCCCAGTTGTAGGAGCGCGTTTCACCGACAATCACAAAATCGGGGTTAACGTCGGTGATAGTAAAGCCTGCTTTATACAGTTCGTGGATCAGCGCGCCTTCACCGACGACATAGGCTTTTTTCCCTTCCTGGCGTCGCAGAAAATCAGCGGTGGCCATGGCGGAAGTATAAAAGACGCTATCGGGGACATTCACCCCGGCAGTCGCAAAGCGGTTCGCCAGATCCTGCCCGGTCTGCGAAGGATAGTTAGTCAGCAGGACTAACGGCAGGCCTTTTTCCAGGATACTGGTCAGGAATTCTGCCGCACCCGGTACGGCAACATTGTCGTGCATGAGCACGCCGTCGATATCACAAATTACATTCTTGATGGTCATGAACTACCCAGGGAATTAGTCAGAAGTCTGATAGTAATCCGATACTATATGAGAGCATTAATTTTCCAGCAAACGTTGCAGCAACGTACCGTTGAGCATTGCGCGCTTCACCAGGGCAAATGCGCCAATGGCGGAGCGGTGGTCCAGCGTGGAACGAACCACAGGCAAATTATGGCGAAACGCCTTCAGTGCCTGGGTATTAATGCAGCTTTCTATTGCCGGTAGCAGCACTTTATCGGCTTCCGTAATCTCACCGGCAATGACAACTTTTTGTGGGTTAAACAAGTTGATGGCGATGGCGATGGTTTTACCCAGATGGCGCCCCACATGCTCAATAACTTCCGCTGCCAGGCTGTCACCTTTATTGGCCGCCTTACAGATCGCTTTGATGCTGCAATCATCCAGCGTCAGTCGGCTTGGATAGCCTTGCTTGAGTAAGTTCTGTACGCGATGCTCGATGGACGCATTCGCCGCAATGGTCTCCAGGCAGCCAAAATTACCGCAGTGGCATCGTTCACCCAGCGGCTCAACCTGAATATGGCCAATTTCACCCACGTTGCCGTTACGACCAATGAAAATACGGCCATTTGAGATAATCCCGGCTCCGGTCCCGCGATGGACGCGCACCAGAATGGAGTCTTCACAATCCTGGCTTGCACCGAAATAGTGCTCTGCAAGGGCCAGACTGCGGATATCGTGACCTACAAAACAGGTCACCTGAAAACGTTTTTCCAGTGCGTCCACCAGCCCCCAGTTTTCAACCTGAATATGGGGCATATAGCGAATGACACCGCTTTCAGGGTCAACGAGGCCTGGCAAAATGACGGAAATGGCAATCAGCTCACGAATTTTCCGCTGGCAGCTTTCAATAAATGTGGCAATCGTATTGAGCAGCGCATATTCCAGCGTTTCCTGCGTACGTTCCGGGAGCGGATAATGCTCTTCAGCGACGACTTTACTGCTCATATCATAGAGTGTGAGCGTGGTGTCGTGGCGACCAAGGCGAACGCCGATTGCGTGGAAATTGCGGGTTTCGGTGACGATAGAGATAGCGCGGCGGCCCCCGGTGGAGGCCTGCTGATCCACTTCTTTGATCAGCCCGCGTTCAATAAGCTGGCGCGTAATTTTGGTTACGCTGGCGGGAGCAAGTTGGCTCTGCTCGGCAATCTGAATTCGCGAGATTGGCCCATGCTGGTCAATCAGGCGATAAACTGCCGCGCTGTTAAGCTGTTTTACGAGATCAACATTACCTATTTGAGCTTGTCCGCCTGGTGTCATTCTTTCTCTTACTCAGTAACGACCTCGTTGCCATTAACGATGGTCTTGATAATTTTAAAGTCGTGCGTGAACGCGGTGAGGTTGGCCACTTTGCCAGACGCGATGCTGCCGAACTGTTTGTCGACGCCGATTGCACGAGCGGGGTAGAGCGTTGCCATACGCAGGACTTCATCCAGTGCGATACCGCAATGTTCAACCAGATTACGGACGCCTTCGATCATGGTTAATGACGAACCGCTCAGCGTACCGTTCTCATCTACACACAGCCCATTGCGGTAGTATATTGTTTTACCAGCAAAAATGAACTGTTCAATGTTGGCACCTGCCGGTGCAGTCGCGTCGGTAACCAGGCACAGTTTGTCGCCTTTCAGGCGTTTTGCGTTACGGATGTTAACGTAATCAACGTGCATGCCATCGGCGATAATGCCGCAATAAATATCGGCCTCATCAAGGATTGCCCCTGCCAGCCCCGGTTCGCGGCCAGTGATATAAGGCATGGCGTTGAACAGATGCGTCGCAAAGGAGATCCCTGCGCGGAATCCAATTTTGGCTTCTTTCGCCGTCGCATTTGAGTGACCGGCTGAAACCACGATACCCGCATTCACCAGTTTGGTGATCACTTCTACCGGAACCATTTCTGGGGCCAGTGTCACTTTGGTGATAACGTCTGCATTATCGCACAGGAAATCGACCAGCGCAGCGTCAGGCTGACGGACAAATCCCGGATTATGGGTACCTTTTTTCACCAGATTAAGCCACGGACCTTCAAGATGCAGTCCTAATGCCTGATTCGGGTGTTTTGCCAGGTATTCGCGCATTACGCGAACGCCTTGTTTCATCAGGTCATCGCTGGTGGTGATAAGCGTTGGCAGATAGTTGGTGCAGCCCGATTTCTCATTGGCTTGCTGCATGATTTCCAGCGTTTCAACGGTGACGGCTTCTGCCGTATCGTTAAATTGTACGCCGCCGCAGCCGTTTAACTGCACATCAATAAAACCGGGGGAGACAATGGCCCCATTCAGTGAGCGTTGTTCAATCCCTGACGGCAATTCAGCCAGTGGGCAAACGCTGTCGATCAGGCCATTGGCGACAACAATCGCATGGTCATCAAGAATTTCGTGACCGGTATAAATCCGGCCCTGGGTTAAAGCATACATTCCGACCCCCGATTTCAAAAAAATGCCGCCCTGCGAGTGATTCGGCAGAGCGGAGACATCATTACAGACCTTTAATATTTTCCGCTTCTAACTCGTTAAAGTATTTCAGCGTCTTAACTTTCAGTTCCATTGTGGAAGGTTCATCGCAGACCACGACAGCTTTCGGATGCAGCTGCAGGCAGCTGATAGTCCACATGTGGTTAACGTTACCTTCAACGGCAGCTTGCAGCGCCTGTGCTTTCTGGTGACCCAGAACCAGGATCATCACTTCTTCAGCATCCAGCAGCGTACCCACGCCTACGGTCAGCGCGTATTTAGGCACCTGGCTTACGTCGCCATCAAAGAAACGTGAGTTAGCGACACGGGTGTCATGAGTCAGCGTTTTGATACGAGTACGGGAAGCCAGAGAAGAGGCAGGTTCGTTGAACGCGATGTGTCCGTCGTTACCTACGCCACCCATAAACAGGTGGATTTTACCGTAAGAACGGATTTTTTCTTCATACTGACGGCATTCTGCATCGATATCCGGCGCGTTACCATTGAGGAGATTGATGTTTTCTGCTGGAATATCAACGTGATCAAAGAAATTGCGATGCATGAAGCTATGGTAGCTTTCCGGGTGTTCTTTTGGAAGGCCAACATATTCGTCCATATTAAACGTCACAACATGTTTAAAGCTAACCTGGCCCGCTTTGTGCATTTCGACTAATGCTTTATAGGCTGTCAGAGGCGTACCGCCGGTTGGCAGGCCAAGAACAAACGGACGATCTGCCGTTGGTTTGAATGCGTTAATACGGTTAACGATATGGCGAGCAGCCCATTTGCCGACTTGTTCAGCGGTATTCAGGGGGATCAGTCTCATTCTTCACCTCAAAAGTATATGTAAGCCATTGGCGGATTGAGTCGCTGTGCAGTCTTAAGCGTAACCTGGTTTTGCATCGGTAAGGATCAATCCGTTTCGATTTTTTGAATGATAAAATAAGTTTTCGTACTTAGCCAGTGGAAGGGAGGGTTAATAACGATATTTGGTGATTGGAATCACAAAAAACATGCTTTTAATTTGCGATACGAATTAATTTTTCACACACTCTGAAAGTAGATGAATGGTTAATGTCGTTGTTCCAGAATCTGTTGTTGTTAGAAATGGTCGCACAATAAAAATATGGCTTCAAAGAAGCCTAATCGGGGTCTCGTAGGGGGAATAAAATGAATATTTTAGGTTTTTTCCAGCGACTGGGTAGGGCGTTACAGCTCCCCATCGCTGTGCTGCCAGTCGCGGCACTGTTGCTGCGATTCGGCCAACCAGATCTGCTTAACGTAGCCTTTATCGCGCAAGCGGGTGGGGCCATTTTTGATAACCTCGCTCTGATTTTTGCTATCGGTGTGGCATCCAGCTGGTCTAAAGACAGCGCAGGTGCGGCCGCCCTGGCGGGTGCAGTCGGTTATTTCATATTGACCAAAGCAATGGTGACCATTAACCCAGCGATCAATATGGGTGTGCTGGCAGGTATCATCACCGGTCTGGTCGGCGGTGCCGTGTACAACCGTTGGTCTGGTATCAAACTGCCTGACTTCCTGAGCTTCTTCGGCGGCAAACGCTTCGTGCCGATCGCCACTGGCTTCTTCTGCCTGGTGCTGGCTGCTATCTTCGGCTACGTGTGGCCGCCGGTGCAGAACGCCATCCATGCGGGTGGTGAGTGGATCGTAGGCGCTGGCGCGTTGGGTTCCGGTATCTTTGGTTTCATCAACCGTCTGCTGATCCCAACCGGTCTGCATCAGGTTCTGAACACCATCGCCTGGTTCCAGATTGGTGAATTCACTAACGCTGCAGGTACCGTATTCCACGGTGACATCAACCGCTTCTACGCGGGTGACGGCACTGCGGGTATGTTCATGTCTGGCTTCTTCCCGATCATGATGTTTGGTCTGCCGGGTGCAGCGCTGGCGATGTACTTCGCCGCTCCGAAAGCTCGTCGTCCGATGGTTGGCGGTATGCTGCTGTCCGTTGCGATCACGGCGTTCCTGACCGGTGTTACTGAGCCGCTGGAATTCCTGTTCATGTTCCTGGCTCCACTGCTGTACCTCCTGCACGCACTGTTAACGGGTATCAGCCTGTTCGTTGCAACACTGCTGGGTATCCATGCAGGCTTCTCCTTCTCCGCAGGTGCTATCGACTACGTGTTGATGTACAACCTGCCGGCAGCAAGCCAGAACGTCTGGATGCTGGTGGTGATGGGTCTGGTCTTCTTCGTTATCTACTTTGTGTTGTTCAGCGCGGTTATTCGTATGTTTAACCTGAAAACGCCGGGCCGCGAAGATAAAGACGACGATATCGTGACTGAAGAAGCCAACAGCAACACTGAAGAAGGTTTGGCGCAACTGGCAACCAACTACATTGCAGCGGTTGGCGGTACTGATAACCTGAAAGCGATTGATGCCTGTATCACTCGTCTGCGTCTGACCGTTGCCGACTCTGGTCGCGTAAACGATGCGATGTGTAAACGTTTAGGTGCATCTGGAGTCGTTAAGCTGAACAAGCAAACTATTCAGGTCATCGTGGGTGCGAAAGCCGAATCTATCGGCGACGAAATGAAGAAAGTTGTGGCTCGTGGTCCGGTTGCAGCGGCATCAACGGAAAGCGCGCCAGCAGCGGCGGCTCCGGTGTCAAAACCGCAGGCAGTAGCAAATGCGGCGACTGTTGAAGCGCTGGTTTCTCCGATTACCGGTGACGTGGTTGCGCTGGAGCAGGTTCCTGACGAAGCGTTCGCCAGCAAAGCGGTCGGTGACGGTGTGGCGGTGAAACCAACGGATAAAATCGTTGTTTCCCCGGCAGCGGGGACTATCGTGAAAATCTTCAACACTAACCATGCGTTCTGCCTGGAAACCGTGAAAGGCGCGGAAATCGTGGTCCATATGGGCATCGATACCGTCGCGCTGGAAGGTAAAGGCTTTAAGCGTCTGGTTGAAGAAGGCGCGGAAGTTACAGCAGGCCAACCGATTCTGGAAATGGACCTGGAGTACCTGAACGCCAACGCACGTTCCATGATTAGCCCGGTAGTTTGCAGCAACAGCGATGATTTCGGTGGTCTGGTCATTAAAGCCGAAGGTCATGTGGTTGCCGGTCAAACACCACTGTATGAAATTAAAGGCAAATAAATGCCTGTAAGCGGATAAGGCGTTAAGCGCCATCCGACAACATAAAGCGGCAGAGGGAAACCTCTGCCGCTTTTTTTTGCAGCAATTGCCCACATAATCTCTGTCTGATACGTATTTTGCGTAACTAAAGGTTGTCAGTCTGTCCGGCTTATAAGATCATACGCCGTTATACGTTGTTTACGCTTTGAGGAATCCACGATGAGTGAGGCTGAAGCCCGCCCGAGTAACTTTATTCGTCAGATCATCGATGAAGATCTGGCCAGTGGTAAGCACACCACTATCCATACCCGTTTTCCGCCGGAGCCAAATGGCTATCTGCACATTGGCCACGCGAAATCCATTTGTCTGAACTTTGGTATTGCGCAAGATTACCAGGGCCAGTGCAACCTGCGTTTTGATGATACGAACCCGGTAAAAGAAGATATCGAGTACGTTGAGTCGATTAAAAACGACGTTGAATGGTTAGGTTTTCACTGGACTGGTGACATTCGCTACTCTTCGGATTACTTCGACCAACTGCATGCTTATGCGGTTGAGCTCATCAACAAAGGTCTGGCATACGTCGATGAATTGTCTGCTGACGAAATCCGTGAATATCGCGGTACGCTGACTCAGCCAGGCAAAAACAGTCCGTTCCGCGATCGTAGTGTCGAAGAGAACCTTGCACTGTTCGAAAAAATGCGTGCCGGTGGCTTTGAAGAAGGTAAAGCCTGCCTGCGTGCGAAAATCGACATGGCTTCACCGTTTATCGTCATGCGCGATCCGGTGCTGTACCGCATCAAATTTGCTGAACACCATCAGACCGGTAACAAGTGGTGCATCTACCCGATGTACGACTTCACCCACTGCATCAGCGATGCGCTGGAAGGCATTACGCATTCACTGTGCACGCTGGAATTCCAGGACAACCGTCGCCTATACGATTGGGTGCTGGACAACATCACGATTCCGGTTCACCCGCGTCAGTACGAATTTTCGCGTCTGAATCTCGAATACACGGTGATGTCCAAACGTAAGCTGAATCTGCTGGTCACTGACAAGCACGTTGAAGGCTGGGATGATCCGCGTATGCCGACCATCTCGGGCCTGCGTCGTCGTGGTTACACGGCAGCCGCTATCCGTGAGTTCTGCAAACGCATCGGCGTGACCAAGCAGGACAACACCATTGAGATCGCTTCACTGGAATCCTGCATTCGTGAAGATCTGAACGAAAACGCGCCACGTGCGATGGCGGTTATCGATCCGGTGAAACTGGTTATCGAAAATTACCCGCAGGGTGAAAGCGAACGGGTCACCATGCCTAATCACCCGAACAAACCGGAAATGGGCAGCCGTGAAGTGCCGTTCAGCGGTGAAATCTGGATCGATCGCGCAGACTTCCGCGAAGAAGCGAACAAACAGTACAAGCGTCTGGTGATGGGCAAAGAAGTGCGCCTGCGTAATGCTTACGTGATCAAAGCTGAGCGTGTAGAGAAAGATGCAGAGGGTAATATCACCACTATTTTCTGCACCTACGATGCCGATACGTTAAGCAAAGATCCGGCCGATGGTCGTAAAGTTAAAGGCGTTATTCACTGGGTGAGCGCGGCTCATGCGCTGCCGATTGAAATCCGTCTGTATGACCGTCTGTTCAGTGTACCCAATCCGGGTGCGGCAGACGATTTCCTGTCCGTCATCAACCCTGAATCTCTGGTGATTCGCCAGGGTTACGGTGAACCGTCACTGCAGTCTGCCGTGGCTGGCAAAGCGTTCCAGTTCGAACGTGAAGGTTACTTCTGCCTCGACAGCCGCTATGCAACGGCTGACAAGCTGGTATTCAACCGTACCGTTGGCCTGCGTGATACGTGGGCGAAAGTGGGCGAATAAGCCGCAACACAGCCTTTCTAACGCCGCATTCTGCGGCGTTTTTTTTATCCCGTCTTTCTCAACTGGCTCTGTTTGCAGAGCGAATTAATTGTTATTCCGTCACGTTTACCAACATGCAGATTTTAAAATAATAATCTTGCACGATGAACGGGTTTGAAATGAAACCGATTTCATCTTTATGGAAAACAAGCCATTTTTGTAATTTTTCAACGCTTTTTTAGCACGGATTGCAAATGTAACAGAAAGCAATGAAATATGTGCGGTTGCTCATACTCTTACATTCTCGTTACAGAAAGAGATTGATAATTCGCGTCGCGAAAAATAGTCTATTCATTGTAGTCAGCGAGGTTTTTCTCAACGCTACTTTTTCATTTTTATTTTTTTCGCTGTTTTCCTTTGGTAACAGCAATTTATACGTCAAAGAGGATTAACATATGCGTACGTTCAGTGGCAAACGTAGTACGCTGGCGCTGGCTATCGCCGGTATCACAGCAATGTCAGGCTTAGTCGTAGTACCACAGGCGCAAGCCGAAGGCTTTATCGACGATTCTACATTAACCGGCGGCATCTATTACTGGCAGCGTGAGCGTGACCGTAAAGATGTGACCGATCATGACAAATACAAAACCAACCTTTCTCACTCGACCTGGAACGCGAATCTCGACTTCCAGTCCGGCTATGCGGCTGATATGTTTGGTCTTGATATCGCAGCATTTACCGCGATTGAAATGAACGAAAGTAGCGAAAGCGGTCATCCAAACGAAATCGCATTCTCTTCAAAAAATAAAGGCTATGACGAAGATTACTCCGGCGATAAGAGCGGGATAAGCCTTTATAAAGCGGCGGCAAAATTTAAATATGGCCCAACCTGGGCGCGCGCCGGTTATATTCAACCTACCGGGCAGACTCTGCTGGCTCCACACTGGAGCTTTATGCCAGGTACTTATCAGGGTGCTGAAGCCGGTGCTAACTTCGACTATGGTGATGCTGGTGCGCTGAGCTTCTCCTATATGTGGGCCAACGAATATAAAGCGCCATGGCACACTGAAGTCGATAAATTCTATCAGGCAGATAAAAAGACCAGCGTGGATTACCTCCACTCCATCGGCGCGAAATATGACTTCAAAAATAACCTGTTGCTGGAAGCGGCCTTTGGTCAGTCTGAAGGTTATGTTGATCAGTACTTCGCAAAAGCCAGCTACAAATTTGATTTAGGCGGTAACCCGTTTACCACCAGCTATCAGTTCTACGGCGCGCGTGACAAAGTTGATGACCGCACCGTCAACAATATTTATGACGGTACGGCCTGGTTGCAGGCGTTGACCTTCGGCTACAAAGTGGCGGAAGTGGTTGACCTGCGTCTGGAAGGTACCTGGGTTAAAGCAGACGGGCAACAGGGCTACTTCCTGCAGCGTATGACGCCGACGTATGCGTCTTCAAACGGTCGTCTGGACGTGTGGTGGGATAACCGTTCTGACTTCAACGCCAACGGTGAAAAAGCGGTCTTCTTCGGCGCAATGTATGACCTGAAGAACTGGAACCTGCCTGGCTGGGCAGTGGGTGCTTCTTACGTTTACGCATGGGATGCTAAGCCATCGACCTGGCAGCTCAACCCGGACGCCTATTACGACAAAAACCGTACCATCGAAGAGTCCTCTTACAGCCTGGATGCGGTCTACACCCTGCAGGACGGTCGTGCGAAGGGCACTATGTTTAAACTGCACTTCACACAGTACGACAACCATTCAGATATTCCGAGCTGGGGCGGTGGTTACGGCAACATCTTCCAGGATGAGCGTGACGTGAAGTTCATCGTTATCGCGCCGTTCACTATCTTCTAATGCCAATCGCGGCAGGCCGGGTGCCTGCCGCATCGTTGAGGACTGTTCAATGAAAAAACTGCTACTCATCGCCGTGATGGCATCAGGTCTTGTGGCGTGTGCGCAATCCACGGCGCCGAAAGAAGATAGCCGTCTTAAAGAAGCCTACAGTGCCTGTATTAATACCGCACAGGGTTCGCCGGAGAAAATCGAGGCCTGTCAGAGTGTGTTGAACGTGCTGAAGAAAGAAAAGCAGCACCAGCAATTTGCTAACGAAGAAAGTGTCCGCGTACTGGATTACCAGCAGTGTATTCAGGCGACGCGTACGGGCAACGATCAGGCTGTCACGGCTGACTGTGACAAAGTCTGGCAGGAAATTCGCAGCAAGAACGCGGCTCAATAAGGCTCGTCGATTGATCGCTTAAAAAGACTCGTGTGACAGCGGGTCTTTTTTTATGCGCATAAAAAAAGCCAACCGGAGGGTTGGCCTTTCTGAATACATCACATTATTTTGCGTCGTGCGCATGCTCATCTTCGCGGCAATCACCTTCAGCACAGTGTCCGTAAAGATAGAGGCTATGGTTGGTTAAGCGAATACCATGTTTCGCTGCGATTTCACGCTGGCGCGCTTCGATAGAATCATCACTGAATTCGACCACTTTGCCACAGTCGAGGCAGATCAGGTGATCGTGATGATGTTGCTGAGTCAGTTCGAAGACGGATTTACCACCTTCAAAATTATGGCGGGTCACGATACCGGCATCATCAAATTGGTTCAGCACACGGTACACGGTCGCCAGACCAATTTCTTCACCCATATCGATCAGGCGTTTGTATAAGTCTTCCGCACTGACGTGATGGTTATCCGGTTCCTGAAGAACTTCCAGAATTTTTAAACGAGGAAGCGTTACTTTCAGGCCAGCCTTCTTTAATGCGGTATTGTTGTCAGTCATGCGGAATCTGTCCTGTAGCTAAACGGTTCACTTCATTAAAAGAAGTGACAGAAATTGCACTTGAGATAATGCGTATCATTATAGAACTGCCATGCCTAAATGAAAACTGCAAGTCTCTGGCAAATATTGTTAATCAAAACGTGGTATCGCCTACAAACACACTGTGCAATACCCCATTGGCATCCAGCCATTGTACAGGGTCAGGCGAAAAAGTTACAAATTTGTAGCAATTATTTTGATTGGTTTTATCTATTGATGCGGCGCAGATGAGTTTCTGCGCCGCATCAAATCAGGCGTTCAGGATTTCGTCGAGATGCAGTTCAGCAGAAATCTGTTTAACCCATTTTTCGACGCGTTCTGCAGTCAGTTCAGGCTGGCGATCTTCGTCGATAGCCAGACCAACAAAGTGGTCGTCATCCGCCAAACCTTTGGACGCTTCAAAGTGATAACCCGCCGTTGGCCAGTGACCGACGATGGTTGCGCCGCGCGGTTCAATAATGTCGCGAATAGTGCCTAACGCATCGCAGAAATATTCTGCGTAGTCTTCCTGGTCGCCGCAGCCAAACAGCGCAACCAGCTTACCGTTGAAATCAATGTCTTCGAGAGTCGGGAAGAAGTCATCCCAGTCACACTGCGCTTCACCGTAGTACCAGGTTGGGATGCCGAGCAGCAGAATGTCATACCCTTCCAGGTCTTCTTTGCTGCTTTTTGCAATGTCATGTACATCGGCAACGTCTTTACCAAGCTGTTTTTGAATCATTTTTGCGATGTTTTCGGTATTACCGGTGTCGCTGCCGAAAAAGATGCCAGTGATTGCCATGAGTAAAATAACCTCTTGAAACTTATTGAAATGGTGGTGGCGCAATGCCCACGGATACGGGCAATCATAGCAGAACAGGCTGGCATGCGGAAACAGCAAACACGCCGGACTGCACACTGTGCTACATGATTTATGATTTTAAGCAGAAATTCAGACTATGCCTGACCACGCAATGTGCTGAGTTGGTTCATCAGCATCTCTTCGATGAGTTCACTGCGACTCATGTTGCGCGCGTCTGCCAGATGATTCAAAGCGTCAACGGCGTCAGCGTTCAGCTTCAGTTCGACACGCTTAAGCCCGCGAACTTTGTCACGTTTAAGCTGATTACGTTTGTTAATACGTAACTGTTCATCACGCGAGAGCGGATTGGTTTTGGGTCGTCCCGGGCGACGCTCCTGCGCGAACAGATCTAATGTCGTACGGTCCGTTTGTTCTTTGGCCATGATCTTGGTGACTTCGGGGAAACAATCAGCCAGGCGTCTGCCCGGATGGATAGCGCGCCATCATACATCAGCAGGGGAGGCGCGCCAACGCCCACGCACGTAATCGCGCGCGGACGCTGAGTTTTTAATCAGTTGGCCTTATCCGCAAGATAACGACGTATTGCGCGTAATACCGCCTCCGGTTTTTCTGCATGCACCCAATGGCCTGCGCCGGCAATAACATGTGCTCGTGCCTGTGGGAATTGCGCCAGCAAGGGGGCACGGTACGCTTCAGTCACGTAAGGCGAGTTTCCGCCGGGGATAAACAGTGCCGGGTGATCCCATGCGGGTATCGTTTCCCAGCCCACAATATGGGGATACTGCTCCCACAGAACCGGGACATTAAAGCGCCATTCACCGTCAACAAAGGATTTCAACAGGAACTGGATCACGCCTTCTTCTTTCAGATGTTGGCGCATCACGCTTGCCGCTTGCTGGCGCGACGTGGCTTGTGCATCCGTCACGGCATTAATCGCCACGAAGATCTCATCGTGGCGGCGGACCTGATAGTCAACCGGCGCAATATCGATAGCGACCAGTTGATCAATACGTTCCGGCGCCAGCGCGGTTAACGCCATAACGGCTTTGCCGCCCATCGAGTGACCAATAAAAGTGGCTTTTTCGATGTTCTGCGCATCCAGCGTATCCAGCAGATCTTGCGCCATGGCCGGGTAATTCATCTCCGAAGAACGGGGCGAGAGACCATGATTTCGCATATCAACCTGGATGATATCGTGATCGACGACCAGATCGCGCGCCAGTATGCCCAGGTTGTCCAGGCTACCAAACAGGCCGTGAACCAGGACGATGGGAGAATTATTGTGCAGGTTTTGCGCAGATTGCGCTCGGATATTCAATTTCATGGCAAAGTTCTTTTTTTCACGCTATCGGGTTAGGGTATCATGTTGACCATTCTGCCACACGGCTGCAACAACTACGGTTTACTCCGAGTTTTGCAGGCCAACAGGCTCGACGCTATCCGCTGTTGGGATTTGCCTTTACACTGATCCCAGCAACTTGTATTCAGCCAAGACACCGCACTGGATTAAGATGAAAACGATTGAAGTTGATGATGAACTCTATAGCTATATTGCCAGCCACACCAAGCATATCGGCGAGAGCGCATCCGACATTTTACGGCGTATGTTGAAATTTTCCGCCGCATCACAGACAGCCACCCCGGTGGTAAAAGAAGTCCGCGCCGTGCAACCTGTTGTGGAAGCCAAGCCGGTCAACCCTGTTAAAGACAAAGTACGCGCTATGCGTGAACTGCTGCTTTCCGATGAATATGCGGAACAGAAAAAAGCAGTGAATCGCTTTATGCTGGTGCTGTCTACACTCTATTCACTGGATCAACACGCGTTTGCCGAAGCAACGGAATCGTTGCATGGCCGCACGCGCGTCTATTTTGCAGCGGATGAACAGACGCTGCTGAAAAATGGTAATCAAACCAAGCCGAAACACGTGCCAGGCACGCCGTATTGGGTGATCACCAACACGAATACCGGCCGTAAATGCAGCATGGTTGAACACATCATGCAGTCAATGCAGTTCCCGGCGGAACTGATTGAAAAGGTTTGCGGAACAATTTAATCCTTGCATTAGAAGGACCAGGCAATGGCAATCCACAACCGCGCAGGTCAACCGGCGCAACAGAGTGATTTGATTAACGTCGCCCAACTGACGGCACAGTACTATGTACTGAAACCTACAGCAGGGAATGCGGAGCACGCCGTTAAGTTCGGAACGTCCGGACATCGCGGCAGCGCAGGCCGTCACAGTTTTAACGAGCCGCATATTCTGGCTATCGCTCAGGCGATTGCTGAAGAACGTGCGAAAAACGGTATTACCGGCCCTTGCTATGTGGGCAAGGACACCCATGCGCTGTCTGAACCGGCATTTATCTCTGTGCTGGAAGTGCTGGCGGCGAACGGTGTTGATGTTATTGTGCAGGAAAATAACGGCTTCACGCCAACGCCTGCCGTGTCTAACGCAATCCTGGTCCACAACAAAAAAGGCGGTCCGCTGGCTGACGGTATCGTGATCACGCCGTCCCACAACCCGCCGGAAGATGGTGGGATTAAATACAACCCGCCAAACGGTGGTCCAGCGGATACCAACGTTACTAAAGTTGTGGAAGACAGAGCGAACGCGCTGTTGGCCGCAGACCTGAAGGGCGTGAAGCGTATTTCACTGGATGCGGCGCTGGCGTCGGGTCACGTGAAAGAGCAAGACCTGGTTCAGCCGTTTGTTGAAGGGCTGGCTGATATCGTTGATATGGCCGCGATTCAAAAAGCGGGTCTGACGCTGGGTGTTGATCCGCTGGGCGGTTCCGGTATCGAATACTGGAAACGCATTGCCGAGCACTACAAACTGAACCTGACGATTGTTAACGATCAGGTTGATCAGACATTCCGCTTCATGCATCTCGATAAAGACGGCGCGATCCGTATGGACTGCTCCTCCGAGTGTGCGATGGCAGGTCTGCTGGCGCTGCGTGATAAGTTCGATCTGGCCTTCGCGAATGACCCGGACTATGACCGTCACGGTATTGTGACGCCGGCTGGGTTGATGAATCCGAACCACTATCTGGCGGTAGCGATCAACTACCTGTTCCAGCATCGCCCGCAATGGGGTAAAGATGTTGCCGTGGGGAAAACGCTGGTTTCTTCCGCGATGATTGACCGTGTGGTGAATGATTTGGGCCGTAAGCTGGTTGAAGTGCCGGTGGGCTTTAAATGGTTCGTTGACGGCCTGTTCGACGGCAGCTTTGGCTTCGGCGGTGAAGAGAGCGCGGGCGCATCGTTCCTGCGTTTCGACGGCACGCCGTGGTCTACCGATAAAGACGGGATCATCATGTGCCTGCTGGCGGCGGAAATTACTGCCGTAACAGGTAAGAACCCGCAAGAGCACTACAATGAGCTGGCCGCACGTTTCGGCGCGCCGAGCTATAACCGTTTACAGGCTAGCGCGACCTCCGCGCAGAAAGCGGCATTGTCCAAACTCTCCCCGGAGATGGTCAGCGCCAGCACCCTGGCGGGTGACCCGATCACTGCGCGTCTGACTGCTGCGCCAGGAAACGGTGCATCGATTGGTGGCCTGAAAGTCATGACCGACAACGGTTGGTTTGCCGCGCGTCCGTCAGGTACTGAAGACGCCTACAAGATCTACTGCGAGAGTTTCCTCGGTGAAGAACATCGTAAGCAGATCGAAAAAGAAGCGGTTGAAATTGTCAGCGAAGTGCTGAAAAACGCGTAAACCGTAGGCCGGATAAACCGTTCGCGTCGTTATCCGGCAATGAAACAATAAAGACTTACTCCGCCGGATAACGTGTAAACGCTTATCCGGCTTTTTTTTAACGTCCTTTTAAGGCATAAACCGATACCCAATTCCGGTCTCGGTAATAAAGTGACGTGGGCGGGCCGGATCCAGTTCCAGTTTCTGGCGCAGGTGTCCCATATAAATTCGCAGGTAATGGCTGTGTTCGACGGCGTTTGGTCCCCATACCTGATTCAGTAACTGGCGTTGGGTCAGTACCTTTCCGGCATTGTTGAGAAGTACCACCAACAGGCGAAACTCAATCGGCGTCAGATGAATTTCTTCTTCACCTCGGTGAACCAGACGCGCCGCAATATCCACTTTCACATCGGAAAAATGCACAACGGGTTCAGGGGAGGGACCGCTGGCATGCCGGCGTAATGCCACGCGCAAACGTGCCTGCAACTCGCCAATACCAAACGGCTTACTGAGATAGTCATCTGCGCCCGCATCCAGCGCAGCGATTTTATCGCTCTCCTCGCTGCGAGCCGAAAGCACAATCACCGGGATTGCACTCCATTGTCGCAGGTCGCGAATAAAATCCGTACCGTCACCGTCTGGCAGGCCGAGATCGAGAATGATGAGGTCGGGTTTTCGCGTGGCGGCTTCCAGCAGACCGCGTTGGAGCGTCTCTGCTTCGTAAACGCGCAGCCCGTCGCCTTCCAGCGCGCTGCGCAGAAAGCGACGAATAGCCTGTTCATCTTCAACAATCAGTACGTTTGTCACATATCCTCATGAAATTCTTCAAGTTCAGGGGGCAATTCTTGTGGCAGTGTAACACGGAAACACGCGCCGCCCTGTGGTCGATTGTGGGCAGTAATAGTCCCGCCATGCACCTCCACAATGGCCTGACAAATGGCCAGCCCCAGCCCAACGCCGGGTACAGATGACTCTTTGTTTCCTCTGGAAAACTTGTCGAAGATTTGTTGTTCCAGGCCTGATGAAATACCCGGACCGTTATCCCAGACGTCGAGTAGCAGATGCTCACCTTCGACCTTCGCATCAATACCGATTCGTGCCTGCGGACCTGCGTATTTGACGGCGTTTTCCAGCAAATTAATCAGCACCCGTTCGAACAGTGGGCCATCAACGTGGATCAGCGTCAACGGCTCGGGAAGCGACAGATTAATCGGAGCCGCTAATCCGGGTTCCAGCATTTGCAGGGCGCTGCCAACGACCTCTTCCAGAGTTAACCACTCTTTCTTAAGATTAAAGCCGCCGGACTGAATTCGCGCCATATCCAGCAAATTATTTACCAGCCGGGTGGTATTCAGAACGTGCTGGCGAATTTCGCTGGCCTGACGGGCATGGGCTGACCCCTCACTTGCCAGATCCAACGTTAGAATTTCTGCCTGCCCGAACAGCACCGTCAGCGGCGTGCGTAAATCGTGAGACAGCGCGGCAAGCAGGGCGTTGCGGATACTCTCTCGTTCGCTGGCAAAGCGCGCCTGCTCCTCACTGGCGGTGAGCGTCAGGCGTTCAAGGGCGCTGGCCACCAGCAGAGTAAAGGTTTCCAGCAGGCGCTGTTGTTCCGGGATCATCAGCTGGCGAAGGTTCCCTGGCTCAACGACCAACAGTCCTTGCGTTTTATCGGCACTTTTTAAGGGAAGGATCTGATACGGCACACCCGGCAAGGTATCCGTGCCTGCGCCGGCGGGTTGTCCCTTATCAAAGCTCCACTGGGCGATGGCATCATCCCACGGCGTCATGCCTTGTGGATGTGTCAGGGGGGCCAGTTTACCGTTCTCATCGGGCAGTAAAACCTGGCTGCGAGCCTGAAACGTTGAGGCAATAAACTGTTCGCTGGTGGCGGCGATATCGGTTTGGCTACGCCCCACGGCCAGGGCTTTAGACATCTCGTACAGATGACGCGTACGTTGCTCGCGGTAACGTGCAACTCTCGCCTGATAACGTACGCCCGCTGTCAGATTCCCGATAACCAGACCCACGGTTAACATCACGGCGAACGTGAGCAGATACTGTACGTCTGAAACAGCGAGCGTCCCCCGTGGGGCAATAAAGAAGAGATCGAAACTGGCGGTGTTAATAAAGGTGGCTACCACCGACGGCCAGCGCCCGTAAAACAAGGCAATAATGACCACGCCCAACAAATAGAGCATCACCAGGTTGGCGGCATCAAACGCAACCAGCCACTGCATGGCAATCAGCGTGATGAGGGCACACAGTGCGGCCGCGACAAGACATCCCTGAATTTGTACCCGCCATTTATCTTTAAATGTGCGAGTATCCGTCGCCTGAAGCGTAGAACGTGACGGCGGCTCATCCAGCGCGACGATCATCAGGTCAAGATCCGGGGCGCGGTGAGCCAGCCTGTCGGCAAAGGAATCACTGCGCCACCAGCGTCGCGTTGTCGGACGCCCCAGCACAATTTTTCCCAGATTATGTTCCCGGGCATAGCGTACGATCGCTTTGTCTTCTGCGGGATCGGACAGCGTGGCGGTTTCTGCGCCCAGTTCCTGGGCAAGTCGCAGAGCGCCGAGAATGGCGCGTCGCTGTTTTTCGGGCAGTCGATGCAGTGCCGGGGTTTCCACATACACGGCATGCCAGACGCTGCCGAGGCGGGCAGCCAGGCGCGCGGCTGCACGTACCAGCTTTTCACTCCCGGTATTGTGTCCAATACACAGCAAAATGGCATCACGGGTATGCCAGACTTTTTCTTCTCCCGGATGTCCCCGCCAGGCACGCATCTGCTCATCCACCCGGTCGGCGGTACGGCGCAGCGCCAGCTCGCGCAGTGCAATCAAATTACCTTTACGAAAGAAATGTTCGATCGCGCGCTCAGCCTGGCCAGCGATATAGACTTTGCCCTCGTTCAGACGCTGGCGCAGATCGTCAGGGGGGAGATCGACCAGCACCACATCGTCTGCGGCATCGAAAAACGGATCGGGGACGGTTTCGCGGACCTGGATACCGGTCACGCCGCTGACTACATCGTTCAGACTTTCCAGATGTTGAACGTTGACGGTGGTAAAAACATCAATGCCCGCTTCCAGCAGCTCTTCGATATCCTGCCAGCGACGGGGATGGCGTGAGCCTGGCGCATTACTGTGCGCCAGTTCGTCCATTAAAATCAGTGCCGGACGGCGGGCGAGGGCAGCATCAAGATCGAACTCGCTGATGTGCCGCCCACGGTGCGCCTGACGTTTCAGCGGCAGTACGGCGAGACCGTCCAGCAGCGCGGCGGTCTCTTTGCGCCCGTGCGTTTCTACCACGCCGATTAATACATCCAGCCCTTGCGCCCGAAGCCGCTGCGCCTCCGCCAGCATGGCCCAGGTTTTTCCTACCCCCGCGCAGGCACCGAAGAAAATTTTCAGTTTACCCCGGTGTGGGGCGGTAGTTTGTTCCAGTAAGCGATCCGGATCCGGGCGTAAGGGTTCTTCTGTCATGACCTTTTTCTCAGCGCTTATCCAGCGCTAAATTAAGTTCCACCAGGTTCACCACCGGCTGGCCGATAAAGCCGACCAGTGGCTTTTGCGTGTATTGTGCAACCAACTGCGTGACCTCTTCAATGCCGAGGTTACGGGCTTTCGCCACGCGCGGAATTTGCCATGCCACGGCCTCTGGCGTCAGATTATTATCCAGTCCGCTGGCAGACGCGGTGACCAGCTCTACCGGTACGGAAGGGCTGGCCTGTGGGTTGGCTGCCCGTAGCGCGGCAATACGACTTTGCAGTTGCTTATCCAGCTCCGGGTTGCTGGCGGCCAGATTGCTGCCACCAGAAGCCATTGGATTATAGGGCATTTCCGCCGTCGCTGACGGACGTCCCTGAAAATACCCGGCCGCGGTAAAGTTCTGCCCGATGAGTTCAGAACCGCGAATCACCTGACCGTCGCGGATCAGCGAACCGTTGGCCTGGTGGGGAAACCACCATTGCCCCAGAGCGGTCGTCAGCAGCGGATAAACCCCACCGGTGATAAGCGTCAGGAAAAGTAATGTTGAAAGTGCAGGACGTAATCCACTCATCTGAAACCTCACACCAGACCCAGCAGGGTCAGCAGTAAATCAATCACTTTGATACCGATAAACGGAACAACCAGACCACCCAGACCGTAAATCCACAAATTGCGGCGCAGCATGGCGGATGCCGATAAGGGGCGGTAGCTCACGCCCTTTAGCGCCAGTGGGATCAGAAAGACGATAATCAGCGCATTGAAGATAACGGCGCTGAGGATCGCCGAGTCCGGTGAGTGCAGGTGCATCACGTTGAGCGCGTTGAGCTGCGGGTAGGTTGCAGCGAACGCGGCTGGAATAATGGCAAAATATTTCGCTACGTCGTTCGCAATACTGAAGGTGGTTAACGAGCCGCGCGTCATCAGCATCTGCTTGCCAATATGCACCACTTCAATCAGCTTGGTGGGGTTGGAGTCGAGATCGACCATGTTGCCCGCTTCCTTCGCCGCCTGCGTCCCGGAGTTCATGGCCACTGCCACGTCGGCCTGTGCCAGCGCGGGGGCATCGTTGGTCCCGTCACCGGTCATTGCCACCAGACGACCTTCCGCCTGATACTGACGGATCAGCGCCAGTTTGGCCTCCGGTGTGGCTTCGGCTAAAAAGTCATCCACCCCGGCTTCGGCGGCAATTGCCGCGGCGGTTAACCGGTTGTCCCCGGTGATCATCACTGTTTTGATGCCCATTTTGCGTAACTGAGCAAAACGTTCCTTGATCCCGCCTTTCACGATATCTTTCAGGGCAATCACGCCCAGCACTCGCGAGCCTTCAGCCACTACCAGCGGCGTCGCACCAAGACGCGCAACGTTTTCTACCTTCTGTTCCACATCAGCAGGGAAGTGCCCGCCGTTAGCTTCGACGTGGCGACGAATAGCGTCCACAGAACCTTTGCGGATCATGCGATTATCAATATTGATGCCGCTCATTCGGCTTTGTGCGGTAAACGGCACAAAGGTGGCGTGCAGCGATTGCACGTTGCGTATCCGCAGGTCAAAGCGCTGTTTTGCCAATACCACAATGCTGCGACCTTCCGGCGTTTCATCCGCCAGTGATGAAAGTTGCGCGGCGTCGGCCAGCGTTTTTTCATCCACGCCCTGGGCAGGAATAAAATCCGAAGCCTGGCGGTTACCCAGCGTAATGGTCCCGGTTTTATCCAGCAGCAGTACGTCTACATCGCCAGCGGCTTCAACTGCTCGGCCGCTGGTGGCGATGATGTTAGCGCCCAGCATCCGGCTCATCCCGGCAACGCCAATTGCGGAGAGCAGTCCGCCAATCGTCGTAGGGATCAGACACACCAGCAGGGCAACCAGTACCGTCACGCTGACGGCGCTGCCACCCCAGGCGGTGAATGGCCACAGTGTGGCGGTTGCCAGTAAAAAGACGATGGTCAGGGCAATCAGCAGGATAGTCAGGGCGATTTCATTTGGCGTTTTGCGACGCTGCGCACCTTCGACCATGGCAATCATCCGGTCAAGGAACGTTTCGCCGGGATTTACGCTGCATTCGATAACCAGCCAGTCGGAAAGAATGCGCGTTCCCCCGGTGACCGATGCGAAATCGCCACCTGACTCACGAATAACCGGGGCGGATTCACCGGTTATGGCGCTTTCGTCCACCGATGCGCCACCTTCGATGACTTCGCCGTCACAAGGGATAATATCGCCTGCTTCTACCAGTACCACATCCCCTTTACGCAGTTCGTTTGCAGGAACATGATCCATTTGCGCGCCGTATTTGGGTTCACGTAATTTGCGCGCGAAAGCCGTTTTTTTCACCCCTTTCAGGCTATTGGCCTGCGCTTTGCTCCGTCCTTCTGCCAGCGCTTCTGCAAAATTGGCGAACAGAACGGTCACCCATAACCAGAGACTAATTGCGCCGGTAAACATGGGGTTCCCAACCATATGCCCGGTTGCCATCGCCACGGTTATCAGCGTGGTTAACAGACTGCCAATCCAGACGATAAACATCACCGGATTGCGCCACTGAGTATGTGGACTTAATTTTTTGACTGCGTCCATCAGCGCCTGAGCGACCAGAGAGGGTTCGAACAGCGCCAGTTGTTTGCGACTCATAACAGTGTCTCAACGTAAGGAGAGATATTCTGCTACCGGACCAAGCGCCAGCGCAGGAATAAAGGTGAGCGCGCCAACCAGTAACACCGTACCGATTAACAGCCCGACAAACAGCGCACCATGGGTGGGAAGCGTCCCGGGACTGGCTGGTTGGCTCTTTTTACCGACCAGCGAGCCCGCAATCGCCATCACAGGAATAATGACCCCGAAGCGTCCGAAGAACATGCAGAAGGCAAGCAGGCAGTTCCAAAAAGGGCTGTTGGCGCTTAACCCGGCAAAAGCGCTACCGTTGTTGTTCGCAGCAGATGAGACGGCGTACAGCACTTCGCTAAAACCATGCGGACCCGGGTTGAGCATGGCGCTGCGACCGGCTTCACTCATCATGGCAATCGCTGTGCCGAGCAGGACCAGCGCAGGGGTGACCAGGATCGCCAGCGCAGTCATCTTCATTTCCCGCACATCGATTTTTTTACCCAGATATTCCGGGGTACGACCAATCATCAGTCCGGCAATAAATACGGCCAGCAGCACAAACAGCAGCATGCCGTACAGACCTGAGCCCACACCGCCGAAGACCACTTCGCCAATTTGCATCAGCCACATCGGCACCATTCCGCCCAGTGCGGTAAAGGAGTCGTGCATCGCGATAACGGCTCCGCAGGAGGCCGCGGTCGTTACGACCGCAAACAGGCTACTGACCAGAACCCCAAAGCGGCTCTCTTTGCCTTCCATGTTGATATTGCTGTCTGCGCCAAACATCATCAGATGGCCATTGCCCTGAACTTCTGCCCACATCACAACAGCCACGCAGACGATAAAAATCAGTGACATGGCCCACAGCAGTGTCCGCCCCTGTCGGCGATCGCCCACGGCATCGCCAAAGGCAAAGCACAGGGCGGTGGGAATTAAGAATATGGCCAGCATCTGCACCATGTTGGTCAGTGCGGTGGGGTTTTCAAACGGATGTGATGAGTTAGCATTAAAGAACCCGCCACCGTTGGTACCGAGCATCTTAATGGCTTCCTGTGAGGCGACTGGCCCCATCGGCAGGAGCTGTTTTACCCCTTCAAACGTGGTGATCGTCGGGTATGGTAAAACGTTCTGCAGCGCGCCTTGTTGAATAAAGAACAGGGCGATGAGCAGAGCAATGGGCAGTAATATCCATAGCGTAATGCGCACCAGATCCACCCAGGCGTTACCCAACGTATTCATCGTTTGGCGCGTAAAAGCGCGGATCAAGGCAAAAATTACCGCGATACCGGTGGCCGCTGACAGGAAGTTCTGCACGGTCAACCCGACCATCTGACTGAAGTAGCTCAGGGTGGTTTCACCACTGTAAGACTGCCAGTTGGTGTTAGTGACAAAACTTACGGCGGTGTTCAGCGCGAGATGCCAGGAGAGTCCCGGTAACTGTTGAGGATTCAGTGGCAGCAGGTTTTGCGCCATCAGCAGTGCAAACAGCAGCAGCAGACCCAATATATTGAGCGCAAGAATTGCCAGCAGATACTGTTTCCAGTTCATTTCATGCTGTGAAATGCCCAGTCCACGCCAGAGTAAACGCTCAATACCCGTCAGTCCTGGCAAGGGGATATCATTGATCAGTCGCGCTAATCCGCTGCCCAGCGGCCTGGCAACGACAAACAGAATCAGTAAAAAACTGGCGATGAGTAAAAAACCTTGTGCCGCCATCAGAACGCCTCCGCATTAATCAGGGCATACACCAGATAACCGAATAATAAAAAAACCAGCACAATGCCGGTTATCACGCCTGCACTCACAGTGCACCTCCAGTGGCATTAATGTGATAACCAGAGCGTAGTTTTTTGGTTGCAAAGATTTCGCAAAAATCCGCGGGCGGGGTGTAAAAAAAGTATAAAAATGGCAAAGACCATTATTTAACTAATGATTAGTATTAATTTAACTTTTATGTAACTTAATTACAGCTTTAAGGTAAACGAAGCATCAATAGATAAAAATAAGTGGTCGGATGAGTAGCAAAATTACACACAAGGCGGTATTATTTTCATCAGTTAACCAAATTTATTTTCCGGTGCCATTCACCGAACAGACATATGGGAGAGGATTATGGACGTTTATAAAGAGTATCCAGCACACATTGTTTTCTTACGCCGTACCTTTGCCGTCGTTGCAGGCGTACTGGCGCTGCCGGTCATGCTGTTCTGGAAAGATCGCGCCCGTTTTTACAGCTACCTGCATCGCGTCTGGTCAAAAACCAGTGATAAACCGGTGTGGATGGATCAGGCTGAAAAAGCCACCTGCGATTTCTACTAAGTTATCGTTCTTGTTCAAGAAAACCGCTAACAGCAATGTGGCGGTTTTTTTTATGCCCTGACGTCTACACTTATCCATGAAACGGATAAGGAGTCGTGATGAGCAAAAGAGTTCCTGTTGGTATCCGCACGCGAAACTCATTTGTGCCAGATGAAAGCACACTGGTGCGTATTTATGCGTTGCATGAGTTATACCGTTTACGCCAGCGGGGATTAACGCGCGGTGCGTTACTTGACTATCATACCCGTTACAAGCTGGTATTACTGGCACATTCCCAGCCAGAATATCGGGAACTCGGCCCCTTTGTTGCAGCGATCCATGAATGGGCAAGTCTTGAGGCGTTTTATACCGAGTACCGTTTACGACTGATTCATCTGCTGTTTAATGACGCGACCCGGCGTAACCATACCAATGTGCTGATGCATGTTCAGGGCTATTTCCGCAATCAACTCACTCTCCGGCAACGCCAGGAGCTGACCTCGGTCATTGATAGTTATCGACGTGAAGTGCAACCACTGCTTGCACCGTTGATGCTCCTCAAACACTATATGGCAGAACACCCGAACACCTGGCTGTCCGGGCAACATTACTTTGAACTCTGGCCTGCAATTCTGCGTTTGCGCTGCGAAAATTAATCATTATTTGGGAGAGTTATGACCACTCATCTGGTCTGGTTTCGGCGTGACTTGCGCATATACGACAATTTTGCCCTTGCCGCGGCTTGCCGGGATAGTTCTGCACAGGTGCTGGCGTTATACATCTCCACACCGGAACAGTGGAAAGCGCATGATATGGCCCCGCGTCAGGCGGCGTTTGTTAACGCCCAACTGAATATGCTGCAAACGGTGCTGGCAGAAAAAGGCATTCCTCTGCTGTTCCACGAGGTTGCTGATTTTGCGGCCAGCGTGGAGACAGTAAAAAACGTCTGTGAACAGTATGACGTCAACCGGTTGTTTTATAACTATCAGTACGAAATAAACGAGCAACAGCGGGATGCCACGGTGGAGAAGTCATTACAAGGCGTGGTATGCGAAGGTTTTGATGACAGTGTGATTCTGCCTCCGGGGGCAGTCATGACGGGCAATCATGAAATGTATAAAGTCTTCACACCGTTTAAAAATGCCTGGCTGAAGCGCTTGAAAGAGGCTGTCCCTGAGAGCGTTGCGGCACCCAAAACACGGGAAAGTGGCGCACTCTCTTCGCCGTTACCGATCATTACGCTGAACTATCCGCAGCAGGATTTTGATTCGTCACTTTTCCCGGTAGACGAAAAATTGGTCATTGCGCAATTACGCCAGTTTTGCCAGCAGGCGGCGGGGGAGTATGAACAGCGTCGGGATTATCCGGCCATCGAAGGCACCAGTCGTTTATCTGCGAGCCTTGCAACCGGTGGACTATCACCACGTCAATGTCTGAACCGGCTGTTAGCAGAACAGCCGCAGGCGCTGGAAGGCGGGGCTGGAAGTGTCTGGCTAAATGAGCTTATCTGGCGCGAATTTTATCGCCATCTAATGACATATCATCCGTCGTTGTGCCGATATCGCCCCTTTATTCGCTGGACCGATCGCGTCCAGTGGCAGGATAACCCGGTGCATTTTCAGGCATGGCAACAGGGGAAGACGGGCTATCCCATTGTTGATGCCGCGATGCGTCAGCTTAATGCCACAGGATGGATGCATAACCGTTTACGGATGATTACCGCCAGTTTTCTGGTGAAAGACTTGCTCATTGACTGGCGTAAAGGGGAGCAGTACTTCATGTCACAACTGATCGATGGCGACCTGGCGGCTAACAACGGTGGCTGGCAGTGGGCGGCGTCAACCGGTACCGATGCGGCACCTTATTTCCGTATTTTTAACCCAACGACGCAGGGGGAAAAATTCGATCGTGACGGTGAATTTATCCGCCAGTGGGTGCCGGAATTACGTGACGTCCCCGGAAATGCTATCCACGAACCGTGGCGCTGGGCGGAAAAAACGCAGGTGTCCCTCAACTATCCACGCCCGATTGTCGATCATAAACAGGCGAGGTTAACCACGCTTGCGGCCTATGAGGCAGCGCGTAAAGGTTGAGGATGAGATGGATTTTTGCGTAATGCTTTCCAGTAAAATGAACATGTTGCAGATGCGCACATTTAGCGTTGAATCATGTTCGTAAGACCGTGAATTCCTGAATGCAAAGGGTGGCTTCCGAGCAGTAAAGTCCCGTCATCTTTTTCAGGTGACGGAACACGATGATAACGCCCGCGACTTCAACACCGCATGATGCGGTATTCAAAACATTTTTACACCATCCCGAAACCGCGCGGGATTTCCTTGAGATTCATCTTCCGCCCTGTCTGCGAACGTTATGTAATTTAAATACGCTGAAACTGGAGTCAGAGAGCTTTATTGAAGCGGATTTACGTTCCCGCTATTCCGACGTGCTTTGGTCGTTGCGCACACGTGACGGGGACGGTTATGTCTATGTCGTTATAGAGCATCAGAGTTCAGCCGATCCGCATATGGCTTTTCGTCTGCTGCGTTATGCAATGGCGGCCATGCAGCGGCATCTGGACGCAGGGCATAAGGAACTGCCGCTGGTAATACCCATGCTGTTTTATCATGGCAGCCGCAGCCCGTACCCCTATTCACTGTGTTGGCTGGATGCGTTTACTGATCCCGAGGCAGCAAGGCAACTCTATGCCAGTGCATTTCCGCTGGTGGATATCACTGTTGTACCCGATGATGAAATTATGTCTCACAGGCGTATGGCAGTACTGGAATTACTGCAAAAGCATATCCGTCAGCGGGATCTGATGGGACTGGTAGAACAGCTGACCACGCTGTTACTTACAGGACGCGCTAATGACACACAACTACAGGCGATGTTTAATTACATCCTGCAATCCGGCGATGAGTCTCGCTTTAATGAATTTATGCAAGAGATGGCGCACCGGATCCCCCAACACAAGGAGACGCTGATGACAATTGCAGAGCGGTTACGGTTAGATGGATTACAGGAGGGCTTGCAGCAAGGATTACAACAGGGGGTACAGCAAGGATTACTGCAAGGTCAATACGAAGCCGCATTACGTATCGCGCAAACCATGCTGGCAAAAGGAATAGATCGCGAAATGGTGTTGCTGGTTACAGGGCTGTCTGAAGAGGATTTGGCAGCGGAAAATGCGTAATTCCCTGATAAAAAAGACCCGAGTCGGAGTACAACATCGGGCCTGTAAACTCAGGACTCTACTGCCAGCGCACGTCTTTTAAATTTAAGCGACTGATACAGCCAAATCAGCAGCACCAGTGCCACGCAGGCCAGTGCCCCCCAGGTTATCTCGCTAAAAACATCAATATATGCGTTGATGGAATAGTTGATGGCGCCGGAGGCATCAAATGCGCTTTGTGATGTCTGATCGGCAATGATACCTGCAAGGTAATTGGCAATCGCCCCGGAAAGCAGCATATAAATGCCGGTTAATACACCGGTGACGCCTGGGATCTCAATACGCGTAATTTGTGACATCGCGACCGGGTCAATGAACAGTTCAGCAAAGCCCATTACCGCCAGCCCTAATACCATCAGCGGCATTGAGGAATGGCCATACGCTGCTGACCAGCGGGCGCTTAATGTCAGAATGCAGAAACCAGCGCTCATTAACCCCAGACCGAGGGCAAATTTACCCCAGATGCGCACGGTACGATTGCCCGTCACACTCTCTTTCACCAGCCAGGCCAGTACAATCCCACAGAGCATAACCGCGAAGGCATTGACCGACTGGAACATCGCGGTAGGAACGGAATAACCCAAAATGTCGCGATTAACGAAACGGTCGATATAGAGGCTTATTGAGCTGCCGCCCTGCTGTGCAAAGGCCCAGAACAACAGACTGAAGAAGGTCAGGGTGACGATAAGTCCCAGTTCTTTGCGTTGTTTTTGTGTTTGCGCCTGGCGGTAAATTTTTGCCAGAACCGCCAGACCAATGAGGGTCGCGACGACCAGCGCGTAAACGGACCACTCTTTCCAGAACAGAACGGTAATCAGCAGCGGTGTTGCTACCAGCAGAACCAGCAGCCATGCCCAGTTTGGCAGAATACATGTTCTGGCGCACAGGACGGCTTTGTTGACACCGGTGGTATGAGCGAAATGACGGTTCCCGCAGAGAAAAATCACTAACCCCGCCAGCATACCAATCGCCGCCAGCGCGAAGCCCATGGCCCAGCTGTATTCTTCCTGCACATAGCCACACGCGATCGGGGCGATAATCGAACCGATGTTACCCGCGGCATAGAGCAGGGAGAACCCACCGTCGCGGCGCGGATCTTCGGGTTTATACAGTTCGCCCAGCAGGCAACTGATGTTGGATTTAAACAGACCGTAGCCGCAGACGATAATCGCCAGCGACAAATAGAGGAAAGCAGGCGCCATTTCACTGGCACCCAGCACCAGATGCCCCACTGCCATTAAAAATGCGCCAATCATTACCGCCATACGATTGCCAAGCACCTTATCCGCCAGATATCCCCCCAAAATGGGGGTGACATACACCAGCGAGCAGTAGGCGCTGAACAGCTCATACGCATGATCGTCACTGTACTTAAGCTGGTTGGTGAGATACAGGATCAGCAGCGCACGCATGCCATAAAAACTGAAGTATTCCCAAATTTGCAGCGCGACGACGTAATAAATCGCGCGCGGCTGAGATGCTTGTTTATTCATTCTATTCTCGAAGTGAATGTCTCACGACAGGATGAACGTACTGTGTGAGCGTGTTTCCTTGAAGTTATAACTTTGATACAGATCTGATTATTTTTGCAATATGCTGCCTGATTGCATAAATATACATGAATAAGATCGCGTAGTGGTAACCAATTTACGTTCTGAGTTCGCGTGATTGTTTCTTGATGTGTCAGTGAAATGGCTATCGACGAACGGAGGCAGGGACGCTATTTTAGCTTAAGCTGTGTTGCTGATTGGGCATGCAGAATTGATGACAATGAGGACGATGATGAAAAACACCGAACTGGAACAACTGATCAACGACAAACTGAACAGCGCAGCCATCAGTGACTATGCGCCGAATGGTTTGCAGGTTGAGGGCAAAGAAACGGTGCATAAAATCGTGACTGGCGTGACCGCAAGCCAGGCATTATTAGATGAGGCAGTGCGTCTGGGGGCAGATGCGGTCATCGTTCATCATGGTTACTTCTGGAAGGGCGAATCCCCGATTATTCGTGGCATGAAGCGCCATCGTCTGAAAACGCTGTTAGAAAATGATATTAACCTGTATGGCTGGCACCTGCCGCTGGATGCTCACCCGGAACTCGGGAATAACGCACAACTGGCTGCGTTGCTGGGCATTACCGTGATGGGCGAAATTGAGCCTCTGGTACCGTGGGGGGAACTCTCCATGCCGGTTCCGGGGCTGGAGCTGGCATCATGGATTGAAGCGCGTTTGGGTCGTAAGCCGTTATGGTGCGGTGATACCGGACCGGAAAACGTTCAGCGTGTCGCATGGTGTACCGGAGGCGGTCAAAGCTTTATCGACAGCGCAGCGCGCTTTGGCGTTGATGCGTTTATTACCGGTGAAGTCTCTGAGCAAACCATTCACTCAGCCCGTGAGCAGGGACTGCATTTCTATGCAGCCGGACACCATGCCACCGAACGCGGTGGTATCCGTGCCTTAAGTGAATGGCTGAATGAAAACACGGAATTAGATGTGTCTTTCATTGATATTCCCAATCCAGCGTAATGAAAGAGGGATGAAAGTGCAGAGAGCGCGTTGTTATCTGTTAGGTGAGACTGCGGTAGTTCTCGAACTGGAACCGCCCATTACGCTGGCGTCCCAGAAACGTATCTGGGGTTTGACTCAGCGTCTGGTTGATGCCCCGAATGTGCTTGAAGTTATTCCGGGGATGAACAACATCACGGTGATGCTTCGCAACCCGCAAACGCTGGCGCTGGATGCGATTGAACGCTTGCAGCGCTGGTGGGAGGAGAGCGAAGCGCTGGAGCCGGACTCACGCTTTATTGATATTCCCGTTACTTATGGCAAAGCGCATGGACCGGATCTGGGCCATGTTGCGCAGCACAGTGGATTAAGCGAGAAGCAGGTTGTTGAACTGCATGCGTCGGTGGACTATGTGGTCTGGTTTATCGGGTTCCAGCCAGGATTCCCGTATCTCGGGAGCTTACCGGAACCTCTGCATACGCCAAGACGTGCTGAACCGCGCCTGATTGTTCCGGCAGGTTCCGTCGGTATTGGCGGTTCGCAAACCGGTATCTACCCGTTATCCACCCCAGGTGGATGGCAGTTGATAGGTCATACCGCCGTTAAGTTGTTCGATCCGCAGCGGGATGAACCCATCCTGTTACGGCCTGGAGATACCGTGCGCTTTGTTCCACAGAAGGAGGGGGTATGTTAACTATCATTCGTGCTGGCATGTACACCTCCATACAGGACGGCGGCCGCCACGGTTTCCGCCAGTCAGGAATAAGCCACTGCGGCGCGCTGGATAAACCTGCGCTGAACGTCGCCAATCTGTTGGTCGGTAATGATGCAAATGCCGCTGCGCTGGAGATAACGCTCGGTCAACTGGTGGTCGAGTTCGAAACGGATGGCTGGTTTGCCCTGACGGGCGCGGGATGCGAAGCGCATTTAGACCGTACACCTGTGTGGAGCGGTTGGCGACTGCCGTTCAAAGCCGGACAGCGCCTGACGTTAAAACGTCCGCTTCACGGAATGCGTAGCTATCTGGCGGTGGCGGGCGGGATTGATGTTCCCGATGTGATGGGGTCGTACAGTACCGATCTGAAAGTGGGGATTGGCGGGCTGGAAGGGCGTCTGTTAAAGGATGGCGACCGGCTGGCGGTTGGCGTTTCAACGCGACAGTTCAGCGGACCGCAGGGGGTTAAGCAGTTGATGTGGGGCAACCGCATCCGTGCGTTGCCAGGACCTGAGTATCACGAATTTGATGAGGCCTCGCAGGCGTCGTTCTGGCGCTCGCCGTGGCAGCTTAGCCCACAGAGTAACCGTATGGGGTACCGTTTGCAGGGACAACCTCTGACACGTACCACCGATCGTGAGCTGTTATCGCACGGGTTACTTCCTGGCGTGGTTCAGGTACCGCACAACGGCCAGCCTATTGTTCTGATGAATGATGCTCAGACGACGGGCGGCTATCCACGTATCGCCTGCATCATTGAGGCGGATATGTACCATCTGGCGCAAATTCCCCTGGGTCAGCCGATTCATTTTGTTCAGTGCTCGCTGGAAGAAGCGCTCAAGGCGCGTCACGATCAGCAGCGTTATCTGGAACAGTTAACATGGCGACTTAACGATGAAAATTGATTTAAATGCCGATCTTGGCGAGGGCTGCGCGAATGATGCTGCGCTGCTGCAACTGGTGTCATCGGCCAACATTGCCTGCGGATTTCATGCCGGGGACGCGCAAACCATGCTATCAAGCGTGCGTGAAGCGCTTAAAAATGGCGTCGCGGTGGGGGCGCATCCCAGCTTCCCGGATCGGGAAAACTTTGGGCGTAGCGCCATGACGTTACCGGCAGAAACGGTTTACGCACAAACGCTGTATCAAATCGGTGCGCTGGCCGCGATCACACGGGCGGAAGGCGGCGTTATGCGTCACGTCAAACCTCACGGCATGCTTTACAACCAGGCGGCGAAAGACCCGCAACTGGCGGATGCTATCGCCAGAGCGGTGCAGGCCTGCGATCCGTCGCTCATCCTGGTCGGGCTTGCCGGAAGCGAACTGATCCGTGCCGGGAAGCATTATGGGCTGGTGACGCGTCAGGAGGTTTTTGCCGATCGAGGTTATCTGGCGGATGGCAGTCTGGTGCCGCGTAGCCAGCCGGGCGCGCTGATTGAAGATGAAAACCTGGCGCTGACACAAACCTTAGAAATGGTGCAATCCGGGAGAGTAAAAAGCCAGACAGGAGAATGGGCGAGCGTCATTGCCCAGACGGTATGTATTCATGGTGATGGTGAGCACGCACTCGCTTTTGCCCGCCGCTTACGTACCGCGTTCGAAGCAGAGAAGATTCAAATTAGCGCATAATTTTTTACATACAAAACAATAACATATTACACAACAACATAGACGGGAATATATTATGGGAGAGGTCATTTCTCTCTGGCCATTGACGGGGATCGCTGTCATTGTGGTCGGATTTCTTTTACGTTTTAACCCGGTATTAGTCGTTATTATCGCCGGGATCGTCACGGGGCTGGCGGCACATATGCCGATCGCCACCATCCTCGAAAAACTGGGGGAAGGTTTTCTCAATACCCGTAACCTGCCGTTTATCCTGCTGATTCCGCTGGCGGTGATTGGTCTGCTGGAGCGCCACGGTCTGAAAGAGCGTGCTCAGGCGTGGATCGCGAAGATCCGCAGTGCCACCAGCGGCCGTCTGTTAATTGTCTATCTGTTTATCCGTGAAGCGACCGCTGCGTTGGGACTGACCAGCCTGGGCGGTCATCCGCAAATGGTGCGCCCGCTGCTGGCGCCAATGGCGGAAGGGGCGGCAGAGAAAAATCATGGCGAATTACCTGGCGCGGTGCGCTATCGCCTGCGCGCGATGTCGGCGGCGACCGATAACGTCGGGCTGTTTTTCGGTGAAGATATTTTTGTTGCCTTCGGGGCGATCATTTTCATGCACAACTTTATGCTGGAATCCGGTGGGATCCAGACGGAGCCACTGCATATCGCGCTGTGGGGGATCCCCACGGCACTGTGTGCGTTCCTGATTCACGGCACAAGATTGTGGCGTCTCGATAGCTATCTGCAACGTGAGGTGGCGAAAGCGAATGCCGTCGCGAAAGGAGAAGCGAAATGAATTTTCAGCAAAGCTATCTCTATTGGCTGGCAGGGGTGATTTTACTGATTGTGGCCGTGATGTCCTGGCAGGACAAAGCGAACCCGCGACGCGTGACGACAGGGCTGTTCTGGGGCTTGTACGGTGTGCTGTTTTTGCTTGGTGACTGGACGTATTCGCTTTTTGGCGACAAGCGCACGGTGCATATCGCTTTCGGTGTGGCGGTAGTCATACTGGCGCTGATCGCCGGTTTTGGCGGCGTAAAGCTGGGAAGCTACCATCAGCGCACGCAGCAACAGCGTGAAGAAAGTGCCAGTCGTCTGGGGAACCGCCTGTTTTTCCCGGCGCTGGCAATTCCGGTGGTGACGGTGATCGGTGTGCTGATGTTTAATCACATTCCGGGGTTACAGAATGCGCTGTTTGGGCCGGGTAATCACGCCACGCTGGTGACGCTTTTTTCGATGACTGCGGGGTCGCTGATTGGCCTGGCGATGGCGATCAAAATGACTCATGAGCGTGTCCATCAGCCGATTCAGGAGGCGCGCCGCTTGCTGGATTCTATCGGCTGGGCCTTCATCCTGCCACAAATTCTGGCGACTCTGGGTCTGCTGTTTACGGCTGCGGGTGTCGGCAGCGGTATTTCATATTTAACCCAGGAATACCTCGCAGTCGATAGCCGTTTTATCGCGGTCGCGGTGTATACCATTGGCATGGCATTACTGACCATGGTGATGGGAAATGCGTTCGCGGCGTTCCCGATTGTGACGGCGGGAATTGGTATTCCGATTCTGGTGCTGCAGCATGGGGGCAACCCGGCGGTAATGGCAGCTATCGGTATGTTCTCTGGGTATTGCGGTACGCTGATGACGCCAATGGCCGCGAACTTTAATATCGTGCCAGCGGCTCTGCTGGAACTGCCGGATAAAAATGCGGTGATTAAAGCGCAGGTACCCACCGGAGTGTTGCTCTTGTTGGTCAACGTATTCCTGATGTATTTCCTGATGTTTTTGTAAGGAGGAAGGATGAAAACGGTATTGATCACCGGATTTGAACCGTTTGGCGGCGAATCCGTTAACCCTTCATGGGAAGTGGTCTCGGGTCTCGACAATGTTATTATTGACGGATGTCGCGTAGTGGCGCGCCAGCTTCCGTGCGTATTTGGCGAATCTATTGATGTGCTCAATGCCGCTATTGACGCGCTATCACCCTCGCTGGTGCTGGCGGTTGGTCAGGCTGGGGGGCGGACGGATATTACCGTTGAACGTGTGGCGATCAACGTTGACGATGCCCGCATTGCGGATAACCAGGGGCAGCAACCTGTTGATGAACCGATCGTGGATGATGGTCCGGCGGCGTGGTTCAGCACATTGCCGATCAAAGCTATGGTTGCCGCCATGCGCCGCGCCGGTATTCCTGCTTCGGTTTCTCAGACTGCAGGCACCTTCGTCTGTAACCACGTGATGTATGGCCTGCTGCATAAACTGCGTGATACGTCGGCCGTGAAGGGCGGGTTTATTCATATTCCCTATCTGCCGGAACAAGGGGCGGCACATCCTGGGGCGCCCAGTATGGCCGCAGAAACTGTGCGACGAGCACTGGAGGTCGCGATAATCACTGCTTTGCAGGTGGATCGCGATATCGCCGTCACGGGCGGCGCTACTCACTAACAAAGGACAGTATTATGCCTGAAGGCCCGGAGATCCGCCGCGCGGCGGATAACCTGGAGGCGGCAGTCAAAGGCAAACTCCTGACGGACGTCTGGTTTGCCTTTGAGCAGTTAAAACCGTATCAATCTCAACTGATTGGGCAGAGGATCACGCTGCTTGAAACGCGCGGCAAAGCCTTGCTGACCCACTTTTCAAATGGCCTGACGCTGTACAGTCACAATCAGCTTTACGGCGTATGGCGGGTGATAGACACGGGGACAATCCCGCAGACTTCGCGGGTATTGCGCGTCAGACTGCAAACGCACGACAAAACCATTCTGCTTTACAGCGCATCGGATATAGAAATCCTGACGCCGGAACAGCTCGCCACCCATCCTTTTTTGCAGCGGGTGGGACCGGATGTACTGGATCTGCGTTTAACCCCCGATGATGTCAAAACGCGTCTGCTTTTACCGCGTTTTCGTAATCGTCAGTTTTCCGGTCTGTTACTGGATCAGGCGTTTCTTGCGGGGCTGGGAAACTATCTGCGCGTGGAGATCCTTTGGCAGGTGGGACTGACCGGGCAACATAAAGCCTCGCAGCTCGGCGCTGAAAAGCTCGATGCGCTGGCGCATGCGTTGATCGCTATTCCGCGCTTGTCTTATAACACCCGTGGGCAGGTCGATGACAACAAACATCACGGTGCGTTGTTTCGCTTTAATGTCTTTCATCGGGACGGAGAGGTCTGCACTCGATGTGGCGGGATTATCGAAAAAACGACACTCTCTTCACGACCGTTTTACTGGTGTCCGGGCTGTCAGCATTAAGCCGTCTGTCTGGGGGCATGCAGCGAAATAAACCGCGCCACTGCCGGTCCCGTCAATAAAATACTGAACAGCCGTAGCGTCTGCATGGCCATGATCAGCGCCATATCCGCATGGCTTCCTGCGGCAATCACCGCGACACTGTCCACCCCGCCCGGGCTGGTTGCCAGGTAAGCGGTAAGAAAATCGATCTGCATATAGTGCGCCAGTCCCCAGGCCATGGTCGCGCAGATCGCCATCAGTGAAAAAATAGACAACAGGATCTGTGGCAGGGGACGCAGCGCCATAAAAAAGATCTGTTTGTCAAAACCCAGGCCGATTTGCCAGCCGATGGCCATATACGCGATCGCCAGTAGCCATTCCGGCAGTTCAATCATCATCACGCCGCCTGCGTTCAGCAATGCACCTATCAGCATTGGCAATAACATGACGCCAGAAGGGATGCGTAGCAAGCGCCCGGCAATTCCGGCAACGGCAGCCAGCATCAGGGTGCTGAACAGATTGACGCTGAGTGGCGGAAACCAGATGATTTGCTCGCTGACCGTTTGTGCCTGGTCGCCCATCACCAGTCGGGTGACCAGCGCGGCTGCGCCCACCACCAGTAACACTCGCAGATACTGCATAAACGCCACGAGGCGGATATCAGCCCCATAATCCTGCGCCATGGCGACCATTGCCGCTGCACCGCCTGGCGATGAACCCCATGCCCCGGTGTTGCCCGGTAACTGGCTATAACGTACCAGCAGCCAGCCTATCGCCGCGCTGGAAAGTAGGGTCGCCAGCAGAATGGCAATTACCACCGGCCAATGTGCTGCCAGCGTCGTAAAAATGGAGCCCGTAAGATTTTGCGCAATCATGCAGCCGAGAATGGCCTGCGCACCGAGAAACGTGCAGCGAGGGGGATGCAGCGAAATACCGCGCATACTGAAAATAATACCGACAATCATCGACCCGAGCAGTAATGGCCCCGGAAGATGGATAAACAGAAACAGCAGGGAAAGAAGAAGTGACAGTATAAACAGTGCACCCCACTGCAAAACAGGCATCCCATGCTCCTGAATAAAATTAGAGAAATCTCAGTAAATCATAGAGAAAGGATGGGCGGATTAACACAATGCATGTCAAGAAAAAGGGAATATGCCGGATGGCGACGCCACAGCATCGCCATCCGGTAACAGGGATTAACGCTTAATGTCGGACTTGAAATCGCGCTTGTCGTAGCCGGTATACAGCTGACGAGGGCGGGCGATCTTCATGCCGTCAGTGTGCATTTCGTTCCAGTGAGCAATCCAGCCAACGGTACGTGCCATGGCGAAGATCACGGTGAACATGGAGGACGGAATGCCCATCGCTTTCAGGATGATGCCAGAGTAGAAGTCTACGTTCGGGTAGAGTTTCTTCTCGATGAAGTACGGATCGTTCAGCGCGATGTGCTCAAGCTCCATGGCCACTTCCAGCAGGTCATCTTTGGTGCCCAGCTCTTTCAGTACTTCGTGGCAAGTTTCACGCATGACGGTTGCACGCGGGTCGTAGTTTTTGTAAACACGGTGACCAAAGCCCATCAGGCGGAAGGAGTCATTCTTGTCTTTCGCGCGGCGAACAAATTCCGGAATGTGTTTAACGGAGCTGATTTCTTCCAGCATTTTCAGCGCAGCTTCGTTTGCGCCGCCGTGTGCCGGTCCCCACAGGGAGGCAATACCTGCTGCGATACAGGCAAACGGGTTAGCGCCAGAAGAGCCGGCGGTACGTACGGTTGAGGTTGAAGCATTCTGTTCGTGGTCTGCGTGCAGGATCAGGATACGGTCCATTGCGCGTTCCAGGATTGGATTCACTTCATATTTTTCGCACGGGGTAGAGAACATCATGTTCAGGAAGTTACCGGCATACGAGAGGTCGTTGCGCGGATAAACAAACGGCTGACCGATGGAGTATTTGTAGCACATCGCTGCCATGGTTGGCATTTTAGACAGCAGGCGGAACGCGGCGATTTCACGGTGACGCGCATTATTCACATCGAGAGAATCGTGATAGAACGCAGCCAGCGCACCGGTTACACCGCACATGACGGCCATCGGGTGGGAATCGCGGCGGAAACCGTGGAACAGACGGGTGATCTGCTCATGGATCATGGTATGGCGAGTGACCGTGGTTTTGAACTCGTCGTACTCTTCCTGCGTCGGTTTTTCGCCATACAGCAGGATATAACACACTTCCAGATAGTTGGATTCAGTTGCCAACTGGTCAATCGGGAAGCCGCGATGCAGCAAAATACCTTCGTCACCGTCGATGAACGTAATTTTGGATTCGCAGGATGCGGTAGAGGTGAAACCTGGGTCAAAAGTAAACATGCCTTTTGAACCAAGGCTACGAATATCAATAACGTCTTGACCGAGTGTACCTTTTAGCACATCCAGTTCAATAGCAGCATCACCGTTTAGAGTGAGTTTTGCTTTAGTATCAGCCATTTACGGTCTCCTTAGCGCCTTATTGCTTAAGACTGCAGATGTCAGACTTGTCTTCGATACATCAATTAACCGTTACCAGTTTGTTATTCGGCTCGCCGCTCTGCGAGAGAGGAGAAAACCAGGGTACAGAGCAATGGGCGCTTGCAGGTAAATCAGTCAACTCATGGTGAATTTGCAACAAATCAACAACTTAGCAATCCGAATTATTTAACCTGTCTACACTAATAACTGTCCTGAAGGTATTGGTCAATACTCCCACACTGTTACATAACTAATTCAAGGGTGAAAGAGTGACCCCATAACTTTTACGCATTATATGCTTTTTCTGGTGTCGTTTGTAACAACTTTGTTTAATGATTGTCAAATCAGATGATTAAAAATTAAAATAATGTTGTTATCGTGACCTGTGTCACTGTTCGGGATAAAACCCGACAAACTATATGTAGGTTAATTGTAATGATTTTGTGAACGTCCTATACTGCCGCCAGGTCTCCGGAATACCCTGCAATCCCGAGCCAACCAGCGTTGTAACGTGTCGTTTTAGGAACTGGAAGCAGTGTTTTATATGACGCGTAGTTATGGTAAGGACGCTGTCTGACCCGCACGCAGACCGGAGGAAGGAAATCCCGTCGTTTTTCTGGTTACAGGTGTCTTCATCTCCTGAACCCGAAGTCCAAAGGGAATAATAAGAACAGCATGTGGGCGTTATTCATGATAAGAAATGTGAAAAAACAAAGACCTGTCAATCTGGATCTGCAAACGATCCGGTTCCCAATCACGGCGATAGCGTCCATTCTCCATCGCGTATCTGGAGTGATCACCTTCGTGGCGGTCGGGATACTGTTGTGGTTATTGGGTACCAGCCTTTCCTCCCCTGAAGGTTTCCTCGCGGCATCATCCATTATGAATAACTTCTTTGTAGAGTTAATTCTGTGGGGGATTCTGATCGCGCTGGCATATCACGCTGTAATGGGCATCCGCCATCTGTTGATGGATTTTGGCTACATTGAAGAAACCCTCGAAGCAGGGACGCGTTCCGCCAAAATTTCTTTTGTTATCATTGTCGTGCTTTCACTTCTCGCAGGAGTCCTCGTATGGTAAGCAACGCCTCCGCATTAGGACGCAATGGCGTACATGACTTCATTCTGGTCCGTGCTACCGCTATCGTTCTGACGTTATACATCATCTACATGGTCGGCTTTTTCGCCACCAGCGGCGATCTGACCTGGGAAATCTGGACCGGTTTTTTCTCATCGGCATTCACCAAAGTCTTCACCCTGCTGGCACTTTTCTCCATCTTGATTCATGCCTGGATTGGCATGTGGCAGGTGTTGACCGACTACGTTAAACCGCTGGCTGTGCGCCTGATTCTGCAACTGGCTATCGTCGTTGCGCTGGTGGTTTACGTCATTTATGGATTTGTTGTGGTGTGGGGTGTGTAATGAAACTGCCAGTCAGAGAATTTGATGCTGTTGTGATTGGTGCCGGTGGCGCAGGTATGCGCGCGGCGCTGCAAATTTCCCAGAGCGGCCAGACCTGTGCGCTGCTTTCTAAAGTCTTCCCAACCCGTTCCCATACCGTGTCTGCGCAGGGTGGCATCACCGTTGCGCTCGGTAATACCCATGACGATAACTGGGAATGGCACATGTACGACACCGTAAAAGGGTCGGACTACATTGGCGATCAGGACGCTATTGAATATATGTGTAAGACCGGCCCGGAAGCGATTCTGGAGCTGGACCATATGGGGCTGCCGTTCTCTCGTCTGGAGAATGGCACCATTTATCAGCGTCCGTTTGGCGGCCAGTCGAAAAACTTCGGCGGCGAGCAGGCGGCGCGTACTGCGGCGGCGGCTGACCGTACTGGCCATGCGCTGCTGCACACCCTGTATCAGCAGAACCTGAAAAACCACACCACCATCTTTTCTGAATGGTATGCGTTGGATCTGGTGAAAAACGCCGACGGCGCGGTTGTCGGATGTACCGCGCTGTGTATCGAAACCGGTGAAGTGGTTTACTTCAAAGCCCGTGCGACCGTGCTGGCAACCGGCGGTGCTGGCCGTATTTATCAGTCTACAACTAACGCCCACATTAATACCGGTGACGGCGTGGGCATGGCTATTCGTGCCGGTGTTCCGGTACAGGATATGGAAATGTGGCAGTTCCACCCGACCGGTATTGCCGGCGCGGGCGTACTGGTTACCGAAGGTTGCCGTGGTGAAGGCGGTTACCTGCTGAATAAACACGGCGAACGCTTCATGGAGCGTTATGCCCCGAATGCGAAAGACCTTGCGGGTCGTGACGTGGTGGCGCGTTCCATCATGATCGAAATCCGTGAAGGTCGTGGTTGTGATGGTCCGTGGGGCCCGCACGCCAAGCTGAAACTTGATCATCTGGGTAAAGAAGTTCTCGAATCCCGTCTGCCGGGTATTCTTGAGCTCTCCCGTACCTTTGCGCACGTTGACCCGGTGAAAGAGCCAATCCCGGTTATCCCAACCTGTCACTATATGATGGGTGGCATCCCGACCAAAGTCACCGGTCAGGCGCTGACCGTGAACGAGCAGGGCGAAGATGTCGTCATTCCTGGCCTGTTTGCAGTGGGCGAAATCGCCTGCGTATCCGTACACGGTGCCAACCGTCTGGGCGGTAACTCGCTGCTTGACCTGGTGGTGTTCGGTCGTGCGGTGGGTCTGCATCTGCAGGAATCTATCGCTGAGCAGGGCGATCTGCGGGATGCGACTGAAGAAGAGATCGATGCCTCTCTGGCGCGTCTGAACCGTTGGAACGGTAACCGTGATGGTGAAGATCCAGTGGCTATCCGTAAAGCGCTGCAAGAATGTATGCAACATAACTTCTCGGTATTCCGTGAAGGCGACGCGATGGCGAAAGGTCTTGAAGAGTTGAAAGCCATCCGCGAGCGTCTGAAAAACGCCCGTCTGGATGATACTTCCAGTGAGTTCAACACCCAGCGCGTTGAGTGTCTTGAGTTGGATAACCTGATGGAAACTGCGTACGCCACGGCGGTGTCCGCTAACTTCCGTACCGAAAGCCGTGGTGCACATAGCCGCTTCGACTTCCCGGAACGTGATGATGAAAACTGGCTGTGCCATTCCCTGTACCTGCCAGAATCGGAATCCATGACGCGACGTCAGGTCAATATGGAACCGAAACTGCGCCCGGCATTCCCGCCGAAGATTCGTACTTATTAATGCGGAGACAGGACAATGAAACTCGAGTTTTCGATTTATCGCTATAACCCGGATGTTGACGATGCTCCGCGCATGCAGGATTACACGCTGGAAGCGGAAGAAGGGCGTGACATGATGCTGCTGGATGCGCTGATGCAGCTGAAAGAAAAAGATCCGTCGCTGTCATTTCGTCGCTCCTGCCGTGAAGGGGTCTGCGGTTCCGATGGCCTGAACATGAACGGTAAAAATGGACTGGCCTGTATCACACCGATTTCTGCACTGAATCAGCCGGGCAAGAAAATTGTTATCCGCCCTCTGCCTGGTTTACCGGTCGTGCGTGATTTGGTGGTAGACATGGGGCAATTCTATGCACAGTATGAGAAGATTAAGCCTTACTTGTTGAATAATGGGAAAAATCCACCGGCTCGTGAGCATTTACAAATGCCTGAGCAGCGTGAGAAGCTCGATGGGCTGTATGAATGTATTTTATGTGCATGCTGCTCAACATCGTGCCCATCATTCTGGTGGAACCCGGACAAGTTTATTGGCCCGGCAGGTTTGTTGGCCGCGTATCGCTTCCTGATTGACAGCCGCGATACCGAAACCGACAGCCGCCTGGAAGGGTTAAGTGACGCTTTCAGCGTATTCCGCTGCCATAGCATCATGAACTGCGTCAGCGTATGTCCTAAAGGACTGAACCCGACGCGCGCCATCGGCCATATTAAGTCGATGCTGTTGAAACGTAGTGCGTAAGTTGTCGTTGTTGCCGGGGAAGACGTTTTCCCCGGCAGTGTAGGAAACCTCTAAAAACTGCCCCGTATTTTTGACAGTTTTTAAAGGTTCCTTCGCGAGCCATATGACAAAAGAGCTCGCAAGTGAACCCCGGCACGCACAGTGGTGTGCGTGGTAGTATCCACGGCGAATATACTCGTCATCGTTTACGTTGCATGTGCGTTGGTTGCGCTTGCTCATCCCGGTCACTTACTGGATGTAAGCTCCCGGGGATCCGCAAGCTCGATGCTTTCCTGAAACGTGATCGATTTCGAGTATTAAGTAAGCACAAAAGATGCTTAAGGGATCACGATGCAGAACAGCGCTTTGAAAGCCTGGTTGGACTCTTCTTACCTCTCTGGTTCAAACCAGAGCTGGATAGAACAGCTCTATGAAGACTTCTTAACCGACCCTGACTCGGTAGATGCTAACTGGCGTTCGACGTTCCAGCAGTTACCTGGCACCGGAGTCAAACCGGATCAACTCCACTCAAAAACGCGTGATTATTTCCGTCGGCAGGCGTTGGTTACCCCTCGTTACTCCTCCACTATTTCCGACCCTGATGCTAATGCGAAGCAGGTTAAAGTCCTGCAGCTCATTAACGCCTATCGTTTCCGCGGTCATCAACATGCGAATCTTGATCCGCTGGGACTGTGGCAGCAAGAGAACGTGGCCGATCTGGATCCTTCTTTCCACGATCTGACCGATGCGGATTTCCAGGAAAGCTTCAACGTGGGTTCATTTGCCGGTGGCAAAGATACGATGAAGCTGAGCGACCTGGTTGAGGCGCTGAAACAAACTTACTGCGGCTCGATTGGCGCCGAGTATATGCACATTACCAGCACCGAAGAGAAACGCTGGCTTCAGCAGCGCCTTGAATCCGGCCATGCCGCGTTCAGCAGCGAAGAGAAGAAACGCTTCCTCAGTGAACTGACCGCAGCTGAAGGTCTGGAACGTTACCTGGGAGCAAAATTCCCGGGCGCTAAACGTTTCTCGCTGGAAGGCGGCGATGCGTTAATTCCGATGCTCAAAGAGATGATTCGCCATGCAGGTAACAGCGGTACGCGCGAAGTGGTTCTGGGCATGGCGCACCGTGGTCGTTTGAACGTACTGGTTAACGTGCTGGGCAAACGCCCGCAGGAACTGTTCGACGAATTTGCGGGCAAACATAAAGAGCACCTCGGTACCGGTGACGTGAAGTACCACATGGGCTTCTCATCGGATATCGAAACCGAAGGCGGTCTGGTTCACCTGGCGCTGGCGTTTAACCCGTCGCACCTGGAAATCGTCAGCCCGGTCGTTATCGGTTCCGTTCGCGCGCGTCTGGACAGACTCGACGAGCCGAGCAGCAATAAAGTCTTGCCGATCACGATTCACGGCGATGCTGCAGTGACTGGCCAGGGCGTGGTTCAGGAAACCCTGAACATGTCGAAAGCACGTGGTTACGAAGTGGGCGGTACCGTTCGCATCGTCATCAACAACCAGGTGGGCTTCACGACCTCTAACCCGCTGGATGCGCGTTCTACGCCGTATTGCACCGACATCGGTAAGATGGTTCAGGCGCCGATTTTCCACGTTAACGCTGATGATCCTGAAGCGGTCGCTTTCGTCACTCGTCTGGCGCTGGATTTCCGTAACACCTTCAAGCGTGATGTCTTCATCGATCTGTTCTGCTACCGTCGTCACGGCCATAACGAAGCCGATGAGCCGAGTGCAACGCAGCCGTTGATGTATCAGAAAATCAAAAAACATCCGACGCCGCGCAAAATCTACGCTGACAAGCTGGAGCAGGACAAAGTCGCGACGCTGGAAGATGCAACCGAAATGGTCAATCTCTATCGCGATGCGCTGGATGCTGGCGAATGTGTGGTGAAAGAGTGGCGTCCGATGAACATGCACTCCTTTACCTGGTCGCCGTACCTCAACCATGAGTGGGATGAAAACTACCCGAACAAGGTTGAGATGAAGCGTCTGCAGGAACTGGCCAAACGTATCAGCACTGTGCCGGAAGCGGTAGAGATGCAGTCTCGCGTCGCCAAAATTTACGGTGACCGTCAGGCGATGGCGGCAGGCGAGAAGCTGTTCGACTGGGGCGGCGCGGAAACGCTGGCTTACGCGACGCTGGTTGATGAAGGTATTCCGGTGCGTCTGTCAGGTGAAGATGCGGGCCGCGGTACGTTCTTCCACCGTCACGCGGTGATTCACAACCAGTCAAATGGTTCTACTTACACGCCGCTGCAGCACGTTCATAACGGTCAGGGCACTTTCCGTGTCTGGGACTCCGTGCTGTCTGAAGAAGCGGTACTGGCATTCGAATACGGTTACGCCACCGCAGAGCCGCGCACGCTGACTATCTGGGAAGCACAGTTTGGTGACTTCGCCAACGGCGCGCAGGTGGTTATCGACCAGTTCATCTCCTCCGGTGAGCAGAAATGGGGCCGTATGTGTGGCCTGGTTATGCTGCTGCCGCACGGCTACGAAGGGCAGGGACCGGAGCACTCCTCCGCGCGTCTGGAACGTTATTTGCAGCTTTGCGCTGAGCAAAACATGCAGGTCTGCGTACCGTCTACTCCGGCGCAGGTTTACCACATGCTGCGTCGTCAGGCGCTGCGCGGTATGCGTCGTCCGTTAGTGGTGATGTCGCCGAAGTCATTGCTGCGTCATCCGCTGGCAGTGTCCACGCTTGACGAACTGGCTAACGGCGCGTTCCTGCCAGCCATTGGCGAAATTGATGAACTTGATCCGAAAGGCGTGAAGCGCGTAGTGATGTGTTCTGGTAAGGTTTATTACGACCTGCTGGAACAGCGCCGCAAGAATGATCAAAAAGATGTCGCCATTGTGCGCATCGAACAGCTCTATCCGTTCCCGCATAAAGCGGTGCAGGAAGCGCTGAAACCTTTTGCTCATGTACATGATTTTGTCTGGTGCCAGGAAGAGCCGCTAAACCAGGGCGCATGGTACTGCAGTCAGCATCATTTCCGTGAAGTGATTCCATTTGGGTCTGCTCTGCGTTATGCAGGTCGCCCGGCCTCTGCCTCTCCGGCAGTAGGATATATGTCCGTTCACCAGAAACAGCAACAAGATCTGGTCAATGACGCGCTGAACGTCGATTAAATAAAGGATAAATAATGAGTAGCGTAGATATTCTTGTTCCCGACCTGCCTGAATCCGTAGCGGATGCAACGGTTGCAACCTGGCACAAAAAACCGGGCGATGCAGTACGTCGTGATGAAGTACTGGTAGAAATCGAAACTGACAAAGTGGTACTGGAAGTACCGGCATCAGCGGACGGTATTCTTGATGCGGTTCTGGAAGATGAAGGCACCACAGTGACTTCTCGTCAGATCCTCGGTCGCCTGCGTGAAGGCAACAGCACCGGGAAAGAGACCAGTGCCAAGTCTGAAGAGAAAGATTCTACTCCGGCGCAGCGCCAGCAGGCGTCGCTCTCTGAGCAGAATAACGATGCCCTGAGCCCGGCGATCCGTCGCCTGCTGGGTGAGCACAATCTCGAAGCCAGCGCCATCAACGGCACGGGTGTTGGCGGTCGCATTACCCGTGAAGATGTTGAAAAACATCTGGCCAAAGCACCGGCGGCAAAAGAAGAAGCCAAAGCACCGGCCGCGGCTCCTGCAGCACAGCCTGCGCTGGGCGCACGTGGTGAAAAACGTGTACCGATGACCCGTCTGCGCAAACGCGTAGCTGAGCGTCTGTTGGAAGCGAAAAACTCTACCGCAATGCTGACGACCTTCAACGAAGTCAACATGAAGCCGATTATGGATCTGCGCAAGCAGTACGGTGACGCGTTTGAAAAACGTCACGGTATCCGTCTGGGCTTTATGTCTTTCTACGTTAAAGCCGTGGTTGAAGCGCTGAAACGCTATCCGGAAGTGAACGCCTCTATCGATGGCGATGACGTGGTCTATCACAACTACTTTGATGTCAGCATGGCGGTCTCTACGCCGCGCGGCCTGGTGACCCCGGTTCTGCGTGATGTCGATCTGCTGGGTATGGCTGACATCGAGAAAAATATCAAAGAGCTGGCAGTAAAAGGTCGCGACGGTAAGTTGACGGTTGAAGATCTGACGGGCGGTAACTTCACCATCACTAACGGTGGTGTGTTTGGCTCCCTGATGTCCACACCAATCATCAACCCACCGCAGAGCGCCATCCTGGGTATGCATGCCATTAAAGATCGCCCGATGGCTGTAGACGGTAAGGTTGAAATCCTGCCGATGATGTATCTGGCGCTGTCTTATGACCACCGTCTGATTGATGGTCGTGAGTCAGTAGGCTTCCTGGTGACCATTAAAGAGTTGCTGGAAGATCCAACACGTCTGCTGCTGGACGTGTAACCAAAAAGAGTATCACCTGCCCCGTAGGTCTGAATCTCTCATCAGGCCTACGGGTTAAAAGATAACGATTACCTGAAGGATGGACAGAACACATGAACTTACATGAATATCAGGCAAAACAACTTTTTGCCCGCTATGGCTTACCGGCACCGGTGGGTTATGCCTGTACTACTCCGCGTGAAGCTGAAGAAGCTGCATCAAAAATCGGCGCAGGCCCGTGGGTAGTGAAATGTCAGGTTCACGCTGGTGGCCGTGGTAAAGCGGGCGGTGTGAAAGTGGTTAACAGCAAAGAAGACATTCGCGCTTTTGCTGAACACTGGCTGGGTAAACGTCTGGTGACCTACCAAACAGATGCTAATGGCCAACCGGTAAATCAGATTCTGGTTGAAGCGGCGACCGACATTGGTAAAGAGCTTTACCTCGGCGCAGTCGTTGACCGTAGCTCACGTCGCGTGGTCTTTATGGCCTCCACTGAAGGCGGCGTGGAAATTGAAAAAGTGGCGGAAGAAACCCCGCACCTGATCCACAAAGTGGCTCTCGATCCGCTGACCGGCCCAATGCCGTATCAGGGACGCGACCTGGCGTTTAAACTGGGCCTGGAAGGTAAGCAGGTTCAGCAATTCACCAAGATCTTTATGGGACTGGCGAATATCTTCCTGGAGCGCGACCTGGCGCTGATCGAAATCAACCCGCTGGTCGTGACTAAGCAGGGCGATCTGATCTGCCTCGACGGTAAACTGGGCGCTGACGGTAACGCACTGTTCCGCCAGCCAGATCTGCGTGAAATGCGCGATCAGTCTCAGGAAGACCCGCGTGAAGCACAGGCTGCACAGTGGGAACTGAACTATGTTGCTCTGGACGGTAACATCGGTTGTATGGTTAACGGTGCGGGCCTGGCAATGGGCACCATGGACATCGTTAAGCTGCACGGTGGCGAACCGGCTAACTTCCTGGATGTTGGCGGCGGCGCAACCAAAGAGCGTGTCACGGAAGCATTCAAAATCATCCTCTCTGATGACAACGTTAAAGCCGTTCTGGTTAACATCTTCGGCGGTATCGTTCGTTGTGACCTGATCGCTGACGGTATCATCGGCGCGGTAGCGGAAGTGGGCGTAAACGTTCCAGTGGTTGTGCGTCTGGAAGGTAACAATGCCGAGCTCGGCGCGAAAAAACTGGCTGACAGCGGCCTGAATATTATTGCAGCGAAAAGTCTGACGGATGCAGCTCAGCAGGTTGTTGCCGCAGTGGAGGGGAAATAATGTCTGTTTTAATTAATAAAAATACCAAGGTTATCTGTCAGGGTTTTACCGGTAGCCAGGGGACGTTCCACTCCGAGCAGGCGATTGCTTACGGTACACAAATGGTCGGTGGCGTAACACCGGGTAAAGGCGGCACCACTCACCTGGGCCTGCCGGTATTTAACACCGTGCGTGAAGCCGTAGAAGCCACGGGCGCGACAGCGTCTGTTATCTATGTACCTGCGCCGTTCTGCAAAGATTCTATTCTGGAAGCGATTAACGCAGGCATCAAACTGATCATTACCATCACTGAAGGTATCCCGACGCTGGATATGCTGACCGTGAAAGTGGCGCTGGATGAAGCTGGCGTACGCATGATTGGCCCGAACTGCCCAGGTGTTATCACCCCGGGCGAGTGCAAAATCGGCATTATGCCGGGCCATATTCACAAACCGGGTAAAGTGGGTATCGTTTCCCGTTCCGGCACGCTGACTTATGAAGCGGTTAAGCAGACCACTGACTACGGTTTTGGTCAGTCTACCTGTGTAGGTATCGGCGGTGACCCGATCCCTGGCTCTAACTTCATCGATATTCTGAAGCTGTTCCAGGAAGATCCACAGACTGAAGCAATCGTGATGATCGGTGAGATCGGTGGTAGCGCGGAAGAAGAAGCGGCTGCCTACATCAAAGATCACGTAACTAAACCGGTTGTGGGCTACATCGCCGGTGTGACCGCGCCGAAAGGCAAGCGTATGGGTCACGCAGGGGCAATTATCGCAGGGGGTAAAGGTACGGCAGATGAGAAATTCGCCGCACTGGAAGCCGCTGGCGTGAAAACCGTGCGTAGCCTCGCGGATATCGGCGAAGCACTGAAAGCGGTTATTAAGTAATCCTCAAAAGCAGTAACAAAACCCGACCCCTTCGCGCGACAGGAAATAGTTGTTGTGCGAAGGATGCAGGGTTGATTCGTTTTCGACATGGTTGGCCATCTTATGATGGCCTTTTTTATTTGTCTTAATCCAATATCTTGCAAATCAATCATAATCATCTTCACAAATGAGATTATTTTTTGCGGTAAACATCATTCTTTCTTTAGGCTAAATTCTGCATATTACCGGCTCAAATATCATCGTTGCCGGAGGAATCGAGTCGTGAAAATTAAGGATGACTATTTACACTGTTTTTCCTCCATCGCAGAAATCTTCTCCCGTGCGACGGGATTAGCGGCGATGATTGTTGATGTAACAGGTAAGGCGATATCCGATTGTTATAACTTTAATTCATTTTGTACATTAATGCGTGCGAACGAAACATATCGTGCAACTTGTCAAAAGTGTGATAAGTATTGTGCTTTTGAAGCGCTAAAACAGGTCAAACCCAGAATACTCTGCTGTCATTCGGGATTAAGCATCTTCTCGATGCCTCTAATTCACGAGGGTAATCTTTACGGTTTTATTATTTGCGGTCAGGTGCGGGTAAAGTATCAGGAATATAAAACTATTATTGTTGAAGATAAACCGCAGTGGATGAATGATCCGAAAATAAAAGAAGAATGGGAACGAGTTACTGTTGTCGATAATAATACGCTGGTGGCATCGGCAAATTTATTAAGTTTTATTGTGGATAATTTTGAGCAGGAAGAAGATATGGAGAGTGTCTCTGAACCACAAGTGAGTTATGTCAGAAATTACAGTTCCGAGTTTTCTCGCCACGAGAAAAAATTATTGGCAGCGTTGCGCTATATTGATGATAATTTATATGGCGAATTGTCTCTGGAGTCCGTGGCGGCGCATGTTTGTTTAAGTGCTAATTATTTCAGTCGTTTTTTCAAAAAACGGCAGGGTGTGAATTTCAAAACCTGGGTAAATCAGAAAAAAATGCAAAAGGCAGGGGAGTTACTGCACGATCCTGTTCATTCAATAGACAGCATTGCCCGGAAACTTCAATACGCGCAAACCAGTTATTTTTGTCGCGTATTCCGGGCAGCGCATCAAACATCACCCCAGTCTTTTCGTCACGCCAGGCTTTCGCAGTAAAGATGCTCCGGCAGCGTTACGGCTTCAGGAATAAAAGACAGGCGATCGCTCAGCGTGACGACATCGCCAATAACGATCAGCGCGGGGGGCATAATGTTCGCTTCCTGCGCTTTGCTCAATAATGAACCCAGTGTGCAGGTCAGGCGGCGCTGATTTTCTCGTGTGGCGGACATGATAACGGCCACGGGGGTGTCGGCAGATTTACCGCCCATCAAGAGTTCTTCGCAGATAAACGCCAGGTTGGCGATGCCCATGACGATAACCAGCGTACCGTTGAGTTTAGCCAGTTGACGCCAGTCCTGCTGCTGATTTCCTTCCCGCGTATGGCCTGTGACCACATGAAACCCGGATGCAAAATCACGATGGGTGACAGGAATACCCGCACAAGCGAGGCCACCAATGGTGGAGCTGATACCGGGAACCACTTCAAAGGGAATGCCGACGTCAACCAGCCCTTCGACTTCTTCCGCGCCACGGCCAAACACGTAAGGATCGCCGCCTTTGAGGCGAACGATGTTCTTATGTGTTTCCGCATACTGGATGAGCAATGCGTTGATTTCATCCTGTGGAACACAATGAAAGCCCGGATTTTTACCAACATTGATCAGCAGACAGTCTGGAGATGCCCATTCCAGGATTTTAGGATTGACCAGCCGATCGTAAATAATGACGTTAGCCTGTTTAATGCACATCATCGCTTTGAGGGTGAGTAACGAAATATCGCCGGGACCTGCGCCAACGAGCCAGACCTTTCCGAAAGTTTTCACATTGCGTCCTTTATCACGTCAAACATAAAAAGGCAGAAACTACATGGAGGAGTGTTTAAAAGCAGTCGTTTGCCTGTAAGTTATAACGCTGAATTGTCCTAAATTATCGACTGAATAATATTGATTAGTCTCGCAAAGTTTTTTCCTCAATAAACAAGATGACTTGAAAAATTATTAAGAACTTATTGGCTCTATTTGCCTGAGTTTAACCTTATTTAAATTGTGTTTATTGCTGTGCTTGAGTATTATTGGCTAATATTTATACGCTATTTGTATGAGTAAATCATGGACTGGATCAATGACATCACAGGACAAAATAAAATATAACTCTCGATGCATATCTGGGTGCATTAAATTATTTTTTATAAGTTAAACTATTTTTGTACGCTGCAAATGGAAGAGGTTATGAGAGGAAAAATACCGAAGACGGAGTTGCTGGTAACTTTTGAAGTGGTTGCGCGTCACGAAAGTTATACCCGGGCAGCAGAAGAGCTGGCTTTAACACAAAGTGCGGTTTTTCGCCAGGTGAATGCATTAGAAGATTTTCTAAATACATCACTTTTTAATCATGCTAAAAAACGCATTTTCTTAAATGCCGCAGGAAAACATTATTTAAGTATCGTAAAGGAAACGCTGAATAAACTGGAACGTGATACGACCACGATCATGACCTGGCAGCCGACGGTGCAGGTCATTGAGCTGGCTGTTAATCCTACGTTTAGTACCCATTGGTTGATCCCGAACCTGCGCGAGTTCAATAAGCTCAATCCTGATATTATCGTGAATATCCATTCTTTAGCGAATATCGGTGATTTCCTTAACCGCGAGTACGATGCCGCGATCATGCGGGAAGATTTCTGTTCGCCGTGGTCTGGGGTTGAGTACCTGTTTGAAGAGGAAATTTTACCGGTCTGCAGCAGATGTTTGCTTTCTGAACCTAATCAGAAGGTGGCCGTCGATGATTTGCTGAATGAATTTCCGCTTTTGCATCAAAGCACACGGATAAAAGGCTGGCAGGAATGGTTTTCGCTGTCCGACATCAGCAGTCCGCTGGTGAACAAAGGACCTCGATTTGATTTATTGTCGATGCTCATTGCGGCGGTACGTTCCAATTTAGGTGTCGCGCTGTTGCCCCGTTTTGCTATTCAGCACGATTTGGACAGTGGTGATATGGTCATTCCTTGCGATGTGCCGATGCGTACCGGGAATCGCTTCATCATGACATGGCGTGAGGAAAAATCGGAATCCCTGCATTTACAGATATTCCGCAACTGGTTACTGAATAAATCCGCCGTATCGGCGACGTGATGGTGGCTTTGTTTTAGGAAGCCGGATGAGGCGGTTACACCGCTATCCGGCATAGAGGCAAAGCAAACAAGAGGCCGGATAAGCAGTTGGCTATCCGGCAAAAGAAAGTCGTGTTACCAGTCGATTCCGACTTGCGCCTGAATACCGCTATCAAAGGCATGTTTGACCGGGCGCATCTCACTCACCGTATCCGCAAGTTCGAGTAATTGTGTGTGGCACCCGCGCCCCGTGACGATGACGCTCTGTTCTGCAGGGCGATTTTCGATAGCGGTGAGAACCTCCTGCGTGTCCAGATAGTGATAGGCCAACATATAAGTGAGCTCGTCGAGTACCACCAGGTCGTAATGCGCATCGGCTAGCATACGCTTACTTTCTTGCCAGACGGCGGCTGCCGCTGCAATGTCGGCTTCACGGTTCTGTGTTTCCCAGGTAAAGCCGGTACCCATAATGTGAAATTCAACGCCGAGCGGTTGCAGCGTGTTGTACTCGCCATTGTCCCACTGACCTTTAATAAACTGCGCGATGCCAACGGTTTTTCCGTGACCAACCGCGCGCGTTGCCGTACCAAAGGCTGCGGTGGATTTCCCTTTACCGTTGCCGGTAAAGACGATCAGAATCCCTTTTTTCTCCGTTGCCGCCGCCACGCGGGTATCGACCTGCTCTTTCAGCTTCTGCTGCCGTTGGCGATGTCTGTCATTGTTGGCTCGCGCTTCCATTGTGTTGCTCCTTATTTCCCTGCCGGGCAGGTTGTACAGCGATGCTGCTGCTCAAACTGGCTGAAGAAGTTATTGCCTTTGTCATCCACTAACACGAAGGCTGGCATGTTTTCGACTTCCATCATCCAGACTGCTTCCATTCCCAGTTCCGGGTACTCAAGGCAGCGCAGGCTTTTCACATACTGCTGTGCCAGTAGGGCTGCCGCCCCCCCGATGCTGCCAAGGTTAAATCCGCCATGAGTGTGGCAGGCATCGGTGACTTGCTTACTGCGATTGCCTTTCGACAACATAATCAGACTGCCACCCGCCGCCTGGAAGGCATCTACGTAGCCATCCATGCGCCCGCCGGTGGTGGGACCCATTGAACCACAGGCCTGATTGTTCGGTGTTTTTGCCGGGCCGGCATAATAGACGATATGATTTTTCATGTACTCTGGCATCGGCTCACCGTTATCCAGACGTTCCTTGATTTTGGCATGAGCGATGTCACGGGCGACGACAATCGGACCGCTGAGTGACAGTCGGGTTCCAATAGGCAACGCGGTAAGGTCGTGCAGAATCTCGCGCAGTGGGCGATCCAAATTGAGCTGCACGGTTTGGGCGCCATTTTCTACGCGTTGAGAATCGGGAATATATTTGCCCGGATTATGCTCAAGTTTCTCCAGCCAGATACCGTGTTTGTTAATTTTGGCTTTAATGTTGCGATCGGCAGAGCAGGAGAGTGCCATGGCGATAGGGCAGGAGCCACCGTGACGCGGCAGACGAATCACCCGAATATCGTGAGCAAAGTATTTTCCGCCGAATTGCGCGCCAATACCAAACTCGCGGCTGGCATTGAGCAGCGTGGCTTCGAGTGCCGTATCGCGGAAAGCCTGCCCCAGTTCGTTCCCGCTGGTGGGCAGGTTATCGTAGTATTTCGTTGAGGCCAGTTTGGCGACTTTCAGTGCCTGATCGGCAGACAGACCACCGACGACAAAAGCAATGTGATACGGTGGGCAGGCTGCGGTTCCCAGCGATTTCATTTTTTCAATCAGGAACGCAGTGAGTTTCTCTGGCTGCAGAATGGATTTTGTTTCCTGATACAGCGCCGCTTTGTTTGCAGAGCCGCCGCCTTTGTTGACGAACAGGAACCGGTATTCGTTACCCGGTGTGGCGCTGATATCGATTTGTGCTGGCAGGTTAGTCTGAGTATTGACCTCGGTATACATATCCAGCGGGGCGTTTTGCGAGTAACGCAGGTTGTTTTCGGTGAAGGTGGCATATACGCCTTTGCTTAATGCTTCGGCATCGTCACCACCGGTCCAGACCTGCTGACCTTTGCTCGCAACAATGGTTGCGGTGCCGGTATCCTGGCAGTTTGGCAGTATGCCTTTGGCGGAGACTTCAGCATTGCGCAGCAGTTGAAGCGCGACGTATTTATCGTTACTGCTGGCCTGCGGGTCATGCAGGATGCTGGCGACCTGTTTCAAATGTCCGGCACGCAGAAAGAATGAAGCCTCATAAAAGGCCTGTTGCGCCAACAAGGTTAATGCCTCGGGCGCAACCTTGATCACTTCCTCTCCGTCTAACTCTGTCACCGTAACGTGCTGGTTACTGAGTAATTCATATTCTGTATTATCTTTACTCTGAACAAAGAGTTCCTGCCAGACAAATGGTTTAGACATTTACTTCTCACCTTTAAGTTATTTGGCCGGATGGCTGCGTAATGCCTGACCCGGCCTACGGGGGTTGACCGTACTGTAGGCCGGATAGCGTCAGTGCCATCCGGCTTTGGCTTAGTGCGCTAAAAAGACATTAGCTTTTGTCGCTTCGGCGACATATTCGATAGTTTTCTGGGCGCGAACGCTGTTACCGGCTTCATCCAGCGGCGGTGAATAGACGGCAATGGCATATTGGCCGGGGACGACCGCAACCATCCCGCCACCAACACCGCTCTTCGCCGGGATACCAACGGTGTAGAGCCATTTGCCGCTGCCGTCATACAATCCGGCAATCGCCATTTCGGCCAGTACCTGCGGGACATACTTTTCATTCAGCAATTGTTTACCGTTGAATGGAGATTTTCCTTTGTTCGCGAGTACAGCACCCATTTTCGCCAGTTGTTCAACGGTGATATCTACCGAACACTGACGGGTGTAAATCTCTACGGCTTCTTCTGTGTTGCCGTAGAAGCTGTTATAGGATTCCATCAGTTTTGCCAGTGCCTGGTTATGCTGGTTGGTATCCATCTCTGATTTGAAAACGGGCTCATTAACGGTGAGCGTGGCATCTGCCCAGACGTTCAGGTTGTCGAGGATTTTGTTCCAGCGATCCGTTTTGTCTTTGGCTTCGATCAGGCTAACGGTGCTCATCGCGCCAGCGTTAACGAGTGGGTTTTCCGGTGCGCCTTTAGTGAGCTCAACGGCTAAACCTGAGTTGAACGGCATGCCGGTGGCATTGGCCCCGAGTTTATCCAGCACGACCTGAGGACCGTGCTGCTCCATGGCCAGCGCCATGGTGAAAACTTTACTCAGGGATTCCATCGGAAAGGGTTTTTTGACATCGCCAACCTGGTAGATTTTGCCGTCAACCGTGGCGATGGTGATGGCAAAGTTTTTCGGACTGTAGGTTGCCAGGGCCGGAATATAGTCGGCAACTTTGCCGTCATTGTTACTTTTATACTTCTGATGCGCCTGCTCAATCAGTTTGGCGTAGTCCGGCGTGGTTTGCGCGAATGTCGTTGCGCTAAACAATACGCTGAAGGAAAAAATACTCACGCCGATAATGGATTTATTCATGGTGCATTCCCTGTTGGTGTTGTGAATAAAGATCCGTAGACCGGAAAAACCTTATGGGCCTGGTAAGACGCGTTGCGTCGCCATCAGGCATGGCTCTCTTGACGGATAGCGGCGTAAACACCTTATCCGGCCTACAGATCGTTGTTATTTAACTATCAGGACATAGCAACTTCCGTTTCGGTAACAGGACGTTCCTGTTCCGGGGTTTTAACTGGCGCAGCGCCACGACAACCCTGGCCGAAGTGTTCACCTTCCCAGCGGCTGACAATGGCAGCACCCATTGCATTACTCATTACGTTAGTGGCAGAACGACCCATATCGAGGAATGGATCAACGCCCATCAGCAGGATCAGACCGGCTTCAGGAATGTTGAACTGGTTCAGTGTTGCGGCGATAACCACCATTGATGCACGTGGTACACCGGCCATCCCTTTAGAGGTCAACATCAGGATTAACAGCATGGTGATTTGCTCGCCCATGCTCAGCTCAATGTTGCACGCCTGTGCAATAAACACTGTGGCAAAGGAGCAGTAAGCCATGGAGCCAACCAGGTTAAAGGAGTAACCGATTGGTAAAACAAAACTGGCGATTTTTGAAGAAACACCGAACTTTTCCAGCTTATCCAGCGTGCCCGGGAAAGCAGCTTCAGAACTGGAGGTAGTAAAGGCCAATAGAGCCGGTTCGAAGATTGACTTTGTCAGACGGCTGATGCAAGGGCCGACAATCATGGTAGACAAACCGATCAGGATGGCCCACAACATGCCCAGGGTCAGGTAGAACTCACCCATAAAGATACCGGCGCTAACCATTACGCCCAGACCACGTTCGGCGATCAGACCTGAAATAGCGGCAAAAACAGTCAACGGTGCAAACAGCATGACGTAGCCTGTCAGCTTCAGCATGACGTGTACCAGTGAGTCCAGAACTTTAACGATAGGCTCTGCTTTTTCGCCAATTGCAGCCAGACTGCATCCGAGGAAAATGGAGAAGACGACGATCTGCAGGATTTCGTTACGCGCCATCGCATCAACAATACTGGTCGGTACGGCGTGCGAGATAAATACTTTCAGCGTAAAGGGTTCTGACTTAACGGCGGCAACAGCCCCAACATCATGTGGAACGAAGTTAATGCCTGCGCCCGGCTGGAAGAGATTGACGATAACCAGACCCAATGCGATTGACAGCAATGAGGCGCAAATAAACAGGAAAAAAGTTTTGGAGAATATACGCCCAAGCGTTTTGGCATCGCCCATTTTAGCAATACCGACGACCAGCGTTGAAATAACTAATGGTGCGATAATCATTTTCACCATACGCAAGAAGATTGTGGTGAAAATGGAAATATCCTGTGCATATGATTTTGCTGTTTCAGCCGCTGCCATATTATTTATGGCCACCCCGGCAATCATGCCGAGTATCAGGCCTAATATGATCATCTTCGTTAAACTAATTTTCTTCATGTTTACTCCATCGGATAAAGGCTGGTAATTAAAATAGTGTAGGGTGACGTGCACCTGAGCCAGGACAGCAGCTCAGGCACACGCCTGTTGTGACCAACCGCATGAATAATTCGAAGCACTGTGATACAGCTGAATTCTGTGCTCCAATGGTTGTTATTGTGTTTTTTTGTTACAAGTCGAACTCAATACTTAATAATGGTGCATGTTGCTGTGCACCATAAACGTCATTATCACCAACGTTACCGGAGATAATGTCGCGAGGCATGACGATTTTTACTGCATTAGCCGGATCAAACCAGACGATATTATGAATAAAGTCAGGCTCGACATTATATAAACCGGCAATAAGCTGCGGCGTTAATTGCTCCGAGGCTTTCACCCGCTGATAGTCTTCCCTGGTTTTAAATAAGATATCTAAGACCAGTTCATACGGTCCGGCGTTTTTGGAACGAATGACCTGCGCCAGTGAACAAATTGAGTGTTTCATGCCTGAACTCCTTCTGGCGTCACCTGTTCAATGTGGAAATCAAAACGCAGTGCATCGCTTGCTTCAATCAGGTGGTAGATTGAGAACTCATACACCGGCCCACTCTGAATATCAGATGGTGAGAACGGGAAGGCGAGGTTGCCCGCAGTCGCAATACGATTTTCATAGCCGTAATGCAGCAGAGTTGAGCGCACCAGCGAACAAACGCTGTTGGCAATATCCTGCGTGGGCGCGACCACATCCAGTAAAATCCCCAGTTCATGCCCGGCGGTTTTCATCGGTTCATGATTACCCATCACGCCATTTTTACCGTACAGATGGAACGTCATGCGGATACTGTCATCATTCAGCGAAAGGTTACGCGCCACGCTGGCTTGTACCTCTTCAAGAATGGTGTCAATGCTGGCAATCATAATCGGGTCGCGCGTTCCGGCGATGGTCAGACAACGGAAGCCAACCTGACGCGCACCTTCCAGCTTCAGCGCATACGGCGTTTCTTCATGACGCGAACCGCTGACATACACTTCACCTTCGTTAACGGCGGTGAAGGTACATGCTTTCAGGTTCAGTACGCCACCGGGTCCTGGCAGAAAATAGGGATCGGACTTCTCATACAGGGTGTGGGCCGCTGCAGAGGTTTCAGTGAACTTACGCTTAGGGTTGAACGCCTTCAGCGTAAAGCCGTTGTCGTCAATGATCCCCATCGCGCAATCCGAGCCGGAGCCAGGGGTGGCGGCAATAGCAGCACACTCAAGGATTTTACCGCAGTGAAGCGCCAGACCTTCATCAAAGCCCTGCATAATCGGCAGTGCAGCGAAACAGGCGGGATCGTAAGCACGTCCACCCAGAACCACCTGCGCACCCGCTTCAAGCGCACGCTGGAAAGGTTCAACACCCATCTGTGCGACGATATAGGTGCTCTCTTCGATAGCCTCGTGAGTCAGTTCAGGGACAAAATCCAGTGCGGTGATTTTGCCGTTATCCAGCGCCTGATGAACGATTTCTTTATCGACATCAGACGGGATCAGCGCCAGCGAGAACGACAGTTTTTCTTCCTGTGCGATCTCATGGATTATCTGGCGACACCACTCCAGATGAGGGGCGGCACCCGAACCACCGGCGGTACCGATCACCACCGGGATGTTGTTCTTAACGCCTGCCACGATCATATAGCGCAGATCGCGTTTTACTCCAGCCCTGTCAGTAAAGGGTTTACCTGCCCCCAGGTAGTGGGGGCCAGGATCGGAGGAACCCGCGTCAACCGCAATAAGATCGGGTGACTCTTCCATGGCTTTACGAAAACTCTCTTCCGGGAAGCCATAACCCAGAATAGCTGTAGGCGATAAGATCTTAAATGTGCGTGCCATCTCTTAATCCTTAGTCTGCAACAGCGCGATGGTGCGGTTCATTTCGTTAAACACGATATTGAGACCTTCATCGAAGCCCATACCCGGTTTGATCAGCATGCGCATTGGACGTGCCGCCAACGCGACGTGTACGCAGGTGCGAGCGCTGATCTCAGTTTCGTTACAGGTACCGCCCTGGTAGGCTTCCATTGCGTGTTTGTTGCAGTACAGCACTGCATCAACGATGTTGTGAATACCACCGAGATCAGGCGTTTTGATCTGTACCATGTGGCAGCTGCCTGCATCGGTGAAGTCCACGATATCCTGATAGGTGTTACACCATTCATCAGCAACGATTTTCACACCGGAGCCCAGACGGGTCAGCTCTTTGGTGATGGCAGTCAGCATACGGATCTGATCTGGCTTGTTGCCCGCATCGACTGGACCTTCAATGTACAGTGGCAGACCCTGTGCTTCTGCTTCCAGACTGGCGATGTATTCAGCGCAACGAACCGGGTCCATATCAAAAATCAGACCAATGGTGCCGTACACATCAATATGCAGCGTTGGGTGATAACGCTCGCTGGTGCGCAAGCTTAAAATACGGTTGGACAACCAGCGCACGTATTCACGCAGTTTTTCGCCTTTATAGCCCAGTTTCTCTTCAACGTTGTTGATCAACGCGTGTGGCAGTACGTCCACGCCTTTGAGGATCATCTTGTCAACGGCGATATAGCGGTCATCACCGCTCTGACCAAATAATGGAATGGCTTCTGGCACGCAGGGTAATTGCCATTCATCGCAAACGACTTCTGTTTTCAGACGACCAGTGGCCAGTGCAGTGGCGTCAAGCAGCGCCTGAGACAAACCGTAACGGACTGCGGTATGTAACAGATTGCCTTCAATACGCAATTGGTCGAAGAAACGTGCGTTTGGCAGGAACGAATCAACGTCACGGCCTTCCAGCAGTGGTTTGATGTGATCGTTCAGGAACGGAATGAAGTTCTCAGCCAGGAACAGTGGATCACGGCCGCCTGCGCCGGAATACTGTACCGCTGCACAATCACCGACGGCTACCGCGCCATTTTCCAGAATCAACTGTACGGAAACACATTCCCCCGCCTGACGAACAGATGTAAACCCAGGTGTAACCGGATCGCCGGTATAGATAAACCCATCGTGACCTGCACCGTTTTTAATGGCCTGCTGATCGTCAAAATAAAATGAGGAGTAGCCAGCGGTGAAAAGGGCCTGTTTAATTTTCATTATGGTCTTCCTATTAATTTACTGTGGGATACGGCGTTGATGTCATCAATGACCATCTGGAAAGAAGGTTTACGACCTTCAAAATGTGCACGCTCTGCGACGTAGTCGTGGTGCAGGGCGAGAATATCTTTCGGCAGCGGAACCGCACCGGCTTCGAGAATGCGGATTGCACCAGTGTTATCGCGAACAGGCAGGATTTTGCCGGCGTTACAGGCTGCTGGAGCGAAAGGTACATCCAGAACACCTGCTTCAAAGGCCAGCACGGTGCCGCGTGCAATGTCACCATTACCCAGTTCAAAGACTTTTTTCAGTACAGCGCGGACTTCGCTCTTAATCAGCTCGACTTCCTGTTCCACGGCAGCGCACTGCGGGAATTTCTGGTCGCTGACCATGTTGAGCATCTGGCGTGAAGCTTTGAGTCCCTGGGCATTGGCCGCCGCTGTCGGGATACCGAATGCTTCATGTGGGCTTTTGGTGATCACTTTAGTGGCACCGGACATACCCGCAACTGCAGCACCCCAGGCGATAACGGAGAATGCTTTTGCTTCATCTTCCGGGAAACCGCCCATCCACTGGTGGAATACGGTGCTCAGCTCGTAATCGTCGAAGCCGTAGTTCTGGAAGTATTCGTGGGACAGTTCACGCAGAGCTTGAATTGCCGCGATATCCTGAGTCAGACTGCCGACCTGGCCGTAACCAACGGTGATGGATTTCACGCCTTGTTCCAGCGCCAGCAGACCTTCGATAATGGCAACCGAGTGGGACATAAATGGCGGGATCAGCGTACCGGTCAACGGACCAAACGGTTCACGGTTAATGCGAATGCCGTTTTCTTCGTACAGTCCCATCAGGCGATCGCAGTACTGCCAGTCACGGATAGATTTTTCCAGGGTGACGCGTTTAGCGTAAGGGATGTTGTAGGAGATACCGCCGCCTTCGTAGCTGGTAAAGCCACTGGCCATGGCGATTTCTGCCAGCAGACGCGCATCCGGCGTGCCGTGGCGAACCTGAATCGGTTTGTCCAGCGATTCTGTCATACGACGGCAGGCAGCAACACCGTGGTTGACGACCGGTAAACCATTAAGCTTGGAGGTTCCGGCTTCGATGGATTTTTGGATCCCAACGGCGGCTTCTTCATAGCGGTTCAGACGGGTATAGGCATCGATGGTGCTGGGCAGCAGATCGCACTCTTCCTGTAATGTTTTGAGCAATTCAATGTGCTCATCCATTAATGCAACGCCTGCACGCGGCTGGCTCAGGGTTTTACCTTCCTGGTCGGCCTTCAGCAGTGCAAGAGAGAAACGTTTTTTCTCTGGAATTGATTGCTGGTACTTCACGCCATCTTCAAAGTTTTCAACGTCCTTGCCGGTATGCCAGGTTTGCAGCACCTGATGCCTTTCGGTCATGAATTCATCATGGGTCAATTTTTTATTTCGAAGTTCCATTCGTAGCTGCCTTTAGTTTTGTAGGGTTAAACACTGAATGCTGGTGCGAGCAGCGGCTTGCGGGTGCAGCCTGGCGACGTTTGCCAGAAGAGGGAGCAGGCCATATGAATCGCGGTAATACTCAAACTGATTCGGTAACAGAATTCTTTTACCCTGGTCGTCCAACTCCCGGTATTTGAGCCAGTTATGGATATCGAACTGGCCGGCGCGCGAGAGCCATCCACCTGAACCGACGACTTTACGTACGGTGGTGAGATCGCGACCCATCTGTAAATCCACATTACCTACGCAGGTACAAACCTGCTTTTTAGTGCCCGCGTGGCGCTCAGTGGCATAGCCCACGCACAAACCTGCCAGCAGAGTATCGAAATACTTTTCTTCTTCGCTGATTGGCAGGTAATCCGGTTGCCCAACCAGATGCCGCAGGTAGCGGTAAAATGCTTCCTCACGCTGTGGCTGCTGGGCAAAGATAACTTTCACCATCTCCTGGGTACTTTCCCCCACGACGACGGCGGAAACGCGCATTCCCAGATCGCCTTCAACGGTACGTTTGACGAAAGGTTCTGGCACGCCATGCAGTACGGTGTCGGGGGCGAGGATATTCGCGCTGGCCGAATAGACATCCGTGGTGGCTCCGCCCATGTCGATCAGCATGAATTCCTTCCATGCACTGTCGTAATCGCTAATTGCTTTTACCAGTTCATACACCGTCCACGGTGTCGGCATGGGTTCTTCGCCAGTTTCACCTACAATGACGTCCAAACCTTTGCCTTTAACAATGCGAGACAAGAACACGTCGCAAATGGCCTGACGTGCGGCAAACGGATTTGGATGATCAAGATCGGGCAGGATGTTATCTACCGTGGTCAGATCTTTATGTCCCAGAATGGTTTGTATATCGTCCTGAATGTCCCGATTTCCGGCGTAGATAATGGCGCAATCAAGCTTTGACTCTGCCAGCGCACGCGCATTAGCAAGGCCGTAGCTTTCTTCACCGCCATCTGTACCTCCGGTAAACAGCAGGATGTCTGGTGGTGAGGATTCCAGCGCCTGAATGTCATGACGATTCAGCTTGTACGAATAATATTGCGCGATCTTTGCTCCCGCCGAATGCGCGGTTACTTTCGCCGATTCCAGCGTAATGGAAGGCACCAGCCCCATTGCTGCAACAGCGAGGCCGCCCTTGGCCGACGAGGAGTATTTCAACTGCACTTCACCACTTTTCAGTAACGGGCGAGCATCGGCAACATTCAGCACCTGATTCAGGCTGGCAAAAAAACCGTCTGCCAGATGATGTGTGGTGGTTGGGGTCAGGACATGGTTTACCAGGGTTAACGCCTCTCCTTCATGTGCGAAGAGGGCTGCCTTAGTCCATGTCGAGCCGATATCGACAGAAACTGTTTGCATCAGATAGCCTCTTCCAGGCAACGCTGTTCGAGGCCATTATGTTGATGAATATCATTAGTGATCAGCGCACAGACATCTTCGAGGTCATGGCTGGGGGCGAAGACACGGTTAAAGCCCATCTCTTTAAACTTCACTTCTACATCGGCAAAGTCATGTTTACCCACTACGAGGTTACCGCCGACATAGAGCAGGATATCGCCGAGGCCGCGTTCGATGCAGCGCTCACGTAATCCGAGGCAGTCAATGTCGCCATGGCCGTAGATGGAGGACACGACGATGGCATCGGCGCCGGTTTCAATCGCGGCATCAATATATTCATCCTGACTCACCATCACTCCGAGGTTGATTACGTGAAAATCATGAGCAGTAAATACGCGGTCCAGAACTTTATTGCCTACTGCATGGCAGTCAGCACCGATGACGCCAATAACAAGTGTAGATTTCTTCATGGGTAATCCTCTGTAGGGCTGATGGTCAATAAGTGAAAATTATTTTTAATATTTAGAGCATGGTGTATGACAACCTTTTAATAGTGTTGGAGTGTCTGTGTAAGCTAAAAAGGAAGCAATTGATCTATTTTCAAAATATCCTTCAAAAAATGATTATTATATCAATGCGAAATTAAAGTGATTTAAAATCAACGGGTTGCGCTTGTTTTTTTGCTGGGTGTTTATTATTCGTAAAAAAACGCTAATAAATGACTTGCCATGTTTGTGATCGAAATCTTATTTTATACGGGAGCCTTTCATACGCATTTTTAATAATTTCAAAAACATATTTGCTAAATAACTTGTGAACGAGTTAACGGTTTTTTATTTATTATTCTTATATGTCGAAAATAATTTATGTTAAATTTAAGATAAAAATGATAATAAAATGTGTGGAAGATATTTAATATTTGGCTCACATAGACAGAAGGGGAGGAAATGATAACTTACGGTGATGATTCTGGTGGAAAGGCTGGGTTCTGGGCGCGGGAACATGTCCATGTTGGCCTGGTGAATGAACTATTGTTCAGCTTCCAACTGAGATAGTTACATGATGGTGTTAATTATAAGTAAAATTAAAATTAATTATTTGTATAGAATAACGATTTCAAAACTTGCTAAAAAAAATCTGTGAGCTACCCGGCAATACTTACTCTTTATCTGCTACCGCATTTTGCCATCAAGATGGGTTAAAAGATCGTGTAGATTTAAATAAATAATCTATCATTTGTAGTAACGGCAATTACCCATTGAAAAACAAGCCATTAACATCATATTCACTAGTCTTGCTTGTGATAAACATTGTTAACATTAAAATTGAAAATTGATTTAAATCAATGTTTAAAACTTGGTAAACGCTATCAAATGAGGTTAAATTGCTGCAGATCAAATTGGTCTGAAAGTGATAAATTAGCTATAAATTGATCACTATCGAAAAATGCAAATTTACCTCGATAAAAACCTGTTTATTGTAAGGATTTTACGGCGTAATATAATTGCGGGATCAATTTGAGTGTTTTATTAACATGTTTGTAACTTTTCATCATTGTCCTTTCTTCAAATGAGAAGAAAGAGCAGCGATGGTTGGGAGCAAATAAATTTGTATTGGGGCATGCGTGTGACCCTTTCTAACGGGGTTCACTCTCGGAGTCTTCATGCGATGAGCAAGGAGTCATGATGTTAGATATAGTCGAACTGTCGCGCTTACAGTTTGCCTTGACCGCGATGTACCACTTCCTGTTTGTGCCACTAACGCTGGGTATGGCGTTCTTGTTGGCCATCATGGAAACGGTCTACGTCCTTTCCGGCAAACAGATTTATAAAGATATGACCAAGTTCTGGGGCAAGTTGTTTGGTATTAACTTTGCTCTGGGTGTGGCTACCGGTCTGACCATGGAGTTCCAGTTCGGGACTAACTGGTCTTACTATTCCCACTATGTCGGGGATATTTTCGGTGCGCCGCTGGCGATCGAAGGCTTAATGGCCTTCTTCCTCGAATCCACCTTTGTAGGTCTGTTCTTCTTCGGTTGGGACCGTCTGGGTAAAGTCCAGCACATGTGCGTAACCTGGTTAGTAGCCCTGGGCTCGAACCTGTCTGCACTGTGGATCCTTGTTGCTAACGGCTGGATGCAAAACCCAATCGCTGCGGATTTCAACTTTGAAACCATGCGCATGGAGATGCTGAGCTTCTCTGAACTGGTGCTCAACCCGGTTGCACAGGTGAAATTTGTACACACCGTTGCTTCTGGCTATGTTTGTGGCGCGATGTTCGTTCTGGGTATCAGCTCCTACTATATGCTGCGTGGTCGTGACTTCGCGTTCGCTAAACGCTCTTTTGCTATCGCTGCCAGCTTCGGTATGGCTGCCATTCTCTCTGTTATCGTGCTGGGTGATGAATCCGGTTACGAAATGGGTGACGTGCAGAAAACCAAACTTGCCGCCATTGAAGCAGAATGGGAAACACAGCCTGCACCAGCATCCTTTACGCTGTTCGGTATTCCGGACCAGGATGCACAGGAAAACCATTTTGCGATTCAAATTCCTTATGCGCTGGGCATCATTGCCACCCGCTCTGTCGATACACCGGTAATCGGTCTGAAAGATCTGATGGTGCAGCATGAAGAGCGTATCCGTAACGGGATGAAAGCGTATCAACTGCTGGAAGAACTGCGTGCTGGCTCTACCGATCAGGCCGTTCGCGACCAGTTCAACAGCATGAAGAAAGATCTGGGATATGGTCTGCTGCTGAAGCGTTATACCGATAAGGTCACCGACGCGACTGAAGCACAAATTCAGCAGGCAACGAAAGATTCTATTCCGCGTGTCGCTCCGCTGTACTTCGCTTTCCGAATCATGGTGGCGTGCGGCATCCTGATGCTGGCTATTATCGCGGTATCCTTCTGGACTGTGATTCGTAACCGTATCGGTGAGAAAAAATGGCTGCTGCGCACCGCGCTGTATGCGATTCCATTACCATGGATTGCTATTGAGTCCGGTTGGTTTGTTGCAGAGTACGGCCGTCAACCGTGGGCCATTGGTGAAGTGTTACCGACAGCCGTGGCGAACTCTTCGCTGACTGCTGGCGACCTCATCTTCTCGATGCTGTTGATTTGCGGCCTGTATACGCTGTTCCTGGTGGCTGAACTGTACCTGATGTTCAAGTTTGCACGCCGTGGCCCGAGCAGCCTGAAAACCGGTCGTTATCACTACGAGCAGTCCACTGTGACTTCTCAGCCGGCACGCTAAGACAGGAGTCGTCAAATGATCGATTATGAAGTATTGCGTTTTATCTGGTGGCTGCTGGTTGGCATTCTGCTGATTGGTTTTGCAGTCACCGATGGCTTCGACATGGGGGTGGGCATGCTCACCCGCTTCCTCGGTCGCAATGATACCGAGCGTCGAATTATGATTAACTCCATCGCCCCACACTGGGACGGTAACCAGGTTTGGCTGATCACCGCGGGTGGCGCATTGTTCGCTGCATGGCCGATGGTTTATGCCGCTGCGTTCTCTGGTTTCTATGTGGCGATGATCCTTGTACTGGCGTCATTGTTCTTCCGTCCGGTCGGTTTTGATTACCGCTCGAAGATTGAAGATATGCGCTGGCGCAACATGTGGGACTGGGGCATCTTCATTGGTAGCTTCGTACCACCGCTGGTCATTGGTGTGGCGTTCGGTAACCTGCTGCAAGGGGTTCCGTTCCACATGGACGAGTACATGCGTTTGTACTACACCGGTAACTTCTTCCAGTTGCTGAATCCGTTTGGTCTGCTGGCAGGTATCGTCAGCGTGGGTATGATCATAACTCAGGGTGCGACCTATCTGCAGATGCGTACCGTAGGTGAACTGCACCTGCGTGCACGTACGACTTCTCAGGTTGCGGCGCTGGTGACTCTGGTCTGCTTCGCGCTGGCAGGTGTCTGGGTCATTTACGGTATTGACGGTTATGTTGTGACTTCCGCACTGGATCACCATGCCGCATCTAACCCGATGACGAAGGAAGTGGCGCGTGAAGCGGGCGCATGGATGGTGAACTTTAATAGCTCACCGATCTTGTGGCTGGTTCCGGCTCTGGGTGTGGCTCTGCCACTGTTGACTATCCTGACTTCTCGTATGGATAAAGGGGCCTGGGCGTTTGTCTTCTCTTCACTGACATTGGCTTGCATCATTCTGACAGCGGGTATTGCCATGTTCCCGTTTGTGATGCCATCCAGCACGATGCTGAATGCCAGCCTGACGATGTGGGATGCCACCTCCAGCCAGAGAACCTTGAACCTGATGACCTGGGTTGCGGCGGTGTTTGTACCGATTATTCTGCTTTACACCGGCTGGTGTTACTGGAAGATGTTCGGTCGCATCACGAAAGAAGATATTGAAAGCAACACCCACTCTCTGTACTAAGTAAGGAGCTAAAAATGTGGTATTTCGCATGGATTTTGGGAACGCTTCTTGCCTGTGCATTTGGGATAATCACAGCGCTGGCGCTTGAGCACGTTGAAGCAGGCAAAGCCGGACAAGAAGAAAGCTAATGACCAAAATTATCGCGTTATTATATGCGGTAATGGATAAGCGCCCCTTGCGGGCGCTTTCCTTTGTGCTGGCTATTGTGTTGGCAGGCTGCATATTCTGGGACCCTTCACGGTTCGCAGCAAAGACCAGCGACCTGGAAATCTGGCATGGTTTTCTGTTGATGTGGGCGGTCTGTGCTGGAATCATCCATGGCGTGGGATTTCGTCCTCGCGCAGTGCACTGGCAGGGCATTTTCTGCCCGTTAATCGCTGACATCGTGCTTGTTGTTGGCCTGATTTTCTTCTTCTTTTGAATAAGAAACATCCTTAAATATTTATGGGCTTGCATAAGCCCGTAATTTTTTACTCTCCGTTTACTTTCCCCCATTCCAAAGCATCATTCCCGCGCGTATAGTAGCGAAGTTTGAAAGCACTAACCTTTTGTTGCATTACCAGGATGTAAAGTGAATACAGCGCGATATACAACGGCATTCTTGATGCATCGCGGCGGCAAATACGCGAGTTACCAGGTGCTTGCAAAAGCAAGTGACCAGGGCAAGTGGACGAAGCCAACAAAGAGGCAGTAAGGATGAATAAGTATATATTTCGATGGCCGGTTCGTGTCTACTATGAAGACACCGATGCCGGTGGGGTGGTTTACCACGCCAGTTACGTCGCTTTTTATGAAAGAGCACGCACAGAGATGCTGCGTCATCATCACTTCAGTCAGCAAGTGCTACTGGCTGAACGTGTAGCCTTCGTTGTGCGCAAGATGACCCTTGAGTATTTTGCGCCTGCCCGGCTTGACGATATGCTCGAAGTCCAAACCGAAATTACGTCAATGCGTGGCACCTCATTGGTTTTCACGCAACGCATTGTCAACGCAGAGAACACCGTGCTGAATGAAGCCGAAGTTCTGATTGTTTGCGTTGATCCACTCAAAATGAAGCCTCGTGCGCTTCCCAAGTCTATTGTCGCGGAGTTTAAGCAGTGACTGACATGAATATCCTTGATTTGTTCCTGAAGGCGAGCCTTCTGGTTAAACTTATCATGTTGATTTTGATTGGTTTCTCAATCGCATCCTGGGCCATTATTATCCAGCGGACCCGTATTCTTAACGCTGCTTCTCGTGAAGCAGAAGCGTTTGAAGACAAGTTCTGGTCTGGCATTGAATTATCGCGCCTGTATCAGGAAAGTCAGGGGCGTCGTGATAATCTTGCGGGTTCAGAACAAATTTTCTATAGCGGATTCAAAGAGTTTGCTCGTCTACATCGGGCAAATAGCCATGCGCCGGAAGCGGTTGTTGAGGGGGCATCTCGTGCGATGCGAATCTCCATGAACCGGGAACTGGAAACGCTGGAAACGCATATTCCATTCCTGGGAACCGTGGGTTCAATCAGCCCGTATATCGGTCTGTTTGGTACGGTTTGGGGGATCATGCACGCATTTATCGCCCTGGGTGCGGTAAAACAGGCAACTTTACAAATGGTTGCACCGGGTATTGCGGAAGCATTGATTGCGACGGCTATCGGTTTGTTTGCGGCAATCCCGGCGGTTATGGCTTACAACCGACTGAATCAGCGCGTGAACAAGCTGGAACTGAATTACGACAACTTTATGGAAGAGTTTACCGCGATTCTGCACCGCCAGGCGTTTACCGTTAGCGAGAGCAACAAGGGGTAAGCCATGGCCAGAACGCGTGGACGAGGTCGTCGCGAACTCAAGTCCGAAATCAATATTGTACCGTTGCTCGACGTATTGCTGGTGTTGTTGCTGATCTTTATGGCGACAGCGCCGATCATTACTCAGAGCGTGGAAGTCGATCTGCCGGATGCGACCGAATCGCAAGCCGTAAGCAGCAACGACGAACCACCGGTCATTATTGAAGTTTCCGGTATTGGACAATACAGCGTGGTGGTTGAGAAAGATCGTATGGATCAACTGCCGCCGGAGCAGGTTATCGCGGAAGCGAAAAGTCGGCTGCAGGCCAATCCGAAAACGGTCTTCTTAATCGGTGGTGCGAAAGACGTGCCTTATGATGAAATAATTAAAGCGCTGAACTTGTTACACAGTGCAGGCGTGAAATCGGTTGGCTTAATGACGCAGCCAATCTGATGTCTGCGTATTCCTGGCTTGAAAGATAGCGCGTAACAGGCGAACAGTTTTTTGGGAACCGAGAGTGTCAAAGGCAACCGAACAAAACGACAAGCTCAAACGGGCGATAATTATTTCAGCGGTGCTGCATGTCATTTTATTTGCAGCGCTGATCTGGAGTTCGTTCGATGAGCACATTGATGCTTCAGCCGGCGGCGGTGGCGGTTCGTCTATTGACGCCGTTATGGTCGATCCTGGCGCCGTTGTTCAACAGTACGATCGCCAGAAGCAGCAGCAGGCAAGTGCGAAACGTGCAGAAGAGCAACGTGAAAAACAGGCCCAGCAGCAAGCTGAGGAGCTTCGCGAGAAGCAGGCCGCTGAGCAAGAGCGACTGAAGCAGCTTGAAAAAGAACGTCTGGCCGCGCAGGAAAAAGTGCGCGAACAGGCGGAGCAACAAAAACAGGCAGAAGCCGCAGCGGCGAAAGCGCAGGAGCAACAAAAGCAGGCTGAAGAAGCTGCAGCGAAGGCAGCGGCAGATGCGAAGGCTAAAGCTGATGCTCAGGCGAAACAAGCTGCAGAAGCTGCGAAGAAAGCGGCAGCAGATGCGCAGAAAAAAGCTGAAGCTGAAGCGGCAAAAGCGGCAGCTGATGCCAGGAAAGTAGCGGAAGCGAAAGCTGCGAAGGCCGCCGCAGATGCTGAGAAGAAAGCGCAGGCAGAGGCTGCTAAGCAGGCTGCTGCTGAGAAAGCTGCCGCCGAAAAAGCCGCAGCCGCTGCTGAAAAAGCTGCTGCTGCAAAAGCGGCTGCCGCAGAAAAAGCTGCAGCAGATAAAAAAGCCGCAGCGGAAAAAGCGGCCGCAGATAAGAAAGCTGCCGCAGAAAAAGCCGCCGCCGATAAGAAGGCTGCTGCTGAGAAAGCGGCTGCTGCCAAAAAAGCGGCAGCAGAGAAAGCCGCGGCTGCCTCTGGCGTTGACGACTTGTTGGGCGACTTAAGCTCCGGTAAGAATGCACCGAAATCGGGTGGTGGTGCGAAAGGAAGCAATGCTTCTCCGGCAGGGAGTGGTAATACTAAAAATAATGGCGCATCGGGTGCTGATATCAGTAACTACGCCGGACAAATTAAATCGGCTATCGAGAGTAAGTTTTACGACGCATCGTCCTATGCAGGCAAAACCTGTACATTGCGTATAAAACTGGCTTCCGACGGTATGCTGTTGGATATTCAGTCTGAAGGTGGCGATCCTGCGCTTTGTCAGGCCGCGCTCGCTGCAGCCCGACAGGCAAAGATTCCGAAGCCACCGAGCCAGGCGGTTTATGAAGTCTTTAAAAACGCACCTCTGGACTTTAAACCTTAAGTAAGGTTTTCCCCGAGTTCTCGGGGAAAACAGTCTAAGGTAGAGACAGAGTTCTGGTAGTTTTGTGTATTTGAGTTTGTTAACATTCTGCTAAATTATCGTGGGCTTTCCGTCCAGATAAGGGAGATATGATGAAGCAGGCATTACGAGTAGCATTTGGTTTTCTGATGCTGTGGGCAGCGGTGCTGCATGCAGAAGTACGTATCGAGATCACCCAAGGGGTGGACTCGGCGCGCCCGATTGGTGTTGTCCCGTTCCAGTGGGCAGGACCGGGTGCTGCACCTGAAGATATCGGTGGTATCGTAGGTGCTGACCTGCGTAACAGCGGTAAATTCAACCCATTAGATCGTTCTCGTCTGCCGCAGCAGCCGGGTACGGCGCAGGAAGTTCAGCCTGCCGCATGGTCCGCGCTCGGTATTGATGCCGTGGTTGTTGGCCAGGTTACGCCGAATCCTGATGGCTCTTACAGTGTGGCGTACCAGTTGGTTGACACCGGTGGCGCACCGGGTACCGTATTGGCACAGAACACCTATAAAGTGAACAAGCAGTGGCTGCGCTACGCGGGTCATACTGCAAGTGACGAAGTGTTTGAAAAACTGACTGGTATTAAGGGCGCATTCCGTACCCGTATCGCTTATGTTGTTCAGACCAACGGTGGCCAGTTCCCGTATGAGTTACGCGTGTCTGACTACGATGGTTACAACCAGTTCGTGGTTCACCGTTCACCGCAGCCGTTGATGTCTCCGGCGTGGTCCCCGGACGGTTCGAAACTGGCCTATGTGACCTTCGAAAGTGGCCGTTCTGCGCTGGTTATCCAGACGCTGTCTAACGGTGCGGTTCGTCAGGTTGCGTCGTTCCCGCGTCACAACGGTGCACCAGCATTTTCACCGGATGGCAGCAAACTGGCGTTTGCCCTGTCTAAAACCGGTAGTCTGAACCTGTATGTTATGGATATTGGTTCTGGTCAGATTCGTCAGGTGACTGATGGTCGCAGCAACAATACTGAACCTACCTGGTTCCCGGATAGCCAAAACCTGGCCTTTACCTCTGACCAGGCTGGTCGTCCTCAGGTATACAAAGTTAATGTTAACGGCGGTGCTCCACAGCGTATTTCCTGGGAAGGTTCGCAAAACCAGGATGCGGATGTCAGTAGCGACGGTAAATTTATGGTAATGGTAAGCTCAAATGGTGGGCAGCAACACATTGCCAAACAAGATCTGGTAGCGGGTGGCGTACAAGTTCTGTCGTCAACGTTCCTGGATGAAACGCCAAGTCTGGCACCTAACGGCACTATGGTAATCTACAGCTCTTCTCAGGGGATGGGATCCGTGCTGAATTTGGTTTCTACAGATGGGCGTTTCAAGGCGCGTCTTCCGGCAACCGATGGACAGGTTAAATTCCCTGCCTGGTCGCCGTATCTGTGATAATAAATAATTGATTAATAAAGGAATCATTGAAATGCAACTGAACAAAGTGCTGAAAGGGCTGATGATCGCTCTGCCTGTTATGGCAATTGCGGCATGTTCTTCTAACAAGAACGCCAGCAATGACGGCAGCGAAGGCATGCTGGGTGCCGGCACTGGTATGGATGCAAACGGCAGCGGCAACATGTCCTCCGAAGAGCAAGCGCGTCTGCAGATGCAACAACTGCAGCAGAACAACATCGTTTACTTCGATCTGGATAAGTACGATATCCGTTCTGATTTCGCTGCAATGCTGGATGCGCACGCTAACTTCCTGCGTAGCAACCCGTCTTACAAAGTCACCGTAGAAGGTCATGCGGACGAACGTGGTACTCCTGAGTACAACATCTCCCTGGGTGAGCGTCGTGCGAACGCCGTTAAGATGTACCTGCAGGGTAAAGGCGTTTCTGCTGACCAGATCTCCATCGTTTCTTACGGTAAAGAAAAACCTGCAGTACTGGGTCATGACGAAGCGGCTTACTCCAAAAACCGTCGTGCCGTACTGGTTTACTAAGAGAATTGCATGAGCAGTAACTTCAGACATCACTTGTTGAGTCTGTCGTTACTGGTTGGCATAGCGGCCCCCTGGGCCGCTTTTGCACAGGCGCCAATCAGTAGTGTCGGCTCAGGCTCGGTCGAAGACCGTGTCACTCAACTCGAGCGTATCTCTAACGCTCACAGTCAGCTTTTAACTCAACTCCAGCAACAACTCTCCGATAATCAGTCCGATATTGATTCTCTACGTGGTCAAATCCAGGAAAGTCAGTATCAGCTTAATCAGGTTGTTGAGCGCCAGAAGCAGATATTGTTGCAGATAAATAATCTCGGCAGCGGCAGTACGCCAGCAGCGCAGTCTACGGATGGTGCTCAGAGCGGGGCTGCGGCGCCATCGCCTGATACAGGCTCTGCGGCAACGTCAGGCGCTCCGGCTCAAACTGGGGATGCCAATACGGATTACAACGCGGCAATTGCACTGGTGCAGGATAAATCCCGCCAGGATGATGCGATTGAGGCATTTCAGAACTTCATCAAAAAATACCCGGATTCCACTTATCTGCCAAATGCGAACTATTGGCTGGGCCAGTTGAATTACAACAAGGGTAAAAAAGATGATGCGGCGTTCTATTTTGCTTCGGTAGTAAAAAACTTCCCGAAATCACCTAAGGCTGCAGACGCAATGTATAAAGTTGGCGTCATCATGCAGGACAAAGGTGATACAGCAAAAGCGAAAGCGGTTTATCAGCAGGTTATCACTAAATACCCTGGTACTGATGGCGCGAAACAAGCACAAAAGCGCCTTGGTTCGATGTAATGTACACCATGCGACCAGAAATCGTGTTATTTCTGGTCGCGTCGTGTGATTCCTAAGCAGTTGAGTTATTTACATCGAAATTTTTGTTGCGCTAAAATCTGAAATCAGTAATATATGCCGCCGTTGCCACGGGATATTAAACAAACCGAAAGCAACGCAAAAGTGGGTCGTTAGCTCAGTTGGTAGAGCAGTTGACTTTTAATCAATTGGTCGCAGGTTCGAATCCTGCACGACCCACCACTCAATTAATGAGTACGCAGTATCCAGCGTAGTTCGGGTGATTAGCTCAGCTGGGAGAGCACCTCCCTTACAAGGAGGGGGTCGGCGGTTCGATCCCGTCATCACCCACCACTCGGGGCGTTAGCTCAGTTGGTAGAGCAGTTGACTTTTAATCAATTGGTCGCAGGTTCGAATCCTGCACGCCCCACCAATTTTAAATTGGTAACGAGTAAAATCTTTCAGGTAACACCCCGATGGGTCGTTAGCTCAGTTGGTAGAGCAGTTGACTTTTAATCAATTGGTCGCAGGTTCGAATCCTGCACGACCCACCATCCTGAAAAGATTAAAGCAGTAATTCCCGCAAGGGGTCGTTAGCTCAGTTGGTAGAGCAGTTGACTTTTAATCAATTGGTCGCAGGTTCGAATCCTGCACGACCCACCAATGTAAAAAGGCGCCCTAAAGGCGCCTTTTTGCTATCCGCGATTTATAAGATTCGAACCTGCAGCAGGTTCGGGTCTCACGTAGTGAGACAACGGAGCCGTTTACGGCGACGGCCCGAAGGGCGAGCGAAGCGAGTCATCCTGCACGACCCACCAATGTAAAAAGGCGCCCTAAAGGCGCCTTTTTGCTATCTGCGATTTATAAGATTCGAACCTGCAGCAGGTTCGGGTCTCACGTAGTGAGACAACGGAGCCGTTTACGGCGACGGCCCGAAGGGCGAGCGAAGCGAGTCATCCTGCACGACCCACCAATGTAAAAAGGCGCCTTAAAGGCGCCTTTTTGCTATGTACGATTTATAAAATGGGATAATCGCTCCCTGCTTTAAAACACTATAGCGCCACTCATAACAATCCGCGAAAATGTGTGTGCAGGTGAACACTGAATCTCAGGTAGTGTCTCTGAGTGCCTACAGCGCCTGTAGAGGAGTTTATGCTAGTCACCGGTAGCCACATTTGTTTTCTCTTTTCCTCCTCTTTCCGGGCGCCTCAGGCGTGCGCTATGCGCAAAAGCCACTGAGCTGGTTGTATTGATAATACGGCAGATTCAATAATGCTATCCCGCCTACCCGAGATCGATTCAGTCAATTGTCTACCAGTTTGTCCGTGCCTTGCGAGAATACGGATATCACCGCGAAGAAGATAACCGTATGACTCCTGTATGTACAAAAGGCGCCATAGTATCGCTGACAAAAATGAGTGGCATTGCGCGAGCAGTAAACCACGACTGTTCATTCGTTAATACGGTTATGCTGGATCGCTGAGATAATGATTCAGGGTATCGCGTATATTTTTTAGCGCTGACATGCTGCTCATTTCACACTGCTTTTGAAGTTGGCTATCGCTAAGTGCTTTTTGGATTGCTTTACGCGCAAGATTATCTGCGACCTTGTTCAATTCATACGTCCAGATTTCTTTACCATACTCTACCAAAATGGTCTGATGTGAGGATTTTTTTATTTCTATGGTAAGTCCTGCATTAACAAACATATGCTTAATTGCATGACTGTGTGAGTGCAATCTATCCGGTATAGTGACAATAACTCTGGTGAGATTATGTGGCTCCGTCGTCAGACGCTCGACCAAAATACCAAGTAGATGACAAATAGTTTCTTCATGATTGAAGAAGGTCTGTAGTTTTGTTGTCACAATTTCTAAGGCACTGTTTATGATATTATTTCTGTGGCTTTCATTATCATTAACAAACTTCGCAAAATCCTGAATAGAAAATGTCATACCTGCGACATATCCTTCAATCCATGCGCGATTGTGAATGTCATCGACGGCGCCCTCAGCATCACGTATTACCTTACATGCATGCCGTTGTGTGTGGTCAAGTATCTGATTAAACGTGCGATAATTGATCACATCATGATGTTTAATGATTTTACCGACACTTACCCCAGGTATTTTCTTGACGGTGATTTTCTTAAGCATATTCAAAAGCCCATTTCAAAGCAGGTAATGCACTATTTAAGCTACCACATGACGCATTTTGATAGCTAAATGATAAGGGGAAAATAAATCGTAATCTCTCCAGAAAAATCATAGGGAGAAGTTCTTTTGCAGCACCATAGATAAAATTAGCACCAACCTGGCTGATATGGCTTTTACTGAGGTCTTTTGGAATATCCACAACTTCAGGAACAGATAAGGGAAGAGGAAGGTAGATGAATTTTATTTCACTATAACTTAAGTTCTTTATATATGATGGCGTACTAATAATTTGTGCAGACAATAACTTCAGGCCTATAAGATGAGCTGCATGGCTGATTTTATCCCAGTTATTGATGAATAATGAAGTAAGCTCGTTATGATCTATATCATCACCACATAAAATGTTTGGTTCTGATTTCTCGAGAAGAAAGTGATTCTTTAAATATTCTGGCAATGCACTGATTTCAATGTCATGCAGAGAAGGAAATGCTAACCAACTGTACTCACAATAGCCGGCAGGATTGTACAGAATATTAATGAGTCTTGTATAGTAGTGCACGGCATATACCTTATCATGGATTACAATAACACTGATCAAAATTGAGGATATCATTTATACCCTCAAGCAATACAAAGAGAATTACGCCAAATCACTGTCTCTACTCTTTATAAGAGTTGTGATGTTCTTGCTTCGGAAGAAGAATAAGACAATAAGTATAAGAACAGAAACAGTCAGCAAGCCGAACACCGCGAATATCCAAACGGGGGTTGACTGTACAGGTTTACTGGGTCTGATAGTGTCACTTTTCTTGAAAATGACAACTGAAATATCTTCATACTTTATTGTACTTAAACTGTTCTTAATTAGACGTTTTATTTTGTCAATGTATTCAGCCTCGTTAACTGTATTTTTATAAATAAGCAGTACAGAAACTGATGGAGGGACTATGTTTTCATTAGTATCCGCAGTAATTGGATAACTCAGATGAACTCTCGCTGATGTAACATTGTCAATCTCCAGAATTGTCTGTCCCAATCTTTGCTCGATAGCAGAAATTAAGCGAACTTTTTCTCCCAAAGGTGTTGATACCATAGCATCTGAGGGGAACTGATCGGCAATTTCAATATGTTCAGCTGAGGGCAAATTATAGGTATTAAGCAAGTCAACTGCATCGCTCATATAATTTTTATCAACACGAATTGAAAAAATACCTTTGTCACCTTTTACCTTTTGTGCATCAATATTATTTTGCTCTAAAAGTGAAACTATTTCATTAGCTTGCCGTTCTGAGAGATTTGAAACCAATTCAGAATCGCAACCACTCAGAGCTAAGAGGCATATGAAAAGGATGAATTTTGGCACCAGGTTTTTAATCATGTTTTAACCAGGGTTTCAATCGCGGCAACACCTTTTCTGGCCAGCGTGCTACAGAAGTTGATATCCAGCGTATAAATAGAAAGTTGTTCCTGCCAGTGTGCGAGTTTGATCGGATCACTGGTGACATTCGGGTCATTCAGTGCAGAATAGATTTTTTCCCGGGTAAATTGATTTGTTACAGCCTGATTTGAAAGGGCTTCCTTGAATCTTTCTTCGAGAGAAATAATGGAAACACTGGAAAATTCTGCTTCTGTCAACTGGGTATCATGACCGTATCGACCTATGTTCCCAATAGCATTTATTTGGCTAAAAGACACATTCCACCCCAGATGTTATTTATAGTTAGCGATAATCGCTTGATCAATATCTCGGAATGCTTTGACGACGTTTGATTGTGCATTACGATACAATGTGTAAGAGGATAATGCCGACTGATACTGAGCCAACAATGCAGGGTCAGAGGGATCGGCTTGCAATGCCGAAAGGGCCTGGGTCAACTTGTCCTGAAGAGACTTTACACCCGCATCAAAGTTGTTGGATGTTTGTTCAATAAAACGAGTGGAATCACCACCGTCTACAGGTGTTATTACAGGTGTCTTAGAAACTAACATAACAAATACCTTATTTAATATTGATTTGTTGCAGTTATATCGGAATATAACCAGTGATTTCCTGGAATGACGATATAGCTATCTTTTCCAGTCTTAAATGTCCGGTTGCGTAATGGATCTTCATTTAGATTGATAATGAACTTTACATATTGATCACCATATTGAGCATAAAACTCATTAACCTGCTGGCGTAAAGTACTTAGACGAAAATCATCAACATCACCACTTATATTGAAGGTCACGTGATCTTCTGTAATATCTTTCTGGTGATAAACCCCAAGTGATTTCAGGCGTTCAGTGGCATTTGCAAGTACAATCTTATCAGAAACTCTTTGTATATTGATCGACTTCAAGTATGGGAAGTTTTTAAGTAAGACATTATGGATGAGTTGATCAGTTTTCTTAATTTTAGAACTACGTTCCTGGCTAAGTGTCAAGTTAATAGTAAATGCAGATGTGAATTTAACATCAAAAAATGGAATAACATGTTCTGAAAGCAATTTTTCTATATTTTCAACTTCTGCTGGTTCAGAAATAATATTAATGTGACTGCTGGAATGGTTACTTTTACGGAGTGCTATTTCTGACCATACGGCATCTGAGAGCGTTCTTGTCAGGATATACGTCTCGCCATTTTTATTTTGGCTAATATGAGGATTAACAGGGCTGAGCACATCTTTGAGTGTACCAACGTTATTCGTAGTGGAAAATAAAAACAGCACCGCTACACAGGCTACACAGAGGGACCCAAACACTGCACATTTAAAAAAGAACACGTGATCCTTTTTTACAGAATGGCGCAATGAGCTCTGTACTTCTGTAATCTTCTGCTGTAGGAGCGGATAATGATACTGCGTAACGTCATGGCTCCACTCCTCCGATATATGTTTGAGAGCGATAATGGCATGACCAATAGTGACAGGTTGATTCAATGATATTGCTAAAGGTTCAAAATTTTTCTCGCCGTCCGACAGAGTGATACCTTCAGATTTAGCATCGCTAATGTCATTTTGAATACTACCGTCTGATATGACTCCTTCCTCAGTGTCGCCAGTCTGGTGCAAGCCAAGTGGAATACGCTGCACTGTCACGGTTATTGTTTGATCCTCTGATAGCTCAAATTCTTCAGGTTTGGTGAGGCGCAGGAGTATTTTCTCGTTAGCGCCATAAGCACAGGGGATCACCAATGTATTTAATGAGTGCTGATACACACTCCCGGTGTGGCTTTTTTCAATGGTTTCATTATCGCAGAAAAAAAGGTGAACATTTTCACTCGGTAACCTAACATCGACACCAAACATAGGGCCAGAAAGGATCTTTAAGACAAATTCTTGCATGAGTTTACTATGCCCTGTGCCATCTCGTTCAAATCACAAAAACAATACCTGTATGAATTAATATAAATATACAGGAGTAACCAGCTTGTGAGCGCTTGAGTTGCCGTGCTCGTCTCGAAAAGGAGTTTAGCCAGAGATACAAGAATGGTTAATAAAAATTTATTTAGAGATCTGCCTGAATGGTTACAGTACGCTCTGCCCAGTAACAGCGAATGAGTGAATAACATCGTGTAGGATAGAGATACATGCGAGTGACTGAAGTTGGAAAATCAATTCATGGGCAAGAAATATGAATGTGGTGGAATTAGCAGCTATGTTGATGCGTCTGCTACTGATTTTAACAGTACCTTGGCTATTAAGCGCTTGTGTTACGCATTACAGTACAGAGCCGCAAGAGGGCGAAGTTCTGGCTGCTGATAGATTATCTGATACAACGAAGTACTCGCTAGAAACATTAAAGAAAAGAATGAGTGCTTGCGCTATACAGTATGCAATTGCAGCAAAAAAGAATGATGATTTACGTATTGAATTTAAAGCAGATAACCAACGAGTATCCTATCACTCTGCGACTCCTGATCTTACAGACTATATGAACATATGTGCCGGAGAATTCTATATCGGCAATGATCGCGACAAAGGCATCATAAGTATCTCCAGCAAAGGAGTATAATTGATGAGAAAAATTTTTAGCTGGCATACACAGTCCAGACCCGTAGAGATAACGGGTGAAAGCATATTGCTTGTCAAAGCAACATCAACAGAACGGCAACAACAAATGGCTAAAGTCGTGACTGATGCTGGAGCCCGTTATTGTGTAACAGGTATCCACGATAACGTTATGTCACTGATTTTTTCTGAACGGCATGCTTTGCTATCATTCCCTGACGATGTGCAGCATGTCTGCTTATCTATGCATCCGCTATGCGAAATAATGGCATTTTTAGACGAAAGCCAGCAGTTATCAGACGGAAATAAAGATAAAGAGCTCCTTCTGAACATAGATATTTGCTCTTATGATGAACTTATCTATTGGTTTATCTGCAGCTATTTGATGGGAAATGGTCGAGATAGCTACCTGGAATTACTCGAATGCATACGCAGGCAGGAGTCATATTTTCTAACAGGATATCTTTTTAAAAACAGATGTTCTAACGAAAAAATAAATACGCTATGCCAGACTTATGGCTTATCCTATTCGTATTTTAGGAAAATCACAAAAAAATATCTTGGTGTATCTGCAAAATCTAAAATGTCTGATTGGAGATTAGCGCAAACTATATTAGACATACTTGATGGTGAAAGAAGTATTACTGAAATAGCTCTCAAGAACGGTTATTCGTCTTCAGCCCATGTCTGTTCAACATTTAAATCGGTACTAGGTATTTCGCCCTATGCAATCAGGAAAATGAATGGAAAATGATATAACTCTCGCGACAGCAGACGGTGCCGAAATTATTGAACTTGTGCTTTTCTCACTACAGGACCCAGATTTCTTGACAAAATACAGCACGTTGTCAGCGTTATGGGCAAAGCTTATTCAACTAAAAATCGTCACAATAGCTATAGACAATAATAATGTAGTTCTTCGATTATTCACATATGAATCGGACAGCGATGTGATATTAAATACTTATTTGGATGAAGTTAGAAATGTTTTCGCTTGCATATAGTAAATGTAAATTTGGCATATTAGGCGGACTTGCCATCTTTTGTGGTTGTCAAAGTAGCCTGCTCTACGCACGTGATGCCTCCAGTCCAGGGACAACGTTGGTGTCGCTAACAACAGCAGCGGAGACGGAAAACGCATCTACTGATCACGTTGAAAATAGTTTTGTTGCCCGAGATAAAGGCGTTGATTATCTTTTTAAGGCTCTTTCGTCAAAGATACAAAAACCCATTATTGCCAGCGCAAAAGCAAAAAAGTATTTCGTGACGGGAAATTTTGATTTGACTAAACCAATTGAGACTTTATCAGCCGTAACGGCTGATTTGGGGTTGATCTGGTATTTTGATGGTTCAATCTTTTATATTTATGAGGCTTCAGAAGCTACTACTGCTGTTGTACAGTTTTCAAAACGTAACTTCGGCGACTTACTAAGTTTTTTAAAGCAAAATTCTTTATATGATAGCCGCTATCCACTAAAAATGAATTTTAGTGCTGATACGCTGTATGTATCTGGCCCTCCAAAGTATGTAGACATCATTACCGCTATTACCAGCCTAATGCAAGATAATCCGAATGATGATCTCCAGCAGCAGGTGATAGAAACGATCAAGTTGCGTCATGCTTTTGTTGACGATCGCAGTTATAAATATCGTGACCGTACTATTGCAATACCAGGAATTGCTACAACAATTAATACATTATTGTCGGATACAAACCATCCCAGAGAAATTTCATCAGCCCGTAAGCCGGTAGAAAGTAATATCGAAAGTGAGAGTCAGGTACCATCCTTTGGACAAAGCGCACGTTTTGAGCAGGATGAGATGGATGAACTAAATAATAATATGAAAGTTGTGGCATTTACCGGCCGTAATAGTTTAATGGTGAAGGGTACACGTGCCCAGGTCAATATGATTAAAGATTTGATTGCATCATTAGATGTGCCACGTAAACAAATTGAACTGTCATTATGGATTGTGGATATTAGCAAGGATGACCTCGATTCGATAGGGGTAAACTGGGGGGGGCAGTTTAAGATAGGCGATGAGATTGGTGCACTTTTTAATACAGGAAGTGTTATTAGTTCGACGCAACAGAACTTTTTTCTCGCTGAGGTTTCTGCATTAAGCAAAAATAATAAAGCAAATATTGTATCACGTCCTTTCCTCTTAGCTCAGGAGAATATGCCATCGCTGTTTGATAATACTAAGAATTTTTACGTTCGGCTGGCAGGTGAAAACAATGTTGATTTGCAAACGGTGACTTATGGCACGACGATAAGTGTCACTCCGATGATTTCTGATGATAATAAAATTACTGAAATGACACTTGAGATCATGGATGGTAGCACCAGCGTTTCAGAAGACGGCAAGGCCGAAGTTGTTGATAATTTACCTGTAGTAGGCAATACAACGATAAGCACGTTAGCACGAGTAATGGAAGGGCAAAGTTTAATGATTGGCGGTTATACCCGCGATCAGGTTCAGTTTAGTGTTTCAAAAATTCCACTACTAGGTGATCTTCCTTATGTTGGTAATCTCTTTAAAAATACTACGAACACAGTCAGTAAGACCGTACGTATTTTTTTAATCCAACCTAGAGTCTTGAAAGATTTCAGCACTGAAAATAGTGATCTTAATAAATATATAAACGATGGATGGAACGCAATTAATCATTTTGATGCTAAATATAAAATTATAAATCCTGGCAATCAATCTGGAAATTAGCAGAATCAGGTAACGCATAATGCTCATAAATATTTCGTCGCTATCACAAACTGGCATGACATCAGGTATAACTGAACTCGTCGATGATTTAGCCAGAATGCAAGATAATGCTGAGGTAAAATCAAATTATTCAACGAATTCTGTAGCTCTGGCCATGGCAGATGATTTGTCTATGTTGTTAAGCACTATGTTACAGAACCGGCGTGCTGACAAGGCACAGTCAAATTCAGCTGATGCGGAAAAAAAATATATACGAATACTGGAAGAAAAAAAACCAGAACATATTACAAAAATTATAAGTTATGCAAAAGACTCAGGCATGACACCAAAGCAATTATTGTTCATTATATCGCAAATGTATAATAACCCCGTTGATGTTGCTTTATTATTACAGTCATTCATTCAGAACAAAAAGAAAATCAGAAACAACTCTGCTGAAAATGAGTTAATGGATGTATCTCTTACGCTCCTGGAAGATACCTATAGCTTATTGTTGTCTGGACCAGAAAAAAGAAAAATAAAAACTGGGTTAAATATTCAACATCAAGTTGATGTCTACGGTAGTATGTTGAATCTTGATGCTGAAATGATGCGGAAAATATATCTAGATTTCATCTCCGAAGAGTGGGAACCTATCGATATATATAAATCTTTGATCGAAAAAGTAGGAGTTGATAAATACCATCTGGCACTAGAGTATATTGTCAGGTCACTCCATTGTGATATTAACTCATATGACCCGTCCTGTACATATCAGGAGTTTGGAGCGCTTCTGGACACATCATTTATCCTTAGCGTGATAAAATCCGCCGATATCTCATTTATGCGTGGGATTCAACATATTGGTATGTTAAATTCAACGTGGAAAATTTCGAAGTCAATGGTTCTGGATTATTTTATTTCTTTAGTCAGCAACACAAGTGAGTGCGGGAATATCACCGCAGATTTTATACAACGCTGCATGAAGTATAACAATGAAGAAGATAAAGTGAATTTTTTGCATGTCGTACAAGGCCTGGTTCGTACACTTCCTCTTTTTCTTTTTTCAAACGCAACTCAGGATTGTGCTGCCATTAAAAATGCAGTTGACCTTGAACTCAGTATCATTATGACTGGTTTTACAGCATCCACAAGAGAGTGTATACGCTATGAATGATAGTGATGCCGCATTCAAGCAACAGTTGGAGAAATTAAAGCAGGGTGGGGAATTGCAGCTTGAGTGCTGTGGCTTAAATCTGCGAGTGAGCCTGGCGCATAGCATGTTTATAATCCTGGTCGAAACGCTGGTTTCTCCTGATAGATTTTATGATTTTATTCAACGGCAGCAGGAAGACATGTGGACTAATGAGCAATACCTTTTATGTGGAAGAAAGGTTCATTATTGTCTACTTGCAGATAATATGGATTTTGGAACCATTATTAATTGTGCGTATTCGGTAGTCAACCGCAGCCAGGCATATCAGTAACGCAAGGATTATTATGTTTGCGAACATTTTTAATAAATTATCACAACGACCGGAACTGTTTCTCGTTGTTTTGATGGTCGTAATACTTGCCATGCTCATTATTCCATTACCAACATGGCTAATCGATATTTTGTTGGCGATTAACATTAGTATTTCGATACTGCTATTTATTGGTACATTTTACATTCAGAAGGTACTCGAGTTTTCAGCTCTACCCTCTGTACTGCTTATTACAACACTGTTCCGGTTAGCGTTATCAATAAGTACCAGTAGAATGATTTTAATACAAGCTGACGCAGGGCATATTATAAATACGTTTGGTAATTTTGTTATTGCTGGAGATATTATTGTTGGCTTGATTATTTTTTCTATTATCACACTGTTTCAATTTATTGTTATTACTAAAGGTTCTGAACGTGTTGCTGAAGTTTGCGCTCGATTTTCTCTTGATGCTATGCCTGGTAAGCAGATGAGTATTGATGCCGATCTGCGTGCAGGCACTATAGCTCCCGAAGTTGCACAACAACGACGTTCAATGCTGGAAAAAGAGAGTCAACTCTTTGGAGCATTAGATGGCACGATGAAGTTTATTAAAGGTGATGCGATTGCTGGTATCGTCATCATATTTGTCAACTTTCTGGGAGGGATCTCCATTGGCATGGGACGTTTAGGTATGTCTTTCTCCCATGCAACGGATATCTATACCATCTTGACTATTGGAGATGCATTGGTAGCGCAGATCCCTGCTTTATTGATCTCTATTGGCACAGGATTTGTTATTACCAGGGTTAGTGAGGATGGTAAAAATCTCGGTAACAATATTATTGAGCAGATATTTAGCCGAGATTTTGTTTTACTTGTTACCGGAGCCATCACATTGTTAATGGGAATGCTACCGGGTTTCCCGCTGATGGTCTTTTTTATATTATCCATGCTTTTTTTTGGACTATATGGGTATCGTGCATACAAGCGTAAATTAGACCAAAAATCTTCAGGTAGTAATTCTTCTTTTATGACCCCATTCTCACGAAATTTAAGTGAGGAGGACCCCGGTGATGGAGAATATACTGATCTGAGCAATATAGTACCTGAAACCTTGCCAATATTAATTCTGGTTCCTGAAGTTATTTTTGATGATAAAAAGGCCAAATCTCTATCCGGGACTCTTAAGCGCGATTTTTATATTAATTTTGGCATAGAGTTGCCGGATGTAAGAGTAAACGCTATTGTGGGAGAGTGCGTTGATAGCGTTAAACTTCTGATTAACGAGGTCCAGGCTAGTGAGTTTAATATAGCTTTTGGTTACAGCAAAATCTTGCAATGGGATAATGCTATAGAGTTGATGGATGTCGATACAAAAGTATTCACAACAGCAGGTATCCAAAGCCAGTGGATCAAAAATGAAGATTTACCCAAATTGCAGGCACTAAATCTGATGACTCGTTCAGCGGAAAATGAGTTAAGTCTAAGTGTGCAGTCAATTGTTTCGCAAAATATAGCAGAGTTTTTTGGTATTCAGGAAACTAAAAATATTCTCGATAAGATGGAAAGTCTCTATCCAGAGCTTCTAAAAGAAACATATCGCCATGCCACGGTACAACGTGTAGCAGAGGTGTTTCAGCGGTTGTTGAAAGAGAAAATTTCTGTCCGAAACATGAAGGTTGTACTTGAAGCTTTAGCATTATGGGCCGGCAAAGAGCGTGATACCATACTGCTTGTTGAGCATGTACGTGGTGCATTGGCTCGTTATATTTCAGATAAGTTTTCGGTAAACAACCATCTGTCTGTACTCCTTCTTTCTCCGGAAACCGAAAATCGTATTCGCAAAGGTATTCGTAACACTTCAACAGGATCATTTATTAATCTTGATCCAGAAGACAATGAATATGTTATGAATGTCTTTAATCACGGAATCCAGTCTATTAATTATCCGTTAAAAGAAATCGTTGTTTTAACTGCTGTCGATATCCGTCGCTATGCTAAGCGGCTGCTGGATGTTCAGTTCCCGGAACTGGAGGTGCTGTCATTTGGTGAAATTTCTGAATCTGTAAAAATCAACGTTATTAAAACACTGTAAAGGAAAAATTTATGTATCAGATTGAGTTAGTCAAAATTCTAAAAGAAGCTTTAGATTATTTGGGATGCGATCCTGCTATCATCTCCGATATTGACCACCATTCAACAATCGAATTGACATTTGAGTCCTCTCCAACACTGTTGATCTCATTTATTGATGAGAATGTGGTTATGTGGACTCAACTTGTGCCCGTAAATCCAAACTTATTAATTCAGTGTGCTCCGCAAATCATTGAGCCATTGGTTGCGGAATATGAGTGGGCGGCTAATGCACAACTCCATTTGGTTGCTGGGGATGAATGGTACGAATTGCGTGCTATTTTGAATCCTGAATATATGGAAAATGGTGAGAAGTTTGGTATGGCGCTGGAGAGTTTCTTTGAATTGATGCAAAGGTTTTATAAGGTACTAAAATAATGGACGATTTGGCCATTCACGATTTTTTTACATGCAATGCAAAAATATCTACGGTGGCTGGTTCAATTATAACAGCGCCATTAAAACTCTCTTTCGTTGGTGAGCGTTGTTTTCTTTATCGATCTCTGCAATCAAGTACACCTATCGCTCAAGCCGAGACTATCGGTCTCGGCACAGAAGGGGCGACACTCAGCCTACTTGGTTCGTCCGGGGGGATTTCTACGTCGGATCTTATTGTCCCGACTGGCAGCACCTTTTCCATTCCTCTGAGTGAATCATTGCTTGGTAGCGTCATTGATTGTCAGGGCAATGTACGTCAACGTTTTGGTGAGCACCCGAAAACCGATACGGTCTTCTCCACAACTCGTCCCATCGCAAGTTTTCCGCCTGATTTTAGTGAACGCAGACCTATTCATGAAATATTTCAGACAGGGATTAGAGCGATTGATAGCCTGCTAACATGTGGTATAGGTCAGCGTATCGGAATTTTTGCAGGTGCCGGCGCAGGTAAAACTTCTTTGATGTCGATGATCATCAACCATTCTATGGCGGATGTTTATGTTATTGGATTGGTGGGGGAACGTGGCCGTGAAGTCACTGAATTCCTGGATGAGGGACTTCCTCATGAAAAACGTTGTAATACTATTGTTGTCTATTCGACGTCGGATAGGCCAGCGGTCGAACGTCGCAATGCTGCACTGATTGCGACGACGATTGCCGAATATTTCCGCGATAATGGTATGTCAGTAGTTCTAATGGTGGACTCTATGACGCGTTATGCGCGCGCATTGCGCGATGTAGCGCTGTCTGCTGGTGAGATGCCTGCACGCCGGGGCTACCCGGCATCTGTATTTGAAGAACTACCGCGTATTCTTGAGAGAAGTGGGGCTACGCTCAAGGGGAGTATTACGGCATTTTATACCGTGTTACTTGAAGAGGAAGAGGATGTCGATCCAATAGGTGATGAAATTCGCTCTATCCTCGATGGGCATATCTATCTTTCCCGGAAGTTGGGTGGAAAAGGACATTTCCCCGCGATAGACGTTCTGCGTAGCGCCAGTCGGGTTGTCTCCTCTATTTGTGATTCAAAGCAGCTTAACCAGGCCGCAAAAATCCGTGAATATATTGCGCGTCTTGAAGAGCTCCAGCTCATGCTTGATCTGGGTGAATATACGCCAGGTGAAAATAGAGAAACGGATGAAGTCATTAATAAGCGGCCTGCAATTGATAAGTTTGTGAAGCAGGCGATGCATGATCGCAGCGATTACGCTGATACGCTGGAAATGTTATATGCGATCTAAGCATTTGGTACGTTTTTACGATGAGCACTGCAGTCGCGCCATTGCGAAAATTTCCGGATGTGAAAAGGCGTTGATGGATTCACAGACCCAATTGAAAAATATGCATGAGCAAGAAAAAGTTATGCAACAAGACCTCAGTGCTCTGTGGGAAGAGATATTGGGTAAAGCTGTAATACAGCGAGATATATTTACACTAAAACGTAAAGAGGCACTTATCTTAGTGCGGCATGATGAATTACAACTTAAGATCCAGGAAATAAAAGATTCGGTAGACTTACTCATAGATAAACGTGATGATTTTATACGTATACGCTTGCATTATGAAAAGAAAAAAAAGAAATGGGAATGGATATCTGAACGCACGAAAAAAATGCGGATCAGGAATCAACTCCAAAAGGATGAACATGCGGTTGAAGAATGTGTCACATGGGTAACTCAATGATCATCAAACCTGTTTCCCAACATCAAATATTATCTATTCATGATGATCAGCCAGTATTGTCAATTGAAGAGCGTCGTGGCATTTGGCTAAAAAAAAGAAAATGTCTCCAGGAAAGCAGCGACATTACTGACGGGCAGGGCGTCGGACTCGTGTCGTTATACCAACCACACTATGTGAAACCCACTAATCTCGTGTTGGATTCCAGAGGTGGGCAAGGGATTATCTCTGAAGTGAGCAATTCGCAACATAGTTCGGTAAAAGGCTCGATGGAATGGACTAATACAGCGCGTCCTGTTTTAGATGAGCGAGATTTCCATAGAGTCATGACGGTGAGCAAAGAGAAACTTGCTGCAACGGAAATCGTTGCTCACGCAGCGACTGTAGGTGCAAGTAAGAGACCAGGAGAAGGGCGTTCTACTACAGAACAAAGAGATTATCCGGAGGCCGTTCAGGGGAAACGGGGTGTGGATAAGCATCGCGCGAACACTCTTATCTCGGGGCCACAGAGGACACCTCCCTTAGCTGGAAACTCTGCAGACAATGCTCTGAGAATGCGCTATATAAAAAAAATAACAGATATAACATCGCCTCCAATAACACATCCAAAAGTAAACGGCGTTGTGTCAGACAGCGGAGGTTTAACGCTGCTGGACAGCGGTGTTTTACCAAAAAGTGAGGGCAACGAACAGCTTGAACTGGATACTTTTAGTCAGACAAAGGAAGTCGTTGCGCTCGGGCAGGTATTAATAACACATCGTGAGCCACCGATGCCTCAAAGAGTAGTGCAAGCAATAAGTGGTGATGAGAGAAGTGCTGACAGGGGAAAAATCAAGGATAAAAATAATTCGCTAGTGGCTGATAGAGTACACACTGAAGGCACTACGAACTTACGTGACAATTCACGGGCTGAAATGACCTGGCATTTTAAAAGTTGGACTGATAATGCTAATCACACAGCCAAATTGATTTTTCCTGATGCCCTCTCAATGGGAACTAACGTCAACATATTACCGTCCGATGAAACGGTGCGCAGTGCATTAGTAAAGCAACAAAATAGTGATGGTGTTTCTGGTATCCGAATCGACATAGCCATATCTCAGGAGCAGGGACGTGAGCACAGTAATCACTCAGGCCAGCATAGTGAAGAAGAGGAAAGCGAAAAATGAACTTCCTTGCACTGCGCGAAGTTAACAGGCACCTGACATTACTGAAAAGATATGCTAATGCTACGGGAAAATGTTATCAGACTCTAATATCGCCTTCGCAAAAGGAATTTATTCATATTACAGCAACGCTAAGCGAGCAAGTAGTTAATTTGTATTGTGATGTGGACAAACTCCTACATCACTGCTCACCGGCGGCCGAAACGTTACCCGTAGAGCTGGTAGATAAGTATTTGCTTACAGGTTTGGCCAAACGTTATTTCGCTTGTCATGATCTATTGATGCCAGTATCGCAGAAGCCTGTAGAACTTTTTGATGTACAAGGGGTGCGGAATGCTACTCAGATCGCTTACCCGTTAGTCTCAATGGATCCTTCGAAAGGGTTTATATGGGCTGAGCTTGCGGATATTACCGTTCCAATTTTGCCAAAAATAGTCAACGAAGCAAATTGGTCACATTTGATATTACAAATGAAGATCTGTTTAGGTTATACCTTAATTCACTATCCTGACATTGCTGAACTATGCTGTGGTGATTTATTCATACTGGAGGTACAAACTTGTAAAGCCACAATAGCAAATGCAATCACCATGGGGTTTAAAATAGACGAGGGAAATATGATTGTTGATTCGATGGAAGAATATGATGCAAGCACAACAGACGACAGTATATCTCTTGTAGAGAAAAATTGTCTAACAATGGACAACTTGGAATTAAAGGTGGAATTCTTCCTTGAAGAACGAATCATGACTTTGGCCGAACTACAAAGTATTAAAGTGGATGAGCACTTACCTCTGCAAAAGGTCGGTGGCACAGTCAATGTTAATCTTCGTGTCGGGAAAAAAGTCATCGCTGCAGGTGAATTGGTCCGTGTCGATGATAGATTAGCTGTAGAAATACATAACATATATGGAACTGTGTGAGATAATATCATGTGGGGAACAAATGATATTTCTTTAATCAGTCTGCTCAGTTTTGCAACACTATTGCCTTTTTTAATTGCGGGTGGTACGTGTTTCATTAAATTTTCGATTGTTTTTTCATTAATTAAAAATGCAATTGGTTTGCAGCAGGTACCCTCAACACTGACATTGAACTCACTTGCACTCTTGCTGGCTTCGTTTGTTATGTTTCCCATTGCGACGAAAGTATATGAATACTCTGTGACTGAAGGTGTAGATTTCCATCGTGTTGAGTCCGTACAGCGTTTTGTCGATGAAGGTCTCGGGGATTATAAGCGCTATCTTTTTAAATTTTCAGATAAATCATTGCTAAAGTTCTTTGATGACATATATACCCAGCAGATTAAGGTCTCAGGAAATGATAGAAAAGGGCCTGAGAAAATGACAGCTGAAAATACATCAATATTTTCACTGCTGGTATCCTATGCGTTGAGTGAAATCAAAGATGCTTTCATTCTTGGGTTTTACATATATCTACCTTTTATCGTTGTAGACCTGGTAGTATCTAATATCCTACTGGCACTAGGGATGATGATGATGAGTCCAGTTACAATATCATTGCCTATTAAATTAATACTTTTTGTCTCTATAGATGGTTGGTCAAAAGTAGCAACAGGCATGGTAATGCAATATTCAAGTTTGTGGAAAGGGTAGATCATATATGGATATGATCTTTTATATCAGTAACAAAGGACTATATCTGATCTTGCTATTATCAGCACTACCAGTCCTGGTAGCAACAGGCGTTGGGCTTCTTGTTGCATTAATCCAGGCAGTTACGCACATACAGGAGCAAACACTCCCATTTGGTGTGAAACTTTTAGCCGTTTGTTGCTGTCTGTTCGTTACTGCCCCTTGGTTTATTTCTACAATGCGACACTATGCTGTTGAAGTACTCAGTATGGCTTTTAGTGCACACTAGGCATTATTTATGAATTACTTCACGGATTTTAATTTTATTGTCATGGTGGCTATTTGTGGAATGGCCAGGTTACTTCCAATATTCCTGCTTCTACCATACTTAAATAGCCAAATACTTGGTGGCATGATAGTAAAAAATGTAATTATAATTTTTATTGTTATAGGGTTTATGCCACTTCTGACAGGGCAGTATGCTGATATTATAGATATACCTTTCGTGATGGTTGTATTGAAAGAAATTATTATCGGTCTGATCTGTGGGTTTTGTTTTGCTATACCCTTTTGGATCGTACTTGCAATCGGTGAGATCATTGACAATCAGCGTGGAGCAACGATTAGCAGTACGATGAATCCAGGTATTGGCGTTGATACATCAGTGATGGGTACTTTCATGAATTTTTATTTTGCCGCCATATTCGTAATAAATGATGGTATGGCAACCATTGCGAAGGCACTTTATGCAACTTATGCTATTTTCCCTTTGAACGAAATATTTGTTTTTAATTGGACTCTGATGTTAAAAACAATAACATTGCTTAATGCAATGATGTCTTCAGCAATTATTTTAGTTGGACCAGTAGTGGTTTCACTTTTTCTGATTGAAATTTCAATTGGCATTTTATCACGTTTTGCTCCACAGTTGAATGCATTTTCAGTGGCTCTATCGATTAAAAGTGTTATTGCTTTTTTTGTATTGCTTATTTATATGACATCAGTGCTGACCCCTAAATTATTGGATATGAAATTGCTACATTTTTTACCAGGGGCGGATGTATAATCTATGGAAGAAAAAACAGAATTACCTACAGATAAAAAGAAACAGGACTCAGCTAAAAAAGGTCAGATTTTTATTAGTCGTGACTTTATTGGATTTTTATCGCTGCTTGGTATCTCTGGTTTTGTTTATGCAACATTAGCTGCTAGTGATCTTAATTTTTATTTTGATATATTTAGTACAGGATTTGTAAATCTGTCTATAGAACAATATACCAAAATGGTTTGTATCACTGCATTGAGGATCATTGCTTCAATTGTCGGTGTTTCTATTTTTTTTGCCATAATCCTAACAATGATCCAGACGCGTTTTCATCTTGCATCAGAAGCCATTCGCTTGGATTTTTCCAGCATTAATCCGATATCAGGATTCAAAAAGATATTTAGTCTTCGATCATTAAAAGACAGCATTAAGTCTATTTTGTTTTTACTTATGTCAATATGCGGAATAGGTATTTTTGTTATAAAATATCATCAGAGAATTTTTTCTTTGCCCTATGGTGATCTGGAGCACTATATCGTAACCTGGCGGAGTCTACTGCCACCACTTGTTATTTACATGCTGATTCCTATTTTAGTTGTCATCGCTTTTGATGCCTTGGCAGATTTCTTCTTATATATAAAAGAATTGATGATGACTAAACAAGAGATTAAACAAGAGTATAAAAATAGTGAAGGCAACCCAGAAATAAAAGGTAAGCGCAAACAAATACACCAGGAATTATTATCTGAACAAATGAAATCAGACATTCGTGAATCGAAATTCATTCTTGCGAATCCAACACATATAGCTATAGGTATCTACTACCATAGTGGTTTTATGGATACACCATTTGTTTCTCTTGTTGAGAAAAATGCCAGGGCCATTGCTGTGATTGCATATGCAGAAAAACATAATATTCCTGTGCTACGTAACATTCCATTAGCGCGAGCTATTTATAAAGATGCTGAGCCATTTAAGTTGGTAGAATATAATCACTTGGTATCTATAATGCAAATTATTACCTGGTTGGAACAGGTTGAAAATGCAGGAAAACAAGAGCCAGATTTAGCTCGTAATAGTGAGGATAATGATTCACTGTATTCAACAATAAAAGATTAAAGAGGGATAATGACATGAATAAAGGGAAAGGGAATTTTATTTTATTAGTATGTATTTATACTATAACTCTGAGTGTATGGGCGCAGTCGTATTGTTATCTGGACCCAGGCGGAATTAAGCGAATATCAGTAATAAAGATAAGCCAGCATTATACTGTATGCTCACCCATATCTGATCTTCCAATAAACATTCAGCACAAGGTGAAGATAGGTATTAACCCTTATACAGAACTGTATAAAAAAAGGTGGAACTCTGCTTCGACCTGGAATAAATTAAAAGAACACTCAGAAACTAATTATTTAATACGTGCAATCTCTTACCGCTATAACGTAGATCCAAAGCTGGTTAAGGCTATTATTGCTGTTGAATCAGGATATAATCCAAATGCAGTATCATCACGTGGCGCACTAGGACTTATGCAATTGATGCCAGCTACGGCAAAAGAACTGGCTGAAAATGCAAGACTAGACTTAAAAAAAAGACATTTACTCGAACCGGAAATAAATATTCGCCTGGGGGTTAAGCACCTTTCTGAATTGGCTATCAGATACAATAATAACATTGAATTAATGTTGGCAGCTTATCATGCAGGGATTGGAAATGTTGCGCGTTATAACAATAAAGTACCGCCATTTTCGGCAACACAACGCTACATCCATGATGTCACCTGTCGTTATAAAGACAAATATGCCTCATATGATAAGAGCATTTTTTGCAAGTTCTAAATGAAACTTAATGCTAATCTTGCTCGATGGGTGTCAGGTATTAAATAGTATTATACGTTCAATATCTTGGAGAGCGGAGTTGATGACGATAACAACGATTTTGAGTATTACTCGGCAAGGTTTTTTGTCGAAAGTAGAAAATATCAATACAACAAACAATACTTCGTTAAACTCGATAAATAATGATCCATCTGCGAACAATTCAAATCAACTACGTGACAACTTAGTATCCGGATTACAATCCTATCAAAAATTATGGCTGGATACACTAAAATTTCATGGTGTAAATATTGATACTTCACCGGCACAGAATGTTCTGAAATCCATTCAACCTCTTCTGACCTCATCGGATAATACATTAAGCAATATAACAAGTAATATGATGTCTGACTGGGAAATCTATGATGATGTGTGTGACAAACTGGCTTATATGCAAGATAATTATATGGACATCTATGCTCAAGTTACGGAGCAATATCAACTTTATATGCAAGATGTAAATACTTTTAAGGCCTCGCTAACCAGTTATATGGATAATGGTACTGATGAAATTAAGTTAAATCTCACAGGTATTAAAGATGAGATCAATAAAGTCATTGATAAATGGCAGAAAAAACCAATTTTGACTGTTAACTCCAAAGAAGAAGCAGATTATTGGCAGGATCAGCTAGGATTAGATTATAGAGTGAATGGTGCAAATTACTATTTTTTTGTTAATCTACAACCGATGTATGATATACGGGATTCTGTCAATAAGTTATCATCCCCGCTGAGCACTGCGCGGTTCAATCAATGGCAAAACAGTGTCAATAGCGCATGCAGTACAATAGAGAGCGATACTCAAATTATTGCACAGAAATACTCACAGGCAAATACAGTATTTAATAACCTTGCAAAGATTTTATCCTCTACGATGGATTCACTATATCAAACAGATAAAGAATTCCTACGCAATTAATCTGGAGCGGTATCATGCGTATATCTACATTTTCTGTACCTGTCGACAGTAATAATGAATGTTCTGAAATTAATAATATAAAATCCCTAAGTAGAACCTGTCAGATGTCTGAACATATTACTAATGACTTGCTTTTTTTTGTTAAAGCTGACGATACTGATATTGTTGAAAATGAAAATCCAACAAATATGCAACCGTTAATGATGGCTACAATGATTTCACAATATCGTGTTGAGGCTATGCTAGGCGGTGATCAGAAGCAAGAAGACAATCCTATGTATATTTCTGATTGGTAAGGATTAATATATAATGTGAATAATATCTTGAGGGTTATTTATTTGGTGATTGCATTTTGCAGATTGGAAAAACATATATTATAGCTCTGGCGCTTTATTCATGTTACTCTCCCCTGATTTTCATGTTTTTATATGATTGTTATATAGTAATGGAATGTGTGCTTCTTTGATGATAATTGCTAGGGATGCGTGAATTATGCTTCAGGGAGATAACAAAAGAGTCAGAATAGCTATAGCAGATGAGCAACCTATCGTTTTGATTGGTCTGCGTTCAATTCTTGCCGGTATCGAAAATATTGAGGTGGCCCAATGCTGCTCCTCTGGGGATTCGTTGCTTAAAATGCTCATGAAGAATAATCAGCCCTTAGATATTTTGCTGACGGATTTTTCTTTTACTCAAGGGTCAAACGATGACAGTTTTCGATTAGTCCGGAGAATAATTGATTCTGGAAAAGTAAAAAATATTTTTATTTTTACCGATGTTCGTTGTGCCTGGACTCTACAACGATTGCTACAGTTAGGCGTAACTTGTTTGCTAAGTAAACGTGACGATATAGCTGAGCAAATCACTTGTGCAATATCGGCTGTCAAACGTAATAAGATTTGGCTTTCTCCCTATATTCAAATGCTTATTGCTCAGGCTGAGGTGGACTCAGTAAATTCATCAGTGATGGCGGAACTGACAGAAAGGGAATTACAGGTCGTTCGTTTATACGTTGAAGGACTTCGGCTGAAGGAAATTGCAGAAAAATTGTGTCGCTCAGTGGCTACAGTAGCTGTTCATAAACATAATGCAATGCAGAAACTGAATATCACGAATAATATTCAGCTAGTCACTTACGTAAAAAGTCTGGATATGTAATTACCATCTTACTTGTGGATGTCTCCATAAATTCAGGAGAATCCTAATACTTATTCAAGTTATTTATGAGAGATTATATGTTGTATTGTAATACTGTTAATCGCAGAGTATCCAGAAAGATTTATGTTGGCACAGTGCCTGTTGGCGGTGATGCACCTATAAGTGTGCAATCGATGACAAACACATCGACTTGCGATGTCGAAGCAACTATTAGTCAGATCCAGGCTCTACAGCGCGTAGGTGTCGATATTGTTAGAGTTTCGGTTCCGACTATGGATTCGGCCGAAGCATTTAAAATCATTCGACAGAGAGTAACGATTCCTGTCATTGCAGATATCCATTTTGATTATCGTATTGCGCTTAAAGTTGCAGAGTATGGTGCTGACTGCTTACGAATTAATCCGGGCAATATAGGTAATGAACAGCGTATCCGCATGGTTATAGATTGTGCTCGTGACAAAAACATTCCAATCCGCATTGGCATAAATGGAGGGTCTCTGGAACGTGACATTCAGGAGAAGTACCATGAGCCGACGCCAGCTGCATTGCTTGAATCGGCAATGAGACATGTCGACATTCTTGATCGCAATGATTTCCACAATTTTAAGATCAGTGTTAAAGCTTCTGATGTCTTTCTTGCGGTAGAGTCATACCGCTTACTTGCCAGACAAATCGAGCAACCCCTTCATCTGGGGATTACAGAAGCAGGGGGATTACGTGCCGGATCCGTAAAATCTGCGATTGGTATAGGGATGCTATTAGCTGAAGGAATCGGTGATACACTTCGAGTCTCCCTGGCGGCTGATCCAGTGGAAGAGGTTAAAGTTGGATTTGATATATTAAAGTCATTGCGTATTCGTTCCAGAGGTATCAATTTTATAGCCTGTCCAACCTGTTCCAGACAGGAATTCGATGTGATCAATACAGTAAATACACTGGAACAGCGTCTTGAGGATATTATTACCCCTTTGGATGTATCCATTATCGGATGTGTTGTCAATGGACCCGGTGAAGCACTGGTTTCATCATTAGGCATTGCCGGTGGTAAAAAGAACAGTGCTTTCTATATGGACGGTATTCGTCAAAAAGAACGATTTAATAATGAAAATATCATTGAGTTACTTGAGCAGAAGATTAGACTGAAAGTGCAAGAAAAAAGTGCTTCAGATTAATTGAGTAGGCGCGGTATAAATATTTATCTAATAGGTTGCGGATTTTTTATTTGCTACATTTCTCCTGTCTCATATCAACTTGTTTTACATAATATGAATTGGACAGGAGAGTATTAATATGTCAATAACGACAAACTCAATAAATTGTGCATCTTCGGTAAACATCACTAAAGTATGCCCTCCACATGTTTCATTTGATAGTTCACGAAAGAACAATTATATAATTGATAACTCCCGACAGTTAATTGAAACGATGCCGAAATTACCGGGGATTTCAGTTGATGCACAACAAGAGGATGTTCAGACACACCGCAATAATTTACTGGCATGCTTGAATGAACTTGAAAAAACGGGCACCTGGTGCCTTCAGCAGAAAGATAGCTCAATTCGTCCCAGAGCAGTAGGGTTACAGGCTATTTTTGAGCATGCATTATTAAGTTTGCTGGAGTCTGGTGAGGTAACGCGAGCAGATATTATTTTTACAACGTTAAACCCTGTAACCCCACTCTGCCATGTAAACGCTTTATGTACTCCATCACTAATATCAGGTTCCGTGTCACACCATGCAGGGAGCTATGACACTGTTATAGAAAGAGTTAAAACGGTCCCCCAATTACTTAATCACCCATCTGTCCATATATGTTCAGTTTATTCAAAGGAGAGAGAGAATCCTGTAGATCAGGCTGTGTATAATGATGTTTGCCTTATGCATCCAGATAAAAGTCAATTTTACTCATTATGTTCAGATGAACCATTGGCAGAGAGTTTATCAGGTGCAAATTATTTCTTAACATCAAAAGACAATAATGTTAGCCTGTTTGGTATAAGAATTACACAAGCTAATATAGAAACAGATAGTTGTGCGATTTTTACTAAAGATGAACAACAGAAGCTAAAAGATCTTTCTGATAATTATATGGATATTATTTTAAAAAAGCGTCCTGAAGATGAAAATTTAAGGAGTTTTGTCAGCCTACTGCATCAAAATTATTCCTAAATCAGGCCTGTATATCTTTTTGTTTCGAGATTATCCGTTCAGCCATCAATAAATATTGATGGCTGAACGGATAGAAAAAATAGGACTGAGAGATGTGTTGCACTAATTGACCGGTAAAGGTGGAGGAACAGGGATCCCTTTCAAATCGAGATTTATATTCGTTACAGATTGAAACCCTTCATCTATATTCGGTTCAATGATTTCTTTAACTGCTACAATATTTCCGGTGTCGTATTCTTTCTCAGAGTGATGTACCTCATAGTTCTCATTGGCTCTCTTCGCAAAGAGCGCATTGAGTTCACTCACTAAACCACCATGCTTTTTAGCCATTTCTGGGTCAATATTATATTGTCCTTTACTTGCAACTTTTATTTTTGCTGTACTCTCAGAGATTATTTGTGGCTTACCTTGTGTACTTAGCAGACCAACTGGCATAGGGGGTGGTAAAGGGATACCTTTAGCATCATGTTTTACTTCTGCAACAAACGCCTTCGCTTGGGCGACTGCTTGTGTCTTTGCTTCAGTATCTTCTTCTGCTTTTATAGCTGCGCTAACTCTGGCCTCCATTTTTGCTTCAGCTTCTTCTCGTTTTTGCACTGCTTCCGGGCTCTGGTATTCTTTCTTCAATTCAGCAATTTCTTGCTGAATTTTATTCATTGATTTGTCAGTGTGAGACTGGTCATCAGTAGCATGCATACTGGATAGTCTTGCTTTCAATTGTGCCATGAAGTCGACTTGTACCCCTTTACTTGTGGGGACTGGCGCATCCAGATGTTGCGCATGCTTCAGATTAGCTTGCGAGATCGCATCTGCCAGAGACCCTACCGCTTTAGGCGGGGTTGCGGAGTTTACAGGCAAGGGTAGTGGCGGAGGTTGAGGGATGCTACTTTTTTGACGTTGTGCTATCTCGATAGATTGTGGCTCTGATGCTGATGTGATTCTATTCGAGAAGAGAGCATCGCTTTGCGAATTATGTCGGACTGAACCTATTTTCCCAAAATGCTCGGTTGTCTGCACATTATCTTTGGGAGTGTGCTTGTGTGAAAGTAAAATGCGTATAGCACTAATCGCGTGCAATGCAGCACGGATCCCTGTGTGGATGAAATTATGCTTTTTATGGGGCATCTGTGAAGTTTGATTAACATCCTTCAGTTGCTCATTAAACTTTGTCGCAGTCGATTTTGGCTGCGCATCTACATTATTAATTGAAATAAAAGGGGAGCTTGGTATCACATGATTAGATATCTTCATTTGGTTTCTCATATTATCTGATGTATACATAAAATATATCATTAAAGCATTTTTTGATTTCAAAAAACGCCTTTTAATTAAGATTTGAATGTTATGTATATGATCCCGTAAAGTCTTACGCCTGAGTCTAAAGTTTTATTTAGTATAGCGTTTTTTTGATGGCTGACATTAGATACTAATGCAGTGATAATGTATTGAGGTTATAATCTCTACTACTATGTAACACTTTTTATGTATACATGTTACTGTAGGTTCAATGACAGAATCCAGGTACTAAATCAGTTTAGTTTAGTAATCAGAAGAGCGATATATATAAGTGGTCTGACTTCATTTAGTGGTATAGTCTTGCCGTTCATAAGAACTTCTTTAATGAAGGATGTATGAGCGTTGTTACGATAGGGCTTGTCAAGAAGGCAAAATATGACCACTATTAATAAAAATTTGCTTAGAGCTATTCAGAATAATTCGCTTACCTCTGTCGATACTCAAAAAGAGCCAGGGTTGGTAAATGATTGTCATGACACTTCTCAAAAGCGAACTTCGTTTGACAGTGAGCTTTCAGAGGTTAAAAATGTTACTAAGTCATTGAGTAACATGGTTAGGGTAGGAACTACGTCCTCTTCTAAAGGAGGGATATCCCAAGACTTACATCATGTAAATGTTCTGGTGTCTGGTAGTCCGCATATGATTGGGGAAGAACGCCAACGTATTGAGACCCAGAGGCGCGTCGATGAAATTGTTAATGTTTTCTTACCAAATATTGACACCACTTTTCAGGTCGCTCGAACATTATATGATAACGCTAAAATGAGTGACAAGCCTGGTTTGGTGGATGCGGAACGCATTTATACGATAGCTGATGTGCAGAAACGAGATTTACAGGATGAGGCAATATCCTTGTTCTATCAGGAAAATAGACTAAGTAGCTATAATTTAAATAGTCGTCTGGAGAAGCAAGTGACTCTTGATGGATATCCGCTATTTTCGTTAATATTTAGTTTGTCATATTCATTTGACGATGTGGAGAGATTGCTTGATAGAACTTTTGCTAAAGAGTCATTTTTACAATTTGTGACCAATGATAGCAATCGTCAAAAAATATGTGAACTATATGGGATTTTAGGAGGTAATACTAAAAATTCATTAGATAATGAAATTATGCAAACTCTGCAAAAAGCGAAATATTTTCTTTGAGTATAAAATGTGACTTATATTTGTATAGTTACCTTAATACCACGATTATATCAATAAACGATATTTTTAATATTTGTGGTCGGCTACGTTATTACTTTATATTTGATTTTTTTGTAAGATTTAAATGTCCTTTCTCTTAGAACCTATACCGAGCATGAACGTGTAATTTTATAATTCAAGTTTATTTCTATAAATTACATTAACGATACGCATCCAAAACTAGAATCAATTTTTGCCCACAAACGGCGTTCTGTAAAATTATTGTTTTTACAGTGAAATTGGTTGTTTTGATAGCTTTCGCGTAAATCTTCTGACAAACCTCATGTATAATCGACTTCTGGCATAAGTATTTCGTTATAGTATTTAATGCCTGAATTGTAGTGAGGTTTTTCCTCTGTGGATTATCTATTACCTGTGCCAGCTGTTACCTGCGATTTAAATTTGTTTTATATAGACAAGTAAATTTTTATTTATATGAATACTTGAGGGGTGGAGAAATAATGCTCTGTTGATGAGGTGCCAATGAGGCTTGAAATGAACTGCTGCGAATCGATAAACCATAAAGGTCAAAAATTATCCCTTATGAAGGAGAAATTCTGTGAGTAAAGAAATCATACCAGAGCATGTTCTGAGCGGTTTCGATATCGGGGACAGTGAAGAATTATTGACGGAGTTTATGAAAACAGGAGCATCAAAAAAGCAACTCTATGCTCTTCCTGAAAACCTCATGGAGGGATTCTATACCTGCGCTTATGACTACTACACTCAAGGTAAGTTGGATCTGGCGGAGCAGTTTTTTAAATTTCTTTTTATGTATGATCTCTATAATGCTGACTATGCATTCGGCCTCGCGTCTGTTTACCAGCTTAAAAAACAGTATCAACGAGCTCTGGATATATATTCAGTCGCATTTGCTTTAAGTAAGGATGACTATAGAGCGATGTTTGAAGCAGGGCAATGCAATATGCAACTTCGCTACATAGGAAGAGCAAAAAAATGTTTTGAACTCGTGATTGAACATGAGCAGGATACGCAATTAATAGAGAAGGCAAAACTGTATCTGGAATCAATTGACAGTATAAAAAATATCAGCGAAATCACCGCTAAGGAAGAAGAAAGGGAAAATCATGAATGGAATAACAAATAACCCACTGCCTCTGTCAGCATATACCAGTAATATTATTCAGCAAGATATCAATATCGCATCTAAAGCAGAAGCTGTTAAATTGAACAGTACGCAAATGGATGCAGCCCGAAAAATCGTTGAAAATAAAGTCATTACTCAATTTGATAAATCGCAAAACAATGGTGATACATTAAAACCCTCTTTGCGAGCACCAACCTCATCGCATAATGCCCCATCCGGACTTGAGGCCGAAAAAAAAGGGGGAATGGAGACCTACAATGAGCTGATGGCAAACATGATCACCTTGCTGGGCGAGCAAAGCATTGATGAGTTGCAAGCTCGTGTTGAAATGTACACTAAGTATAGTAAGGACAATTCGACTGCCAGCATCGAAGTTTTGAATCAGGTTGAAGCTGAAGAGCAAGATTACGCTAACGCAAAAACTGCTGAAGCGACCGCTTCACAAAACGTGAACGCTCTTGAATCCCAAATCGCACAGGTCAAGCAAGAACTCCAGTCTTTACAGCAAACTCAGGCTGATATCGAAACCCAGCTCAATGATCCAAATCTCTCCCCTGAAGAGTCTGCAAATTTAAGCTCGCAGTTGAAAAACATCAATGCACAAATTACACAAAGCCAGGCCTCGTTGAATGAACAGCAGACGGCGCTGGTGACAGCTCGTCAAACATTAAGTTTGGCATCTATTGATTTAAACCAGAAAAAAGTAAAGCTTGAATCAAGCCTCAATTATCTCGACTCACTGAACAAGAATGCTGCCAGTGTTAATACCGGGCTACAGTCCTCTTTAAAAACAACCGCAGGTACAGCTGCGTTACTGATGGCACAATTGATCGCTATTATCGGTGATTCGACAGAAGAAACGATGGAACTGAACCTGAAATTTTCACAGAAGGTTCAGGCTGCGCAGCAAGAAAAATTGACCAGCGATGCGGAAGAGGTTGAAAAGCAGCAGGAAAAATCCAAACAGATGCAGGAAACAATGGGCTGCATTGGTAAAATTATTGGCGCTATTGTGACAGTTGTCTCCGCTGTTGCTGCGGTTTTTACGGGGGGAGCATCATTGGCTCTTGCCGCCATTGGCATCGCGTTAATGACAGCAGATACCATTTATCAAAAAGTGACTGGTAATGAATCGTTTATCGCCGCAGCGCTTAAACCCATTGTAGAACATGTGCTGATGCCCATTATTCAGCTTATCACTAATGCTATTTCTCAAGTGCTCGAGAGCCTGGGCGTTAAAAACGATATTGCCGAAATTGTTGCTACTGTATTGGCGGTTGTTGTATTGATAGTTGCTGCAATAGGTGCAGCAGTCATTGCGAAAAAATTGCCTGTAGATAAATTGATGAATATTATCGGAAACATGCTCAAGAAAGTTCTGCATAATGTGTTAAGTGCTATCACTAAAGCAGTTAAACCGCTCCTTTCAGGAATAAAAAATATTACTGATGATGTTATTGCTGAAATATCGAAAGTGATGAAATCGGTAGCTAATGCATTAAATCAGTTAATTGGTGATGGGGCGAAATCCAGGATGAATTTACTGAAAGAATTCTTTGACGATGAAGTGGCGACAAAGATGCTAGGGAATAAACTCAATCTTGCAGAAGATATCCTTAGAGTTGCTGACGTCAGTGTGGACTCATCTGGCAACATTGCTGCGGGGACTCTGGAGAAGCGTGTGAGTGAAATGTTAGCGGAAATAACGGAGTTACTCTCTGCATCTGCCAGCATGAAACTCTTTACTGATGGCGTAACTGACGCATACAGTCGTTCGATTGAAAATCTTAATATGCTTATGACCAATGCTGCTGATATGGCCGGTGGCGAGCAAGAGGTTGGACGATTCATATTTGCGCACACCCGAGCATAAAAATAGTTAACGTACTGTGCGTTTTTCTGATCATCGGTGTATTGAAAAATACTTACGTTGTTAGGATATACACCGGAAAGTATCGATATTCCAGTATGTTGCTTTTTGAGATGGTGTAGGATATCTAATAAGGAATAAATGATGAATACAACAATTAATAATGTTTTCTCGCAGTTAAATATCCCTTTTGCTGGAGCTCCGATTGAGAATGGTAGCACTCAGGTTAAAGGGCTACATGTAAGGGATTCCGCTATTTCTGATTATATTGCTAACAGCCTTGCTGTCGGTACCCGTGGAAACGACGATGGAATTGACATGCACTCAGGGGTGCGTAGTGAGCAGTTTATGCAGTTGCTTAACAATTCACAGCAGGTTCTGGAGACTGCACTGGCTAAACCAGGCGATTCTAAGGCAGTCAGTCTGGTGTTGCCTAAAAGTTCTCAGCAGGCCAGTTTGATCTGTATGTTGATTGAGTTAGCGAATCAAGCATCGATCGCTGACATTGAACTGAGTAGTACTTTTGGCATCATGAGTGAAAAAAGTAATATGAATGCCGCAGATGCGCAAAAAGCTCAGGGGTTGGCTGCTTTCTCTAAAAGTATTATTTCATCATCGATCAATATGGCAAGTACGGGTGTTTCTACGCATAAATCTGTGAAAAACTATTCGGCAACGAAAGTGAATATTAATCAGAACCTGAAAGGTATGCACGATGCGGATCTCAATGTACGCCAAATGCAGAATTCATTAAACGCCAGTAAGAACGAGCGGCTTGATTTGAGTGATATTTCTGAATCGTCGTCCACTGTGAAGAAAGCAGATGGCACGCTTGCTGAATTGCAGAAGCAGGAGAGTGCTATGAAAGCGGAGCATCACGCTGTGGCCTCGCGAAATATCGATGATGCCATCAGCAATCGCGATGCTTTTAACGCGGCCTTTTTGCAAGGAGAAGCGCGTACTCGTCTCACTTCTTCTCAGATTGATGCTCAGCGCGCCATTGGTACATCCGGAGCTAATATTGCAGATGGCTCAGGTACCCTCGCCAGCAACATCGAGCAGAAAGAGGAGACTGAAGCGCGTTCGGCATCAAAAGTTATGGATGGGTCGGTTGAAATGTCACGACAACAGGCCCAGAAATCACAGCAACTTTTGTCAAATATGATGAACTTACTGAATGATGTACGACGTACGGAAGCTGATCTGGTAAGTGCTTTTGCCAATAATATGAAAGCGTAATTCAGGTTAATTCATAATTTATTTTCAACATGTTTAGTTGCATCTTTAGTATTTTAACTAAACCTTGGGGGCTTAAACTCTGAGGTTTGGTTTTTTTAGAACGTGAATGGGGTTTTCAGTCCCTAATACATTTTTGCACAGTGAGAATATTGCACATAAACCTGAAACTAAATGACAATTTATTGAACTGAAAAACCTCTTACACTACTCTGCTTTAAATTTAGCTATGCGTTTGACGACCGCATGCTTCAGCTTTTTATTTATCCATCATCAATACCTGGTCAATCTTTGATATGTTATTTTAACGGTGAATATTATGTCTATGAAGCTAACTCGTAGCGCCTCTGTTGACTCTTCAGTATATCGGCCGGTAAGCGTGGATAAAAAGCTATCTGAATTGGTTTCGGCTCTTCGGACTGTTCATACGACGTCTGAGATGAAATCAGTAAAAACGGATAATGAGTTACCGAAATTTGATTTGCTAAAATTTAGGAATCAATATCGTGAAAGCGTCGCGACAAATGTTATGTCTGCATTAAGTGATGATTTCAAGCAAGCTTATGAAACGGGCGATAATGCGCAAAAAAGAAATCTGGAAAACGTTGCAGTCGCGGTGTATCTGGCTAAGGCTCATCATGCTGATGAAGGGCGTGATGATGTGCAGTTCGGTAAACTCGTCAACAAGTGGCTTGAAGCAATAAAAAATGGTAATAAGAATCCGGGATGCCATTTTTCTGTTGAACAGAATTTCAGTGTTAATCGGAAAAATAAAGAACGTGATTCTTACCACAAAGCGGTCAATGAACTAGGCCTGTATTTAAAGGAAAACTTTGCGGGGCCAAAAGCGCTTGCCAAAGCGGTGATGGTGGATGTCAGGAAAAAATGTAGTGATGTGCTCTCTTTTCATGGCATCGATATTTCAACCGTTTCAAAATATCTGGAACAAACCGCATTTAATGCTGAAAAAAACATGTGTCATTCGATTGCTCATCTTTCCTCTCCGGGAAGGGAAGGAACGGTTTTTTTGAAGCATGCAGCAATACACATTAATTCAATGCTTAATTATCCGAACTATCTGCGAGAAATTTTAAGCCGGGCAGATAACTCCGCTTCACAGCGGGCAGCACCGCCTGTTGAACCCGAAGGAAAGGATATTCCTGCTGTAAAACCGGAAGACAAAAATATTTCTCCGACCGTCCCGGCAAACCCGCCTGTTCCTGAGAGGGAAAGCTTTTATCCGTCAGGCGCAACGCCCGTTGTTAATCTGAGTAACATCGGTAATCCGACGATACATATCGACCTTGGTGATAAACTTGAAAAATTGCTCGAAAGGGGTAATAACGTTTATCATATTCACCATTATCACATTTGTCATTGCCAGCATGTTCATGGCAGTTCTGTACTACCACATAATTTTTCTCTTTTTACACACACAGGCACGACTCAAACGGCTAATGTTGAGCCCGAGCGTTATCCGTCTGGAGTAACGCTCACCCGGCCGATAATGCCATCAATCAGGGGTGTATCGAGCACTGATTTTATAGATTCAACGGATACTGATGATGGCGCAGATGTGGTTGATGGGAGTTCGGTGAATTCTGCATTATCTTCTTTCGCAGATAGCGCTAATGATACGACAGATAACGTAGTTACTGATAAATCAGCCGCAGATAGACACGAAAATGTAGGCCATTCAGTAGACGATGATAATCAGGCCTTATCTGACAACATACAGCCCGCCAGCGAGCGGATCCCGGCTTATGAGCGTACATTTAAAAACAATGGACTCTTAACCGAACCTGTACAGATTTCCACGCCGGGTATTGAGGCATCATTAAAACCGATGCCCAACATCGACACGTTTATTGCGAAGGAAGAACGTGCCGGAGGTGCAGTAACATTGAGTGCACAGGGGTTACGGCGTCCCAATAATGTCGGTAATGATACCGCATCGTTTACCCGGCAATCAGGGTTATTTACCGGTACACTGGAGGATGCAATAAAGAATCAACCGGAACCTGACTTGCAGGTATTGCACAATATTCAGTTATCCGAGAACGAAGAGAGTGATAACACTTTTATTTCCACGGCAACTCTTACGCTTCACCAGCGTAATAAGGCGCTGGAATTCGATAATCCTGCTACGTTGAGACAGCAGGTACGTAGGTCCACTTCTTTATCTGACGAATTTCGCTCGAACAATATAGTCAGCAATAGCACCACGGTACAGGGGGATGGGGTTAATCGCATGGTATCGAACGATGACTCTACTCTTACCAATACTGCAGCAATATCATCTCTGCGGGGTGCTGAGCAAGTCAGTGATGCGACTATGCCGGAAAGAACCCAACAGAATCCGCCTGATGCCAGAATAATCCGACCCTATAGCGCTTATCTGGATGAGAAGGGTAACCCCAAATCACCTGTCACCCTGACAGTAGATGGTTTGCATCGACCACGATATTAACAGGATCAAAATAATAAAATGCAGAGTATCGAAACAATAAATGAATACATATTGTCTGAAGTGACAAAGATAAAATCATTGCCGCCTGGCTCATTTACTATCGATAGCCATATTATCTATGATCTTTACTTTGACTCAGTGGACCTCATTGATCTTCTTACAGCAATTGAAGACGATCTCAATGTAGTTATTGCGGATGATAAACTGGAAAAATTTACAACTCTCTCGTCGATTTCGCAGACGATTTTGCATTGCAGCAGTTGTTAGATTTTTTTGTTAGGGATTATCTTTTTTATTTTCAATCCGAAGGTTATTGAAGGCGAACTCTCTACGGTCATCAACTGAAAAAGACGCTTGTAGCGTCTTTTTGTTGCTGGAGATAAGTCGTTTCTTTCATCTGCGTTAGACAACGCTCACTAAGCAGTATCATCATACGCAATTCTTGTGACTTTTATGCGCCAATCCGCTATCTTGTTTAGCATATAAAACAAAGCTAACCGATTATGGCGTGCGTCACGCTTTTACTCGGTTATTTCGTTAAGTCAGTAAAACGAGAAAGCATGATGAGCGTGATGTTTGATCCAGAAGCAGCAATTTATCCGTTTCCGCCAAAACCGGCTCCATTGAGCGCTGACGAAAAGCACTTTTATCGTGAGAAAATCAAGCGCCTGCTCAAAGAGCGTGATGCCGTGATGGTCGCCCATTACTACACCGACCCTGAAATCCAACAGCTCGCGGAAGAAACCGGCGGCTGTATTTCTGACTCACTGGAAATGGCACGATTTGGGTCGAAGCATTCCGCTTCGACTCTGCTGGTTGCGGGCGTCAGATTTATGGGTGAAACAGCCAAAATTCTCAGCCCGGAAAAAACCATTCTAATGCCGACTTTACAGGCCGAATGCTCTTTGGATCTGGGGTGTCCGATTGATGCGTTTAGCGCGTTCTGTGATGCACATCCTGATCGTACTGTCGTTGTCTATGCCAACACCTCTGCTGCCGTTAAAGCGCGCGCTGACTGGGTTGTGACATCCAGCATCGCGGTTGAACTCATAGAACATCTGGATAGCTTAGGTGAAAAAATTATCTGGGCGCCGGACAGGCACCTGGGCAATTACGTGCAAAAACAGACCGGCGCAGATGTGCTTTGCTGGCAGGGGGCCTGTATTGTGCATGATGAATTTAAAACGCAGGCGTTAACGCGTATGAAAGGGCTCTACCCGGAAGCTGCCGTGCTGGTTCATCCTGAATCTCCTCAATCCATTGTTGATATGGCCGATGCAGTGGGATCAACCAGCCAGCTGATTAATGCGGCTAAAACGCTGCCGCATAAACAGCTTATTGTGGCGACTGATCGGGGCATTTTTTACAAAATGCAGCAAGCGGTTCCTGACAAAGAGTTGCTCGAAGCGCCGACGGCAGGAGAGGGGGCAACCTGTCGGAGTTGTGCCCACTGCCCGTGGATGGCAATGAACGGTCTGAAGGCGATTGCTGAAGGACTTGAGCAGGGTGGTGTAGCTCATGAGATACAGGTTGATGCAGCGCTGCGCGAAGGGGCTCTCCTGCCGCTAAACCGCATGTTGGAATTTGCGGCTACACTACGAGCTTAATTAGAGTATTTCGCTCTGGGGGAAAAGATGGATTTTTTTAGCACGCAGAACATTCTGGTACACATTCCGATTGGCGCAGGCGGTTACGATCTGTCGTGGATTGAAGCGGTGGGCACTATCGCTGGCTTACTTTGTATTGGCCTCGCCAGTATGGAGAAAATCAGTAATTACTTTTTTGGGCTGATAAACGTCACGCTATTTGCCATTATTTTCTTTCAGATCCAACTCTATGCCAGCCTGCTGCTACAGGTTTTCTTTTTTGCCGCCAATATCTACGGCTGGTACGCCTGGTCCCGGCAAACCAGTCAGCATGAAGCTGAACTGAAGATTCGCTGGTTACCGCTGTCGAAAGCGATGGGCTGGCTGGCTGTATGCGTGGTGGCCATTGGTCTGATGACTCTGTTTATCGATCCGGTCTTTGCTTTCTTGACCCGCGTTGCCGTGAACATCATGCAAGGGCTGGGATTACAGGTCGCCGTACCGGAACTGCAGCCGGATGCGTTTCCGTTCTGGGATTCCTGCATGATGGTGTTGTCAGTGGTGGCGATGATCCTAATGACGCGTAAATACGTTGAAAACTGGCTGCTGTGGGTGATCATTAACGTCATCAGCGTGGTGATCTTTGCGCTGCAAGGTGTATATGCGATGTCGCTGGAGTACATGATCCTGACCGGTATCGCACTTAACGGTAGCAGGATGTGGATTAACAGCGCGCGCGAACGTGGCTCACACGCGCTTTCCCATTAATGATGGTGATGTGTATGGCCAGACAGCCCCTGATAAAGGTGGCAGTCTGGCCCGTTACACGGCTGGTATTCCATCTGAATAGTGGCGTGCTCAATGTGGTAGTGATGTATAAGGAAATGCTGAATTCGTTCCAGCAACGCATCGTGGTCATGTGGCGGGATCACCTGCACATGCAGCGTCATGACCGGTTTTTCACCGACCATCCAGACGTGTACGTGGTGCACATTACGCACTTCTGGAATATCCCGACTGAGATGGCGTTGCAATGCAGCAATATCCAACGTGAGCGGCGCACCTTCCAGTAACTCATTCACGCTATCTTTCAATAAACGCCAGGCGCTGCGTAGTACCAGCACGGAAACCAGAATAGAAAGAATCGGGTCCGCGGGCGTCCATCCTGTCCAGATGATGATCAGCGCAGCAATAATCGCGCCGACTGAGCCCAGCAGATCCCCCATCACATGGAGTGCTGCGGCACGAACATTGAGATTTTTCTCTTCACTACCGCGATGCAGAACCCAGAAGGCCAGAACATTAGCCAGCAAACCGGCAACGGCAATCACCATCATCATACCGCCAGCTACAGGGCGGGGCGTTTGGAAACGTTCAATGGCTTCCCAGACGATTAAAATGGTGATCACCACCAGTGCAATCGCGTTCACAAACGCGGCCAGTGTGGTGAGCCTCAGCCAGCCGAAAGTGTGCCGGATGGTGGGAGGGCGACGGGAAAACTGGACGGCCAGCAACGCAAAAAGTAACGCGGCGGCATCGGTAAGCATGTGACCGGCATCTGCGAGTAATGCCAGAGAGCCAGAAAGTATCCCACCGATAACTTCAACCAGCATAAACCCCGCGGTAATACAGAAAGCGAACATCAGTCGCCGGGCATTATTATCTTCTGGCAGCTCAGGAGAAGTATGAGTGTGTGAGTGCGCCATCGTGTCATCCCTTTGTTATTCTCATCTTTACTGTATGACATCATACCGGGTTTGGGCTGACAAAATTAAAAAGGAGAGCGATTGCTCTCCCGTTATTAGCCATATTTTCAGCTTTACTGGCTGGTGCCATCCGTTTTGGTATCAACATCATTGTTGATGTCGCTTCCTACCTTTTTATTCACATCCGGACAACGACCGTCTTTACACATCGAGTTTTTATGTACCTCGTCTTTTGTCATTCCTTCATGGTTCATTGATGAACCGTTCGGGTGCAGCATGGTGCCCCCCGAATTGATTTTATTGTTATCGACGTTATTCGGCGCAACGTTTTCTCGTGCATCCGGGGCCGTTTGGCCTGCATCCGCCGAAGAATTTGCTTGTCCATTATTGGACTGCGTGGTTGTCTCTGCTGCCAGTGCCGCGCCGCTGGCGAGGGTGAGGGTGGCAGTCAGGAAAAGTGAGGCCAGCTTTGTCATTTGCATAATATGCTCCTGTTATGGTCGATATGTCGGATAACCTCTTCCAACAGTGCATGTGCCAGTTAAATCCTCAGAGAGTGGTTAAATATTTCAGTATGAAAATTAAAACCAGCATAGAATATTGAATTAAATGAAAAAATAAGTTGTTGCAGTTAAAAATTGTAGTTTAGATCTCGTTTTTCGCTACTTTATTGCGTTTTTTCGGTTGATTCCAGGATTAATCCGTCCAAAGTGTAAAACCCCGTTTACACTTTATGACTGAAGATATAGATTGGAGGGATTGCATTCATTTATATAAGTATGGCAACGCTGGAAAAATCATGAATTATCAGAACGACGATTTACGCATTAAAGAGATCAACGAGTTATTACCGCCAGTCGCACTGTTGGAAAAATTCCCCGCTACTGAAAATGCCGCAAACACGGTAGCCCATGCCCGCAAAGCGATTCATAAAATTCTGAAAGGAAGCGACGATCGTTTGCTGGTCGTCATTGGGCCATGCTCAATTCATGATCCGGCAGCCGCGAAAGAGTATGCTTCTCGCCTGCTGGCATTGCGTGAAGAGTTAAAAGACGAACTTGAAATTGTGATGCGCGTCTATTTTGAAAAGCCGCGTACCACTGTGGGTTGGAAAGGGCTCATTAACGATCCGCATATGGACGGCAGCTTCCAGATCAACGACGGCCTGCGTATTGCGCGTAAGTTACTGCTGGATATCAACGATAGCGGCTTGCCGGCGGCAGGTGAATTCCTGGATATGATCACCCCACAGTATCTCGCTGATCTGATGAGCTGGGGCGCAATCGGAGCGCGTACAACAGAGTCTCAGGTTCACCGTGAGCTGGCGTCAGGGCTTTCTTGTCCGGTTGGTTTTAAAAACGGTACTGATGGCACAATCAAAGTTGCCATTGATGCTATCAACGCCGCAGGTGCGCCGCATTGTTTCCTGTCTGTGACCAAATGGGGTCATTCCGCGATTGTGAATACCAGTGGTAATGGCGATTGCCATATCATTTTGCGCGGCGGCAAAGAGCCGAATTACAGTGCCCAACACGTTGCTGACGTGAAAGAAGGGCTGGTCAAAGCGGGTCTCTCTCCGCAGGTTATGATCGACTTCAGCCATGCGAACTCCAGCAAGCAGTTCAAAAAGCAGATGGATGTTGCCAAAGACGTTTGCGGACAGGTTGCTGGTGGTGAAAAAGCGATTATTGGCGTGATGATTGAAAGTCATCTGGTGGAAGGTAACCAGAACCCGGATAACGGTGAACCGCTGACCTACGGTAAGAGCATTACCGATGCCTGCATTGGCTGGGAAGACACGGATGCGGTGTTGCGTCAGCTGGCGAATGCGGTTAAAGCGCGTCGCGGCTAAGGATTTAGCTTCACTGAGAATAAAAAAGCGTGGATTTTCCACGCTTTTCTATTTAAGGCGAAGAAATTACTTCGCTTTGCCCTGGTTGGCGACGGCCGCCGCTTTAGCTGCGATCTCGTCAGCATTACCCAGATAGTAATGTTTGATCGGCTTGAAGTTTTCATCGAACTCATACACCAGCGGTACACCGGTCGGAATATTCAGTTCAAGAATTTCATCTTCGCCCATATTATCCAGGTATTTCACCAGCGCGCGCAGAGAGTTACCGTGAGCGGCAATAATCACGCGCTCACCGCTCTTCATACGCGGCAGAATGGTTTCGTTCCAGTAAGGGATAACGCGGTCAATGGTCAGCGCCAGGCTTTCAGTTACCGGCAACTCTTTATCGGTCAACTGCGCATAACGCGGATCGTGACCCGGGTAGCGTTCGTCATCTTTGGTCAATTCCGGCGGCGTGACGGCAAAGCCACGACGCCACTGCTTAACCTGTTCGTCGCCATATTTTTCTGCGGTTTCAGCTTTGTTCAGACCCTGCAGCGCGCCGTAATGGCGTTCGTTCAGTTTCCAGGATTTTTCAACCGGCAACCAGGCCTGATCCAGTTCATCCAGCACATTCCACAGGGTATGGATGGCACGTTTCAGCACAGAGGTATAAGCAAAATCGAAACTGTAGCCTTCCTCTTTCAGCAGTTTACCTGCCGCTTTTGCTTCGCCTACGCCTTTCTCGGACAGATCAACATCGTACCAACCGGTAAAGCGGTTTTCGTTGTTCCACTGACTTTCACCGTGACGTACCAGAACCAGCTTCGTTACAGCCATACACTCACTCCTATAAATCATATTGAATGATAATAATTCTCATTATATTGCCGTAATGCGCCAGCGGCAATGCTTACGCATAACCATAGCGAAAATAGCGACACAGTGTAAGGTTCTTGTGAACTCAAGGTTGCGATTTTGTCTTTAAGTGGTGCGATTTTGAGCGGGGCAGGGAGGGGACGAGCAATAAACCCGATGGCTTGCGTCATCGGGCTTGTCACGGTGCACTATCAGGCAGGTATAAACCGATACTCAGTCACGCTGGTGTACTCCTCGCCAGGACGCAGTAAGCAGTCTGGCTGAGGCCATTCAGGATGGTTCGGGCTGTCTGGTAGGAACTCACTTTCCAGTGCCAGTCCTTGCCAGTCGGCGTACGCTTCAGGTCCACGAGAGGGAGTGCCACCGAGGAAATTCCCGGAGTAGAACTGCAATGCCGGAGCCGAGGTGTAGACCTCCATCTGCAGTTTTTCATCCTGCGACCACAGGTGAGCGGCAGGTTTACGGGCATCACCTTGTGCCTGTAGCAAGAAGGCGTGGTCGTAACCTTTCACCTTACGCTGGTCATCATCGGCCAGGAACTGGCTGTCGATGACTTTGGGTGTACGGAAATCGAAAGAGGTACCTGCTACCGATTTCAGCCCGTCGCGCGGGATCCCTGTCTCATCAACCGGCAGATACGTATCGGCCAGGATCTGCAGCTTATGCTGGCGGATATCGGTTTTGTCACCGTCGAGATTAAAATAAACGTGATTCGTTAAATTCACCGGGCACGGTTTATTCACCGTCGCACGGTAGGTGATCGAAATACGATTATCGTCAGTCAGGCGGTACTGTGCCGTCGCGCAAAGATGGCCAGGGAAGCCCTGATCGCCATCGTCTGATGTTAAGGCAAACAGCACCTGGCGGTCGTTCTGATTCACTATCTGCCAGCGGCGTTTGTCGAAACCGTCGGGCCCGCCATGCAGCTGGTTTTCACCCTGGCTTGGCAGTAATTCAATGGTTTCGCCTGCAAAAGTATACCGACTGTTCGCGATACGGTTAGCGTAACGGCCAATCGATGCGCCAAGAAACGCAGACTGATTCGGGTATTGCTCCGGGCTGGTACAGCCGAGTAGCGCTTCGCGAACGCTACCATCGCTGAGTGGGACGCGCGCAGACAAAAGCGTTGCGCCCCAATCCATTAGGGTAACGACCATCCCTGCGTCATTCCGCAGGGTTAGCAGTCGAAACGGCTGGCCATCGGGGGCCAGTACGGGAATTTCGTTTAGCACTGTCCGGCTCCTTGTGAAGGTTTGCAGACATAGAACGTTTCTTTGATACCGGTTTTCGCTTCGTACTGTGTGGCGACAGCCTGCTGGACAGCAGGAACCAACGCTTGCGGAATCAGCGCCACAATGCAGCCACCGAAACCACCACCCGTCATGCGCACACCGCCTTGATCACCAATGGTCGCTTTGACAATCTCAACCAGCGTATCAATTTGCGGTACGGTAATTTCGAAATCATCGCGCATGGAGGCGTGAGATTCCGCCATCAGCTGACCCATGCGCAGTAGGTCGCCTTTCTCCAGCGCTTCTGCGGCTTCAACGGTACGGGCATTTTCAGTCAGCACATGGCGAACACGTTTGGCAACGATCGGATCCAGCTCGTGTGCGACGGCGTTAAATGCCTCCAGGCTGACATCACGCAGCGCGGGCTGCTGGAAGAAACGTGCACCTGTTTCACATTGTTCGCGGCGGGTGTTGTACTCACTGCCCACCAGCGTACGTTTAAAGTTACTGTTGATGATGACCACCGCCACACCTTCAGGCATGGAGACCGCTTTGGTGCCCAGTGTGCGACAGTCGATCAGCAGCGCATGATCTTTCTTGCCAAGAGCAGAGATCAACTGGTCCATAATCCCGCAGTTACAGCCGACAAACTGGTTTTCAGCTTCCTGACCGTTAAGGGCGATTTGCGCGCCATCGAGCGGCAGATGAAAAAGCTGCTGGAATACCGTTCCCACCGCCACTTCCAGCGAAGCCGAAGAACTTAAGCCTGCCCCTTGCGGTACGTTGCCGCTGATCACAAGATCCGCACCACCAAAAGCGCTATTGCGTTTTTGCAGATGCTTCACCACGCCACGCACATAGTTTGACCACTGTTGGCTGTCGTGGGCGATAATCGGCGCATCAAGAGAAAACTCATCAATCTGATTATCGTAGTCAGCGGCAATAACGCGAACTTTACGATCTTCACGCGCCGCACAACTGATGACAGTTTGGTAGTCAATTGCGCAAGGCAGGACGAAACCGTCGTTATAATCGGTATGTTCGCCGATCAGATTTACGCGACCAGGTGCCTGAATAGTATGGGTTGCAGGGTAGCCAAACGTTTCAGCAAACAGAGATTGTGTTTTTTCTTTCAGACTCATTATTTAAACTCCGGATTCGCGAAAATGGATGTCGCTGACTGCCCGCAGACGTTCAGCGGCTTGTTCTGCCGTCAGGTCGCGCTGGGTTTCCGCCAGCATTTCATAACCGACCATAAATTTACGCACGGTTGCGGAACGCAGCAGCGGCGGATAAAAGTGTGCATGCAACTGCCAGTGTTCATTCTCTTCGCCATTAAATGGCGCACCGTGCCAACCCATTGAGTAAGGAAATGAGCACTGGAACAGGTTATCGTAACGACTGGTCAATTTTTTCAGCGCCAGCGCCAGGTCAGCACGTTGCGCGTCGGTCAAATCGGTAATACGCAATACATGTGTTTTCGGTAGCAGCAGCGTTTCGAACGGCCATGCCGCCCAGTAAGGCACTACCGCCAGCCAGTGTTCGGTTTCCACCACCGTGCGGCTACCATCAGCCCGTTCACGCTGGACATAATCGACCAGCATGGGGGATCCCTGTTCAGCGAAGTACGCTTTTTGCAGACGATCTTCACGCTCGGCTTCGTTGGGCAGGAAACTGTTGGCCCAAATTTGACCGTGCGGATGCGGGTTCGAGCACCCCATCGCAGCGCCTTTATTTTCAAACACCTGCACCCAGGGATAGGTTTTACCCAGATCCGCCGTTTGTTCTTGCCAGGTTTTGACGATTTCCGTCAGGGCAGGCACGCTAAGCTCTGGCAACGTTTTGCTGTGGTCCGGCGAGAAGCAAATCACGCGACTGGTTCCACGAGCGCTTTGGCAGCGCATCAACGGATCATGACTGTCCGGCGCGTCCGGGGTATCGGACATCAGAGCCGCAAAGTCGTTAGTAAAAACGTAGGTACCCGCGTAATTCGGATTTTTGTCGCCGGTCACGCGCGTATTGCCTGCGCACAGGAAGCAGTCAGGATCATGAGCGGGCAGAACCTGCTTAGACGGCGTTTCCTGCGCCCCTTGCCAGGGGCGTTTGGCGCGATGCGGCGAAACGAGGATCCACTGCCCGGTGAGCGGGTTAAAGCGGCGATGTGGATGATCGACGGGATTAAATTGGGTCATGACAAATCCTTAGTCCGGGTATCCCTGCGGGTGGCGTGACTGCCAGTGCCAGGTGTCTTGTGCCATTTCGTCCAGCGTGCGGGTAACACGCCAGTTCAATTCACGGTCAGCTTTGCTGGCATCAGCCCAGTAGGCAGGCAGATCGCCGTCACGACGCGGTGCGAAATGGTAGTTAACAGGTTTACCGCAGGCTTTACTGAAGGCGTTGACGACGTCCAGCACGCTGCTACCGACGCCCGCACCCAGGTTATAAATATGCACGCCCTGAATGCCCGCCAGTTTTTCCATGGCGACAACATGGCCGTCAGCCAAATCCATCACATGGATATAATCACGCACGCCGGTGCCATCTTCGGTAGGGTAGTCGTTGCCAAATACCGCGAGAGAGTCGCGGCGACCAACGGCAACCTGGGCGATGTAAGGCATCAGGTTATTTGGAATGCCTTGCGGATCTTCGCCCATATCCCCTGACGGATGTGCGCCAACCGGATTGAAGTAACGCAACAGGGCAATGCTCCAGTCTGGCTGTGCTTTTTGCAGATCGGTCAGGATCTGTTCAACCATCAGTTTACTTTTACCGTATGGGCTTTGCGGCGTACCGGTGGGGAAGCTTTCAACGTAAGGGATTTGCGGTTGATCGCCATAGACTGTCGCTGAGGAGCTGAAGATAAAGTTCTTCACGTTGGCGGCGCGCATAGCGTTGACCAGACGTAGAGTACCGTTGACGTTGTTGTCATAGTACTCCAGCGGTTTAGCAACGGATTCCCCCACGGCCTTCAGACCGGCAAAGTGAATGACCGTGTCGATGGCATGATCGTGCAGAATTTCGGTAATCAATGCTTCGTTACGGATATCGCCTTCAATGAAAGTCGGATGCTTTCCACCTAAACGCTCAATAACGGGCAGGACGCTGCGCTTACTGTTGCAGAGGTTATCAAGGATGACGACATCGTGACCGTTTTTCAGTAACTGCACACAAGTGTGGCTTCCAATGTAACCGCTACCACCTGTAACCAATACTCTCATAATTCGCTCCGTTAAGCCTATGCTATGCAATAACCATAGCATATCAAAGATGCGAAAAGTGTGACATGGAATAAATTAGTGGAATCGTTTACACTTCGGCATTTTCACAAAGCTTTATCAATTATTCTTTATTAAATCATGACATTACGTGATGGTTTTGCTTTTTATCTGAAAAGGGCGGTAAGAAATGGGCGCATTCACGCGCCCCGAATGAAAATTAACGCAGGGCTGTCTGCCGATAGGCGTAGATTTCCCCGTCAGGCACAAACTCTAGGCGGTGAGTTATACACTCAGGCGCATCTTCAGCATGGTGAGAAACAAACAGCAGTTGCGTTTCGCCTTCACTGATAAGCACATCAACAAAACGGCGTATCAACTGACGGTTCAGTGGATCCAGCCCTTGTAATGGTTCGTCGAGGATCAGCAGAGTCGGGTGCTTGACCAGCGCACGGACAATCAGCGCCAGCCGTTGTTGTCCCCAGGAGAGACTATGGAACGGCGCATCCGCTGTGCGTTTATCCATTCCCAGAATGTCTAACCACCCTTGCGCCAGTTTGTGCTGCCTGTCTGAAACCGCCTGGTAAATACCGATGGAATCAAAGAAGCCCGAGAGAATGACATTGCGCACCGTGGTACTCACCCGGTAATCCAGATGCAGGCTGCTGCTGACATAGCCAATATGCTTTTTAATATCCCAGATGGTTTCACCACTGCCACGACGGCGGCCAAACAGAGTCAGGTCGTTGCTGTAGCCTTGCGGATGATCGCCGGTGATTAAACTGAGGAGGGTCGATTTCCCCGCGCCATTCGGGCCGATAATTTGCCAGTGTTCACCCGGATTTACCTGCCAGCTCAGACGATGGAGAATGGGGCGATCGTTATATGAGACAACGCCATCCTTAAGCACAATACGCGCTTCATCTGCAGGCAGCCCAAGGCGGACAGAAGGTTCATCAGGCTCGGGGAGGGTGATGCCTTCCAGTTGTTCGCTATGGGCCAGTTGGGCTATCAATGCCTGTTGTAACAGACCGGTTTTTTCGCCAGTTTCAGTCAACGTGCAATCAGCAAGAACACCAGCGAACTGTACGAATTCAGGAATTTCATCAAAGCGGTTGAGGACCAGCACCAGCGTATGACCAGCCAGATGTAATGCGGCGAGCAGATCCGCTAACTGGCCGCGTGACGCAACGTCCAGCCCGTCAAACGGTTCGTCAAGGATGAGCAGATCCGGTTCTGACATCAAGGCCTGGCAAAGCAGCGTTTTACGCGTTTCACCGGTAGAGAGGTATTTGAAGCGTCTGTCGAGTAAGGCGCTAATCCCGAACTGCTTCGCCAGCGCTGAACAACGACTGGGATCGCTGATCTCAGCCTGAATAATCTCTGCAGTCGTTCGCCCTGTGTCGTCCTCACCGGGGCTGAGGAGATCGGTGTTATTACGCTGCCATTCGTCGCTGACCAGCTTTTGGAGCTGCTCAAATGAGAGCCGGGTGATGCGGGTAAACTGGCACTGGCGCTCGCCTTTGAGCAACGGGAGCTCCCCCGCCAGCGCCCGAGCCAGCGCGGATTTTCCGCTGCCGTTAGATCCAACAAACGCCCAGCTATCACCTGCGTTTAATGTGAACGTATTCAACTGAAGCGTTTTGGTGTCGCTCAGACGAAACGTGCCTTGCGAAATTTGCAACGATGACATTTTGTATCCCAGTTATTGCAGCGATGAATGACAGGGATACGTGTTCTGCGGGTCGATGTCAATCAACTCAGCATAAAGTCGCGATAATGACTCTATCGGCATTAAAATACGCGGTGACGTTAGCACCTTCTTGTAACGTTACTGCGTCTTCGGCTGGAACCGTGGCGCATAGCGTCTGGCCATCCGGTAGCGTCATCAACACTTCGCACTGTTCCGCACCACGCTCGATATGACAAATGATGCCTTGCAGTTGGTTGTCCGCGGCCTGCGCCACGCTTTCATCCTGGGTGATGCCCACCCACGGCGCTTTAAGCAGAACCAGCACCTCTTTACCTTCATCCAGCCCGAGGCGTTCACCGCTTTGCGCCGTCAGCGCCACTTTCAGCCGTGTTTCGCCATCAGCCAGCAGGACATCGACATGCTGCTGCACCTCGTGGTGGTCGCGAGCCGTAATCGTGCCAAACCATTGGTTTCGGGCGCTGGTTTGCAAGGAAAAACGGGAGATCGCTGCCAGCAGGCTGTTAAGGGGAAGCGCATCGTCATCGCTCAGGACATCAAACGCCTTTTGTTGAATTTGTGCGAGTAAATCATACAGTTGGATCAGGCGTTGCCCGTAGCGGGTCAGCACCGCGCCGCCGCCGCCTTTGCCACCGGTGGCGCGCTCAACCAGCGTCTGCTCGCTCAGCTGGTTCATCTCGTTGATCGCGTCCCAGGCGCTTTTATAACTAATACCCGCATCCTTAGCGCCCTGACTGATAGAGCCGGAAAGCGCAATATGCTTAAGCAGAGAAATGCGGCGGGGATCGGCGAACAGTTTTTGCTGAAGTTTCAGGGTAAGAAGGATTTCGGCCTGCATATCAAGCTCCTGGCAAAAGGGGTATTGTGACGGAAAACCGCGCCGGCGCAAAGCCGACCGCACAAAAGGGGAGTGCTTTTCTGTGGTATGTGGTTAGAATACAAGTAAGGACTATATCTGGAGTTGACCATGTTAGAGTTATTGAAAAGTCTGGTATTCGCCGTAATCATGGTACCTGTGGTAATGGCCGTCATTCTGGGGCTGATTTACGGATTGGGTGAAGTGTTCAACATTTTTTCCGGTATCGGTCAGAAAGACCAGTCCAGACAGAACCATTGATTCCCCAAACGCCCGCTCAGTCGGGCGTTTTATATTCTTCGTTTTTCAGGCCGCATTTGTGTGGCTTACACCCGCTCAAAGCAACGTGAAGTTCATCCAGTCTCGCGCCTCAAGATCCTGCTTTCCCTGCCGATATTTTCTTTGTGTTACCTCTAATAGGTATCAATAACCTCTGGGAAAAGCCTGACTTACTCGTTATATTGTTGCATACATAACGAAACTCAAAGGAGTTACAGATGGCACGTACATGGGTACGCCTGTTTGCAGGGGCAACACTTTCTCTCTCAATGGTCGGGCATGCATTGGCGGATGAAGGGAAAATCACAGTGTTTGCAGCGGCTTCGCTGACAAACGCGATGCAGGACATTGCTGCACAGTATAAAAAAGAGAAGAATGTTGATGTTGTCTCCTCTTTTGCTTCTTCCTCAACGCTGGCGCGTCAGATTGAAGCAGGTGCACCAGCCGATCTGTTTATTTCTGCCGATCAGAAATGGATGGATTATGCGGTAGACAAGAAGTCAATTGATACCGCAACGCGTAAAACGCTGCTGGGGAACAGTCTGGTGGTGGTGGCGCCTAAAGCAAGCGAACAGAAAGATTTTGCCATCGACAGCAAAACCAACTGGGTCAGTCTGTTGAACGGCGGTCGTCTGGCTGTTGGCGATCCAGAACATGTTCCCGCGGGCATTTATGCCAAAGAAGCGCTGCAAAAACTGGGCGCATGGGATACCCTGGCGCCGAAACTGGCACCTGCTGAAGACGTCCGTGGCGCACTGGCGCTGGTTGAACGCAATGAAGCTCCGCTGGGCATTGTTTACGGCTCTGACGCTGTTGCCAGCAAAGGTGTAAAAGTTGTGGCAACCTTCCCGGAAGATTCGCACAAAAAAGTGGAATACCCGATCGCGATTGTTGATGGGCACAAAAACGCAACGGTCAGCGCGTTCTATGATTACCTGAAAGGACCGCAGGCTTCTGAAATCTTTAAACGTTATGGATTTACGACCAAGTAATGATACTGAGCGATCCTGAATGGCAGGCCGTTATACTGAGCCTGAAAGTTTCTTCCCTGGCCGTGCTGTTTAGTCTGCCGTTCGGGATCTTCTTTGCCTGGTTGCTTGTGCGATGCAAGTTTCCAGGTAAAGCGCTGCTCGACAGCGTTCTGCATCTACCGCTGGTTCTGCCACCTGTAGTGGTCGGTTATCTGCTGCTTATTGCAATGGGGCGACGCGGATTTATCGGCGAATGGCTGTACGACTGGTTTGGCATTACCTTTGCCTTTAGCTGGCGCGGCGCGGTTCTTGCCGCGGCAGTGATGTCCTTCCCGCTCATGGTGCGGGCAATCCGTCTGGCGCTTGAAGGCGTTGACGTTAAGCTGGAGCAGGCTGCCCGCACGTTGGGCGCCGGGCGCTGGCGTGTCTTCCTGACTATTACCTTACCGCTGATGCTGCCCGGAATCATTGTTGGTACCGTGCTGGCGTTTGCCCGCTCGCTCGGCGAGTTCGGCGCGACCATCACCTTTGTTTCTAATATTCCCGGTGAAACCCGTACTATCCCTTCGGCAATGTATACCCTGATCCAGACCCCCGGCGGTGAAAGCGCGGCGGCAAGGTTATGCATCATCTCCATTGTGCTGGCGCTGATTTCACTGCTGATTTCTGAGTGGCTGGCGCGTATTAGCCGAGAGCGGACGGGACGATAATTATGTTGGAACTCAATTTTTCCCAGACGCTGGGGACGCACTGCCTGACGCTCAACGAAACGCTACCAGCCAGCGGGATCACGGCTATTTTTGGTGTCTCCGGCGCAGGTAAAACGTCGCTAATTAACGCCATTAGCGGTCTGACTACACCGCAGTCCGGGCGTATTGTGCTCAACGGGCGGGTGTTGAACGACGTGGAAAAGGGCATCTGCTTAACGCCTGAAAAGCGCCGGGTGGGGTATGTTTTTCAGGATGCCCGCCTGTTCCCACACTATAAAGTGCGCGGGAATCTACGCTACGGTATGGCAAAAAGCATGGCAGGACAGTTCGATAAGCTGGTGGCGCTGCTGGGTATTGAACCGCTGCTCGACCGTCTGCCGGGCAGCCTTTCCGGCGGTGAAAAACAGCGTGTCGCTATTGGCCGGGCGCTGCTTACCGCACCGGAGTTGCTACTGCTGGATGAGCCGTTAGCCTCGCTGGATATTCCGCGTAAGCGTGAGTTGTTGCCGTACCTCCAACGCCTGGCGCGCGAAATCAATATTCCCATGCTGTATGTCAGTCACTCACTTGATGAAATTTTGCATCTGGCCGATAAAGTCATGGTGCTGGAAAATGGGCAGGTGAAAGCGTTTGGCTCGCTGGAGGATGTCTGGGGCAGCAGCGTGATGCATCCCTGGCTGCCGAAGGAGCAGCAGAGCAGTATATTGAAAGTCAGCGTGCTGGAGCACCACCCGCATTATGCGATGACCGCGCTGGCGCTGGGCGATCAGCATCTGTGGGTTAATAAACTGGATAAACCGCTACAAACGACGCTGCGTATTCGCATACAGGCATCTGATGTTTCTCTGGTATTACAACCGCCGCAGCAGACCAGTATTCGCAACATTTTGCGTGCGAAGGTCGCGCAGTGTTATGACGATAACGGGCAAGTGGAAGTTCAGCTTGAAGTGGGCGGCAAGACATTGTGGGCGAGGATCAGTCCGTGGGCCAGGGATGAATTGGGTATCAAACCTGGCCTGTGGCTCTACGCGCAAATTAAGAGCGTATCGATTACCGCCTGATTACAGCAGGTGAGAGTAGATAAACTTCGCGATGCTGTCAGTGGTGTTATCGCCAATGACGATATTGGCGCGTGCTTTGACGGCATCGTCCGCGTTGCCCATCGCAACACCGGTTCCTGCTGCTTCCAGCATGCTGATATCATTAAAGTTGTCGCCAAAAGCGACCACATTCTCCATTGTTCCGCCTTGCGCTTCAATCCACTGAGTGAGGCGTTTTCCCTTGCTGTTGCCTTGACGGGCGATATCGACCTGATCGTGCCAGGACCATTCACACTCCAGTCCTAACTGCTTTTCAACGTGTCGACCAAACTGCTGCAGCTTTGGAATATCTTCATCAGTCAGGGCAAATTTCCAGATAGCATTAACGTCGCGCGCGGCCTGCGCCAGTGACGGAACCTGAGTAAAGGTCGGACGTTGTTCCGGCGGCAGAGACTGCGCCCAGTTCGCGGTACGTACTACGTGCCCGGTCGGACGCTCATACAGCATCGCTTCATCGACATACATCAGTCCGTGGATCTGATGTTCATCCAGAAGATCGATCAGTTGCAATGCCTGATCCACCGCAAGCGGGTCGGATTCCAGTACGTTTTTTGCATGATAATCATACAAGTAAGTGCCATTACAGCAAATTGCAGGTGTATCCAGCGCCAGTGCCTGATAAAAAGGATGAATAGCAACGTGATGGCGACCCGTGACAATGATAAGTTGGTAGCCGGCTTGCCTGGCACGAGAAAGCGCTTCCAGGGAGGATGGCAACAAGGTTTTTTTCGGGGTCAGCAATGTACCGTCTAAATCCAGGGCAATCACGCGAGCGGTCATAGGTTTTTCCAGATTAAGGTTGAGAATTTTGTCTGCTGGAATGGTACACCGAGACGGGAGCCGGACAAAATTCTGAGCTTTAATTAAGCATTCACCGTTAAAAGCGTCTACGTTAGGCGTGTGTCAGGCAACTGCAGCCACTTGCCAAAAAGCAAAGGAGTATTCATGAAGCAAACCGTTTATACCGCCAGCCCTGAGAGTCAGCAAATCCATGTCTGGAGCCTGAATCATGAAGGTTCGCTGACGCTGACACAGGTGGTTGATGTTCCGGGTCAGGTCCAACCGATGGTCGTCAGCCCGGATAAGCGCTACCTCTATGTTGGCGTACGCCCGGAATTTCGTGTGCTGGCGTATCGCATTGCGCCTGATGATGGTGCGCTGACGTTTGCCGCGGAATCTGCGCTGCCGGGAAGTCCGACGCATATTTCTACCGATCATCATGGACGTTTTGTTTTTGTCGGTTCGTACAACGCCGGTAGCGTTAGCGTGACCCGCCTGGAGGAGGGTCTGCCGGTTGAGCTGGTGGACGTGGTTGAAGGTCTGGACGGATGCCACTCGGCCAATATCTCACCGGATAACCGTACCCTGTGGGTTCCGGCATTGAAACAGGATCGTATTTGCCTGTTCACCGTTAGCGATGACGGCAAACTGGTCGCCCAGGAACCGGCGGAAGTCACTACCGTCGAAGGCGCGGGACCACGTCATATGGTGTTTCATCCGAATCAACAATATGCCTATTGCGTCAATGAGTTGAACAGCTCGGTTGATGTCTGGGAACTGAAAGATCCGCACGGCAAAATTGAGTGTGTACAGACGCTGGATATGATGCCAGCTGATTTCTCTGATACGCGCTGGGCGGCGGATATCCATATCACGCCGGATGGACGTCATCTGTATGCCTGCGACCGTACGGCGAGTCTGATCACCGTGTTCAGCGTATCAGAAGACGGTAGCGTGTTGACCAAAGAGGGCTACCAGCCAACTGAAACACAACCGCGCGGCTTTAATGTCGATCACAGCGGTAAGTACCTGATCGCAGCCGGACAGAAGTCGCATCATATCGCCGTGTATGACATTGCGGGTGAGCAGGGGCTGCTGACGGAGAAAGGGCGTTATGCGGTAGGACAAGGCCCGATGTGGGTGGTGGTTAACGCGTATTAATTTGTCTCGCATGCCGGAAGAGGTATGAACCTCTTATCCGGCACATTGCCCGGTGGCGGATACGCTTACCGGGCTTGCGAGCGTGGGCTTACTGTTTCGGCTCAGCAATCACTTTGCTGCCAATACCGCGGTTGTTGTATTCCCACATGCGGTTAAAGTTGGTGTCGTTCAGGTTACGCTGAATCTCACCTTTATCATCTTCCGCACCGGTATTGCCTGCAAACGGATGCTTAGCGATCACGCTGTCCGCCCAGGGTTTCGCCATGTTAAAGCCTTCGTTGATCACGCTGTCGCGAATCACGACCTGACCGTTGGTGTTAGCATCAACGTCCAGTGAGCGGCCTAACTGCGCGATGCCATCGCCACTTGCCGTAAAGCGGCTGTTGGTCGCGAGGAAACCGTAGTAAATGTTCGACAGTGTCGCCGGTGCAAACACGTAGCCTTCCTGTTGAGTACGGGAGTTCACGACGCGGAAATCGGTATTATCGAACACCACGGCGCCACGGCCGGATACAATATCGACATCGCCTTCAATGTAGCTGTTGGTCACCAGCGTACGCGGTTGACGATCGTTCTCCAGACGGTTTTGTACGCCGCTATTGGTAACGAAGAAGGTATTCTGGCGACCCAGAATGTTCACATTGTTGATCTGCACTTTATCGCCATCGGTACGCAGTGCGACAGCCGGGTGATTACCCGCATCTACGCTGTCACCCAGATTGTTTTCGATGGTCAGGTTCTGCAATTGCAGACCATTGTTTTGTGACCAGACAACCGCAGAACACATCACGCCAATATTGGTAGCGCGCTTGCTCTGACAATTGTCGTACATGTACCACGCAGGTTTGCCCGGCATATATTTACCGCCCGGGTTCACCGTACGACGCCAGTCAGCCGTGTTCATCTCACCGTCAATGGCCTGGCCAATTTTGACATCCAGCGCTTTTTCGCCCGTGCCGTATAACGTCAGGCTACCTGTCGCAGCAGGAATATAAACCGTGCCCTGGTATTCACCCGGCATGATGGCGATATATTGACGCTTGTTGGTCCGTTTAATGATTGCCGCATCAACTGCCGCCTGAATCGTTGTGTGGGTCACTCCCTGCGTTCCCGCCGGGCCAACAACAAAGTCAGGCTGGGCTGGCAGAGAAATCGCAGAAGGGGTCCACGGCGCGGTGTTTGGCGTCAGTGCAGAAAAATAGTGTGCCGCAACGAAATTCGTTGCTTCATTCGCCGACAGAATCGGGCGCGAGGAGGTACCAGGCGCGGTCTGATCGGAAGGAATTTGATCGGGCGGCGTAGAGCTACAGGCGGTCAGCGTCACGCCAAAAGCCATAGCCAGCGCCAGACGGGAAACTGATGATATGTTCACAGGTTGCTCCGGGCTTTGAAAATTATCCATTGAAGCCTGCTTTTTTATACTAAGTTGAGCGAAACGGGAAGGCGAAAAGGTAAAAAGTTGTTTATTTATCCCGGCAAAGGCGGGTGCAGAGAGTCCTTGTATCACAAACAGATAACATTTATTGCCCTTCAGGTTGACAACATCCGCAGAATCAAAAATAAATGTCTATACAACCTATGACAAGTGGTGAGTGGAATGCAGCAATTTTACCCTGATGATGCGATCTGGCGTAACGTCCGCCTGGCGACCATGGATCCTGAACGTAATACCCCGTATGGACTGGTAGACGGTCATGCGCTGGTTATCCGTCAGGGGAAGATTCGGGATATCGTGCCTGAATCCTCGTTGTACCTCACACACGATAATACCTTTGATATGCAGGGCCGGCTGATTACCCCTGGCTTGATTGACTGCCATACCCATCTGATTTTTGGTGGTAATCGCGCGGGCGAATGGGAACAACGGCTCAACGGCGTGTCTTATCAGCAAATTAGCGCCCAGGGCGGAGGCATTAATGCCACGGTTGCGGCGACACGTCGCGCGTCTGACGAGCAGCTTTTTCAGGTGGCGCATGCTCGTATGGCGCGACTGATAAAAGAAGGTGTCACGCTGCTGGAGATTAAATCCGGCTACGGTCTGGATCTGGAGACAGAAGAGAAGATATTACGCGCGGCGTCTGCGCTGGCGGCGGAAAATAGCATCGAAATCACGCCGACACTGTTGGCTGCACATGCCACACCTGGGGAATATCGTGACGATCCTGACGGCTATATTACGCTGGTGTGCGAGACCATTTTGCCGCAGTTGTGGGAAAAAGGTCTGTTTGAGGCCGTCGATCTGTTTTGTGAAAGCGTCGGGTTTACGTTGGCGCAGAGTGAACGGGTATTTCAGGCAGCCCAGGCGCTGGGCATCCCGGTTAAAGGCCATGTAGAGCAGTTGTCGTTACTCGGTGGCGCGCAGCTGGTGAGTCGCTATCACGGCTTGTCGGCCGATCATATTGAATACCTGGATGAAGCCGGGGTGGCGGCAATGTGTCAAAGCGGCACGGTCGGCGTGCTGCTGCCAGGCGCCTTTTATTTCCTTAAAGAGAAACAGCGCCCGCCGGTGGAACTGATGCGCCGCTATCAGGTACCGATGGCAGTGGCGACGGATTTCAATCCGGGCACCAGCCCATTTATCAGTCTGCACTGGGCGATGAACATGGCCTGCGTACAGTTTGGCTTAACGCCGGAAGAAGCGTGGGCTGGCGTAACCCGTCATGCGGCTCGCGCGCTTGGCCGTCACATGACCCACGGACAACTGAAGACAGGATTCGTGGCTGACTTTGTTGTCTGGGATGCGGAGCTGCCGGTCGAAATTCTCTATGAGCCAGGCCGCAACCCGCTTTATCAACGCATATTCAGAGGGCAGATATCATGATCAACTGGCAACCCGCCGCCCCCACGCTCTGGCAGGGACGCGATGACAGCGCCGAGTCTTCGAATGCGCTGCGTCTGTTTCAGACCATCACGCTTAGCCCGGCATTTACCCCTGAACGGTATCGCGAACAGATAGCGCTGCTCGGATTCGCCTGCGATGAAGGCGTAAAACGCAATCAGGGACGCACAGGCGCGGCTGGGGCGCCGGATGCATTGCGTAAAGCGCTGGCGAACTTAGCCAGTCACGACGGCCACAACAGGTTGGTCGATCTGGGCAATATTGTGGCGCAGGCGCCCGATCTTGAAGGGGCACAGCAGGCGCTACGCAGTGCGGTAAAACGCTGCCAGCAGGCAGAAATGCGCACCTTTGTGTTGGGCGGTGGACATGAAACTGCCTTCGCTCACGGCGCGGGCGTACTGGATGCTTTTCCACGCTCAAAAGTCGGTATTGTGAACCTCGATGCGCATCTGGATTTACGTCATGCCGATCAGGCCACTTCCGGGACGCCATTTCGCCAACTGGCGCAACTCTGTGAAGAACAGCAGCGCGAATTTCATTATGCCTGCGTAGGCGTCAGTCGGGCGGCAAACACCCAGGCGCTGTGGGATGAAGCGCAGCGGCGCGGCGTTACCGTGGTGGAAGATCTGCATTGTCATCAGGCGCAGACACAGTTAGCGCAGTTTGCCGCCAACATGGATATTCTCTATCTGACAATTGATCTCGACGTTTTACCGGTCTGGGAAATGCCGGCAGTCTCCGCACCGGCTGCACTGGGTGTACCACTGGCAACGCTGTTGGGGCTGATTGAACCGCTTTGTCGCAGCGGCAAATTACAGGCAGTGGACATGGTTGAATTCAACCCCCGTTTTGACGATCATGGCATGGCGGCGCGCGTTGCGGCGCGGCTTGGCTGGCAAATTGCGCACTGGTGGCACTGACATGCCTGATGGCGCTATTCGGCAACGAAAATTCTCTGCTTAAGGAAGGCTTACGCATGCTCCCATCCCGCTCCCGTTCGGCTCCGGCTCCTTTCTACGAAAAGGTGAAACAGGAGATTAGCGACAAGATTGCCAGCGGTGTCTGGCAAGCGCATGACCGCATCCCCTCGGAAGCCGAGCTGGTGGCGCAGTATGGTTTTAGCCGTATGACGATCAACCGCGCGCTGCGTGAGCTGACAGACGAAGGTTTACTGGTGCGTTTGCAGGGGGTCGGCACATTTGTTGCTGAGCCAAAAGGTCAGTCTGCATTGTTCGAGATTCGCAGCATTGCGGATGAAATCATTGCTCGCCAGCACCAGCACCGCTGCGAGGTCCTGACACTGGAAAGAACGCGGGCGAATGCACTCCAGGCGGCGGCGTTGAACGTCACCGAAGGGACGTCTATTTTTCACTCGGTGATGGTGCATTATGAAAACGAGCTGCCGGTGCAGATTGAAGATCGCTGCGTGAATGCGGAAATTGTGCCGGAGTATTTGTCGCAGGATTACAGTCAGACCACCCCGCACGCGTACTTATCGCTCATCGCACCGCTGACGGAAGGTGAGCATATTGTGGAAGCCGTACGCGCCAGTGCGGAAGAGTGCGCGCTACTGAACATCAAAGAACACGATCCCTGCCTGCTTATTCGCCGTCGAACCTGGTCTGCGTCGCATATTGTCTCTCATGCCCACTTGCTTTTCCCGGGCTCCCGCTATCGTTTGCAGGGCCGTTTTATGTCCTGATACCGGGACATCAAAACCGTGATTGCTGACGCAATATAACAAAAATGTATCTTAATTGTTAAACGCATCCTTGCGGTCGCTTGTATAGACAAGTATATGTTACTCATCTGTCCGATCGTTTGTGAGGAGTGTTTGACCATGTCCCAAAGCAAGTATCGTCAGCAGGATATTCGTGCCCCAAGAGGGACGACCTTAACAGCCAAAAGCTGGCTGACTGAAGCGCCGCTGCGCATGCTTATGAACAACCTTGATCCCGATGTCGCGGAAAACCCCCATGAGCTGGTGGTATACGGCGGGATCGGACGCGCTGCGCGTGACTGGGAATGCTATGACGCCATCATTAAGGCGCTGACGAAACTGGAAGCCGATGAAACGCTGTTGGTGCAGTCCGGTAAACCGGTTGGCGTGTTCAAAACGCATGAAAATGCACCCCGCGTCTTAATTGCTAACTCAAACCTGGTGCCGCACTGGGCGACCTGGGAACACTTCAACGAGCTGGATGCGAAGGGGCTGGCGATGTATGGCCAGATGACTGCCGGAAGCTGGATCTACATCGGCAGTCAGGGCATCGTGCAGGGCACCTATGAAACCTTCGTGGAGGCCGGACGCCAGCATTATCAGGGTAACCTGAGCGGTCGCTGGGTGCTGACCGCCGGGCTTGGGGGAATGGGTGGGGCACAACCGTTAGCTGCGACGCTGGCGGGCGCATGTTCTCTGAATATCGAATGCCAGCAAAGCCGTATCGATTTCCGTCTGCGTACCCGTTACGTGGACGAGCAGGCGACAACGCTTGATGATGCGCTGGCGCGTATCGAAAAGTACACCCGTGAGGGGAAAGCGGTGTCCATTGCGCTGTGCGCGAATGCGGCTGACATTGTGCCGGAGTTGGTGAAGCGCGGTGTCCGCCCGGATATGGTCACCGACCAGACCAGCGCCCACGACCCGCTGCACGGGTATCTGCCGTCCGGCTGGCGTTGGGAAGAGTATCAGGCAAAAGCGGTATCCGACCCGCAGGGCACGGTCCAGGCTGCGAAACAGTCGATGGCGGCACACGTGCAGGCGATGCTGGCTTTCAGCAAGATGGGCGTCCCCACGTTTGATTACGGCAATAACATTCGCCAGATGGCAAAAGAGATGGGCGTAGAAAACGCCTTTGATTTCCCGGGATTTGTCCCGGCTTATATTCGTCCACTGTTCTGCCGCGGTATTGGCCCGTTCCGCTGGGTCGCGCTCTCAGGCGATGCGCAGGATATTTATAAGACCGATGCCAAAGTAAAAGAAATTGTAGCCGATGATAAGCATCTGCATCACTGGCTGGATATGGCGCGTGAGCGGATTAACTTCCAGGGCTTACCGGCGCGAATTTGCTGGGTCGGACTGGAGTGGCGACAAAAACTGGGGCTGGCGTTTAACGAGATGGTACGTCGCGGTGAAGTGTCTGCGCCTATCGTTATCGGCCGTGACCATCTGGACTCTGGCTCTGTTGCCAGCCCAAACCGTGAAACGGAAGCCATGCGCGACGGTTCAGACGCGGTCTCCGACTGGCCGCTGCTGAACGCACTCTTGAATACGGCCAGCGGTGCGACCTGGGTATCACTGCATCACGGCGGTGGTGTGGGTATGGGCTTCTCCCAACATGCCGGGATGGTGATTGTCTGCGACGGTACCGATGAAGCCGCCGCGCGTATCGCCCGGGTATTGCATAATGATCCGGCGACAGGCGTGATGCGCCATGCCGATGCCGGGTATGACATTGCGGTGGAATGCGCCGTTGAACAAGGGTTAAATTTGCCGATGATTGCCGCGACTCAGGGGAAATGCTGATATGAACATGCTTACCTTAACACCTGGCCACCTGAGCTTTGCACAGCTACGCGAGATCTGGCAGCAGCCTGTCCAGCTGAGTCTGGATGCTGGCGCGATCGATGCCATTAATGCCAGTGTGGCCTGCGTCAGTAACATTGTGGCTGAAGGACGCACGGCCTACGGCATTAATACCGGATTTGGTCTGTTGGCACAGACCCGAATCGCGGCAGAAGATCTGCAAAATCTCCAGCGCTCGCTGGTGCTTTCGCATGCTGCAGGGGTTGGCGAGCCGCTGGATGATGCGATGGTGCGTCTGATTATGGTGCTGAAGATTAACAGCCTGGCGCGCGGTTTCTCTGGTATCCGTCTGAGCGTGATTGAAGCGCTGATCGCACTGGTGAATGCCGGGGTCTACCCGCTGATCCCGGCAAAAGGCTCGGTGGGCGCTTCAGGCGATCTGGCGCCGCTGGCGCATATGTCGCTCACCTTGTTAGGCGAGGGTAAGGCTCGCTGGCAGGGAGAATGGCTTCCGGCGACAGAGGCGCTGAAGAAGGCCGGGCTGGCGCCGATTACGCTGGAGGCGAAAGAAGGGCTGGCGCTGCTGAATGGTACGCAGGCTTCCACCGCGTTTGCCCTGCGTGGCTTGATTGAGGCACAAGAGCTGTTTGCCTCAGCGACGGTGTGCGGAGCGCTGACGACGGAAGCGGTGCTCGGTTCCCGCCGTCCGTTTGATGCCCGTATTCATGCTGCGCGTGGACAGCGTGGGCAAATTGATGCCGCGTCTCTTTATCGCCATGTGTTAACCGATTCCAGTGCGCTTTCGCAATCGCACCATAATTGCGAAAAAGTGCAGGATCCGTATTCGCTGCGCTGCCAGCCACAGGTGATGGGCGCGTGTCTGACGCAGTTACGCCAGGTCATGGATGTGCTGCTGGTGGAGGCCAACGCGGTTTCAGACAACCCGCTGGTGTTTGCTGAAGAAGGGGATGTGATTTCTGGCGGCAACTTCCACGCTGAACCGGTCGCGATGGCGGCGGACAACCTGGCGCTGGCTATTGCGGAAATCGGCGCGTTATCGGAGCGGCGTATCGCGCTGATGATGGATAAACACATGTCCCAGCTACCGCCTTTCCTGGTCAAAAATGGCGGAGTGAACTCCGGCTTTATGATTGCTCAGGTGACCGCAGCCGCGCTGGCGAGCGAAAACAAAGCGCTGGCGCACCCGCACAGCGTGGACAGTTTACCGACCTCGGCTAACCAGGAAGATCATGTTTCAATGGCGCCTGCCGCCGGTCGTCGACTGTGGGAAATGGCAGCCAATACGCGCGGCGTCATTGCCGTTGAGTGGCTGGCGGCCTGCCAGGGCATTGATCTGCGAGAAGGGTTAACCTCAAGCCCGCTGCTGGAGCAGGCGCGTCAGGCATTGCGTGAAGAGGTTCCTCACTATACCCAGGATCGCTTTTTTGCCCCGGATATCGCGTGTGCGACGGCGTTGTTAGCGCAGGGGACGCTGCTGAAGCTGGTCCCTGAGTTTCTGTAAGAAAATGCCGGATGGCGCTGGCGCTTATCCGGCACAGTCGTTAACTGAACATCGCTGTAATCGACGCGCTGGCGAGCGAGTGGAAATGGACGTTAAATCCTACCATCGCGCCGCTAGCGTCTTCATCGACGTCAATGCGTTCCACATCCAGCGCATGAACCGTAAAAATATAGCGATGAGTTTCGCCTTTCGGGGGCGCCGCGCCGCCATAACCTGCTTTACCAAAGTCCGTACGGGTCTGAATGACGCCATCCGGCAGAGCCACCAGGCCTGAGCCGAACCCTTGTGTCAGAACGCGGGTATCCGCAGGCAGGTTAACCACCACCCAGTGCCACCAGCCAGAGCCGGTTGGCGCATCGGGATCGTAACAGGTCACCACAAAGCTTTTGGTTCCGGCAGGGACATCGTCCCATGCCAGATGCGGGGAGATATTGTCCCCGTCATACCCCATCCCGTTAAAGACATGGCGATGAGGGAGTTTATCCCCGTCGCGCAGATCGTTACTGATTAGTTTCATGCTGACTCCTCTCGTTAGCCAAAAAGTGTAGCCAGAAACCGCATAGCTTACCGCCGATTATTCGCTAAAAAATGTTTCATTGCGCACAGCCTCGTTCACGGCCTGCGTCAGTCGTTGAAGCTGGTCGGGGTGAATAATGTACGGTGGCATCAGATAGATGAGTTTGCCAAACGGCCGGATCCATACACCCTGATCGACAAAGAACTTCTGCAACGCCGCCATCTTCACCGGACGCGTGGTTTCTACTACACCGATTGCGCCGAGAACGCGCACGTCGGCGACATAAGGCGAATCCACAGCGGGCGTCAGTTCACGACGTAATTGTGTTTCGATAGCGGCGACTTGCGCACGCCAATCGCCCGTTTCGAGCAACGAGAGGCTGGCAGAAGCAACGGCGCACGCCAGTGGATTTCCCATGAACGTTGGGCCGTGCATAAAGCAAGCGGCCTCGCCGTTACTGATGGTTTCAGCCACGAGGCGAGTGGTTAGCGTGGCCGAAAGGGTCATGGTCCCACCGGTTAACGCTTTGCCAAGGCACAAAATATCCGGTGTGATATCGGCGTGTTCACAGGCAAACAACTTGCCGGTACGACCAAATCCGGTGGCTATTTCATCGGCGATTAGCAGAATGCCTTCGCGGTCGCACATCTTGCGAATACGCTTTAACCACTCGGGATGGTACATACGCATGCCGCCAGCCCCCTGCACAATCGGCTCGAGGATAACGGCCGCAATCTCGTGGCGATGTGCGGCCATCAAACGGGCAAACGGCACCATGTCCAGCTCGTCCCACTCGCCGTCCATTCGGCTTTGCGGGGCGGGAGCGAACAGGTTTTCCGGCAGATAACCTTTCCACAGACTGTGCATTGAGTTGTCAGGGTCGCACACTGACATCGCGCCAAAAGTATCGCCATGATAGCCATTGCGGAAGGTGAGAAAACGTTGGCGTGATTCGCCCTTAGCCTGCCAGTACTGCAGCGCCATTTTCATTGCCACTTCCACGGCAACGGAACCGGAATCGGCGAGGAAAACGCATTCCAGCGGTGCTGGCGTCATCGCCACCAGTTGACGGCACAATGCGATGGCCGGGGCATGGGTAATACCGCCAAACATCACATGCGACATGTCGTCGATCTGTGTTTTCATTGCCGCGTTCAGGTGCGGGTGATTGTAACCGTGGATCGCCGCCCACCAGGACGACATGCCGTCAACCAGCCTTTCACCGCTGGATAAAATCAGTTCGCAGCCTTCAGCGCGCGCCACCGGATAAACAGGTAGCGGAGATGTCATGGAAGTGTAAGGGTGCCAGATGTGGCGTTGGTCAAAAGCAAGATCGTCCGTTGTCATAATCGACTTGTAAACCAAATTAAAAAGATTTAGGTTTACGAGTCTACACGAAACTGACAACGAAACGTATACCAATATGGCTCACTCTCCTCGCTGGACAATGTCGCAAGTCACCGAATTATTTGAAAAACCCTTGCTGGATCTGCTGTTTGAAGCGCAACAGATCCATCGCCAGCACTTTGACCCCCAACAGATTCAGGTCAGTACGCTGCTGTCGATTAAAACCGGCGCCTGTCCGGAAGACTGCAAATACTGCCCGCAAAGTTCCCGCTATAAAACCGGTCTGGAAACTGAGCGGTTAATGGAAGTGGAGCAGGTTCTGGACTCCGCGCGTAAGGCGAAGCAAGCTGGCTCAACGCGTTTCTGCATGGGCGCAGCGTGGAAGAATCCGCATGAGCGTGATATGCCGTATCTGGAACAGATGGTTCAAGGGGTGAAAGAGCTGGGGCTGGAGGCCTGTATGACGCTGGGCACACTCAACGAAACACAGGCGCAACGGCTCGCCAGTGCAGGGCTGGACTATTACAACCATAACCTCGACACCTCGCCGGAATTCTACGGCAATATCATCACGACGCGTACGTATCAGGAGCGCCTTGATACGCTGGAGAACGTGCGTGAGGCCGGGATTAAAGTGTGTTCTGGCGGTATCGTGGGCCTGGGGGAAACGGTCACCGATCGCGCCGGGTTGCTGCTGCAGTTGGCTAATTTACCCACGCCGCCGGAAAGCGTGCCCATCAACATGCTGGTGAAGGTGAAGGGAACGCCGCTGGCGGATAACGACGATGTGGATGCGTTTGATTTCATTCGCACCATCGCCGTGGCGCGGATCATGATGCCGACCTCGCACGTGCGTCTTTCTGCAGGCCGTGAGCAGATGAACGAGCAGACGCAGGCGATGTGTTTTATGGCTGGCGCTAACTCCATTTTCTACGGCTGCAAGCTGCTGACCACGCCGAACCCGAACGAGGATAAAGATCTGCTGCTGTTTCGCAAATTGGGTCTTAATCCGCAGCAAACGGCCGTACTGGCGGGTGATAACGAACAACAACAGCGTCTGGAGCAAGCTCTGCGCACGCCGGATACCGACGATTACTACAACGCGGCGACGGTATGACCTGGCAGAAAAAAATAGACGATGCGCTGGCGGCGCGTCGTTCTGCTGATGCCTTGCGCCGTCGTTACCCGGTGACGCTGGGTGCCGGGCGCTGGTTGCAGGCCGATGGCTGTCAGTATCTGAATTTTTCCAGCAATGATTATCTCGGTTTAAGCCACCATCCGCAGATTATCTGCGCATGGCAGCAGGGCGCTGAACGTTTTGGCGTCGGCAGTGGTGGTTCCGGTCACGTTAGCGGTTATTCCATCGCGCACCAGGCGCTGGAAGAGGAGCTGGCGCAGTGGCTGGGTTATTCGCGCGCGCTGCTGTTCATCTCCGGCTTTGCCGCTAATCAGGCGGTGATTGCCGCGCTGATGGAGAAAGATGACCGAATTGTCGCCGACCGGCTCAGCCATGCTTCGCTGCTGGAAGCGGCCAGTCTGAGCCCGGCGACACTGCGTCGCTTTAGCCATAATGATTCGCAGCATCTGGCCCGCCTGCTGGCTACCCCCTGTCCGGGGCAGCAACTGGTGGTGACCGAAGGTGTGTTCAGCATGGATGGTGATAGCGCACCGCTGGCGGAAATCCACGCGATGGCGCAACAGCACAATGCCTGGTTGCTGGTGGATGATGCGCACGGTATTGGCGTGACCGGTGAGGAAGGGCGGGGTTCGTGCTGGCAACAGCAGGTCAAGCCCGAGCTGCTGGTGGTGACGTTCGGGAAAGGATTTGGCGTCAGCGGAGCGGCGATCCTCTGTTCAGACAGCGTGGCGGATTATTTGCTGCAGTTTGCCCGTCATCTGATTTACAGCACCAGTATGCCTCCGGCGCAGGCGCAGGCATTGCGCGCTTCGCTGGCGGTGATTCGCAGTCACGAAGGCGATGAGCGCAGAGCAAAACTGGCGATGTTGATTCAGCGTTTTCGCGCGGGCATCAATACCCGATCTCTCACGCTGGCGAACTCAGATAGCGCCATTCAACCGCTGATCGTTGGCGACAATCAACACGCATTACGCCTGGCGGATACCCTCCGTCAGCAGGGATGTTGGGTGACGGCAATCCGTCCGCCTACCGTCCCGGTCGGCACGGCCAGACTGCGGCTCACGCTAACGCAGGCGCACGAAACCCAGGATATCGATCGTTTGCTGGAGGTGCTGAATGGCGCAGGTTGATAAGCAAGCCATTGCCGCCGCATTCGGACGCGCGGCTTCCCAATATGAGCAACACGCTGAGTTACAGCGCCAGAGTGCCGATGCATTGCTGGCGCTGCTGGCCGGTCGGCAATATGCGCAGGTGCTGGATGCCGGTTGTGGGCCCGGGCGAATGAGCCGCTACTGGCGGGAGCAGGGAAGCGATGTCACCGCGCTCGATCTTTCTGCACAAATGCTGGCGGAAGCGCAACGGCAAAATGTTGCCCAGCACTACCTGATGGCGGACATCGAAGCGATTCCGCAAGCCACGGCCACCTTCGATCTGGCCTGGAGTAATCTGGCCGTACAGTGGTGCGCGGATTTACGTAGCGCGTTAGGCGAGCTTTACCGGGTCGTGCGCCCTGGCGGAACGGTGGCGTTTAGCACGCTGGCGCACGGTTCTTTGCCCGAATTGCATCAGGCATGGCAGGCGGTGGATGACCGGGCGCATGCCAACCATTTTCTGCCCGTAGAGCAACTGGAAACCGCTCTGCAGGGGGGGAATGTTACGTATCATCTGCATGCCGTGACGCTGTGGTTTGACGACGCGCTAAGCGCCATGCGCTCGCTCAAAGGTATCGGCGCGACACACTTGCATCAAGGACGCGAACCGCGTGTGTTGACCCGCTCACAGTTGCATCAGTTACAGTTAGCCTGGCCCCAGCAGCAGGGGAAATACCCGCTGACTTATCATCTTTTTTTGGGAGTAATTCAACGTGACCAAAACCTATTTTGTCACCGGGACGGACACCGAGGTCGGTAAAACGATCGCCAGCTGCGCACTGTTACAGGCCGCCGGCAAGTCAGGGTACCGGACTGTCGGTTATAAGCCGGTGGCGTCGGGCAGTGAAATGACCCCCGAGGGGTTGCGTAACAGTGATGCGCTGGCTTTGCAGCGCAACAGTACACTGGCCGTAGACTATGCGGATATCAATCCCTACACCTTTGCTGAACCGACGTCGCCACACATCATCAGTGCGGACGAAGGAAGGCCGATTCTGGCTCCGGTGATGTCTGCCGGGTTACGCGCGCTGGAAGCGCAGGCCGACTGGGTTCTGGTGGAAGGGGCTGGCGGGTGGTTCACCCCGCTTTCACCGACGCTGAGTTTTTCTGACTGGGTGCAAGCTGAACAATTACCGGTCATTCTGGTGGTTGGCGTCAAGCTGGGTTGTATCAACCATGCTATCCTGACTGCGCAGGCGGTGCAGCAGGCCGGGCTGACGTTGGCCGGATGGGTCGCCAATGATGTGATGCCACCGGGTAAACGTCATGCTGAATACATGGCGACGTTGACGCGTTCTCTCCCGGCGCCCTTGCTGGGAGAGATCCCCTGGCTGGCGGAAGCGCCAGAGCAGGCATCAACAGGCCATTATCTCGATCTCAGCGCTCTGTCTCTGGCGGCACCCAGCCGTTAATCAGTGGGTCGCTGAACTGCGCCATCGCGCCCTGGGCAACATTACGCCCGCGGTGTAACAGGCAATAACAGTCGGCGACCCGACGAATAAAGGGCAGACTTTGCTCCGCAAGCATAATCGCGATACCCAGTTCCTGGCTCAACCGTACAATCAGATTGCCTAATTTGTGGATATACGCCTGACCTGTCCCGCGCGTGGGTTCATCAAGGATCAGCAGACGCGGACGCGTAGCCAGAGCGCTGGCGAGCGCCAGCTGGTGCTGATTATCATCCGACAGCGTAGCGCTTTTATGACCACGCAGAACGTACAGCTGGGGAAAGAGACGGTATATATCGCTGCTGCTCATCGCCTCGCAACCCCCAACCGCTTTTCGCGCAATATGCAGATTTTCCTCAACTGTCAGTTGCGAAAATATTCGCCGCTCTTGCGACACATAGCCAATACCCAACGCGGTGCGATTTGCCGCCGGCATGGGCCGCAGATCGCACGGCGGTGCACCGGCCTGATGCCAGAACATCGTGCCGCTTTCGATCGGTAAATGACCGGTGATGCAATTGATCAGAGTGGTCTTTCCCATCCCTGGCAGCCCCAGTACCCCGGTACACTTACCGGGCGGCAGGTCGAGATCCACATTCCAAAGCGAGTGCTGGTTGCCGTAATAGTGATTCACTGCGCGAAGACTCAACATGGTTTTTCTCCAACATGATGTTATCCGCCTCACGGGCCGAGTGTCGGTAGAAAAGTGCAAATCCCTTGCCAGAAGAGGAACCCGGAAGCAAAACAGCGGCATACATCATCTGCGCGGTGTTATTTCACGGGCGGGCACGATTTCTGGCCCATGTGCGCACAGTGTCAGTGCTTCCGGGCATCATGGTGGTGCAGACAACAAAATGGTGAAAATGCGAGCAAGATCTCGGCGGCGACATGCCGCTTCGTTAGCTGATAAATATCAAAAAATAGCGATAATTTTTTTTTACGCCACCCAAAAAGGGCTGAGGCGTGTTTTTGCCAGGCGGCAGTCAGCACGGGCTGCAGACAGTTATCCACTATTCCTGTGGATAACCTTGTGCATTAGAGTTAGAAAACACAATGTAAGCGAGAGAAGACGCGGCCTGCGACTAAATTGGTGCGAAAGACGGCTCAAAAGAATAGTCATTAAAATACAGGTGGTTAGATAAAAGCAATGGCTGTCGCAGAAGTGTCATGTATTGCCACAAAACTTTCATCGGGTCGCTTGACAAATGTTAAAAAAGTCATAGGTCTGGGGATAACACATTTTTGCTGGTGTTTTATCTCGCCGGTGCCGAAATTTTCACCCGTAGTGACGGGGTTTCTCATGGCGTAACAGAAATATTCTGGCGTGTTACTGTTTTTTCATCCAGTATATTTTACTGGCAAAATATACCACTGCGAGTAAAATTACACACCTGCCCGCCCATTGCTTCAGGTAGCTGCTCATGAGTAAACCGTTCAAACTGAATTCCGCTTTTAAACCCTCTGGCGATCAGCCTGAGGCGATCCGTCGTCTGGAAGAGGGGCTGGAGGATGGTCTGGCGCATCAGACGCTGCTGGGCGTAACGGGGTCAGGGAAAACATTCACCATCGCTAACGTGATTGCGGACTTACAGCGTCCGACCATGGTGCTGGCGCCGAACAAGACGCTGGCCGCGCAGTTATACGGTGAGATGAAAGAGTTCTTCCCAGATAACGCAGTGGAGTATTTCGTCTCTTACTACGACTATTATCAGCCGGAAGCGTATGTGCCGAGCTCCGACACCTTTATCGAGAAAGATGCCTCGGTCAACGAACACATTGAACAGATGCGACTGTCGGCCACCAAGGCGCTGCTGGAGCGGCGGGATGTGGTGGTCGTGGCCTCCGTTTCCGCGATCTATGGTCTGGGGGACCCGGACCTGTACCTGAAGATGATGCTGCACCTGACGGTGGGGATGATTATCGATCAGCGTGCGATCCTGCGCCGTCTGGCGGAACTGCAATATACCCGTAACGATCAGGCGTTTCAGCGCGGTACTTTCCGTGTGCGCGGTGAAGTGATCGACATCTTCCCGGCTGAATCGGATGACATTGCGCTGCGCGTGGAACTGTTTGACGAAGAAGTTGAGCGTTTATCGCTGTTTGACCCGTTAACCGGGCACGTTGAATCCACCATTCCCCGCTATACCATTTACCCGAAGACACACTACGTGACGCCACGCGAACGTATTGTGCAGGCGATGGAAGAAATTAAAGTCGAGCTGGCAGACCGGCGTAAAGTCCTGCTGGCAAACGACAAATTGCTGGAGGAACAGCGCTTAAGCCAGCGTACGCAGTTCGATCTGGAAATGATGAACGAACTGGGATACTGCTCGGGCATTGAAAACTATTCCCGCTACTTGTCCGGGCGTGGTCCGGGCGAGCCACCGCCGACGCTGTTTGACTACCTGCCTGCTGATGGCTTGCTGGTGGTGGATGAATCCCACGTGACCATTCCGCAAATCGGCGGGATGTATCGCGGCGACCGGGCGCGTAAAGAGACTCTGGTCGAATACGGATTCCGTCTGCCGTCTGCGCTGGATAACCGACCGTTGAAGTTTGAAGAGTTCGAAGCTCTGGCGCCGCAAACCATCTACGTTTCCGCGACGCCGGGCAACTATGAACTGGAAAAATCCGGTGATGAAGTGGTTGATCAGGTGGTACGACCGACCGGCCTGTTAGACCCGGTGATTGAAGTGCGTCCGGTGGCGACGCAGGTTGACGATCTGCTTTCTGAAATACGTCTCCGTGCAGCGATCAACGAACGCGTACTGGTCACGACATTGACCAAGCGGATGGCTGAAGATCTCACGGAATACCTCGAAGAGCACGGCGAGCGGGTGCGCTACCTGCACTCGGACATCGACACCGTGGAGCGCATGGAAATCATCCGTGACCTGCGTCTGGGTGAGTTTGACGTGTTAGTCGGCATCAACCTGTTACGTGAGGGGCTGGACATGCCTGAGGTCTCGCTGGTGGCGATTCTGGACGCAGACAAAGAAGGGTTCCTGCGTTCTGAGCGTTCGCTTATCCAGACCATTGGACGTGCGGCACGTAACATCAACGGTAAAGCGATTCTCTACGGTGACAAAATTACCGCGTCAATGGCGAAGGCGATCGGTGAAACCGAACGTCGTCGCGAGAAGCAGCAACAATACAACGAAGCGCACGGTATTACGCCTCAGGGGCTGAACAAGAAAGTGGTCGATATTCTGGCGCTGGGTCAGAATATTGCGAAAACCAAGGCTAAAGGGAAAGGTAAGTCTCGTGCAGGCGCGAAGGCTGAGGTGGTCGAACTGGATATGACGCCGAAGGCGCTGCAGCAGAAAATTCATGAGCTGGAAGGGCTGATGATGCAGCATGCGCAGAACCTGGAGTTTGAAGAAGCGGCGACGATTCGCGACCAGTTGCATCAGTTGCGGGAACTGTTTATCGCAGCGTCTTAAGCTCATGCCGGATGGCGGGTAAACCCTTTATCCGGCTGACAGCAGACGTTTTGTCGGCCTGAACGCTGCGCGCCTTCAGGCCATTCCATTCAACCCAGTGCCTGTACCGCTTTCTCCAGCGCGGTGTGCAGCAACTGGCGGTCATGGCGGTAGGGAATATCGCTGGCTTCCAGCACGTCCTGAATCACCACGCGGTCGGTGACGGCGGAAACATCCACTTTTGGCCCGACAACCACCGCATCAATCACCTTCTTGCCCACGTATTGCTCAATGATTGCCAGCTTATCGGCAAGCGTCAGACTGGCGGCTGGCAGGCTTAATTCACGCCCCAGATTGCCGATATAGACCATCGGAGCCGGTGTGCGCCGTAATGCCTGCGCCATGTCGTCAAGGAGCAGAATGGGCATCAGGCTGGTGTAAAAACTGCCTGGCCCAATCAGGATGAGATCCGCTTCAGCGATAGCTTCAACCGCTTCCCGCGTCGTGGGAACCTTTGGCGACAGCATCAGTTCCTGAGGGGGGATAGTGAGCTGGTCGATATTCACTTCGCCATAGACCTCATGCCCCTGATCGTCGATAGCCATCAGATCCACCGGCAGTTCTGACATTGGAATTAAATGCGCATCCACTTTCAACAGGCTGCGAATTAAATTGATGGCCTCCAGAGGCCGCACGCTCAGGTGGTCGAGCGCCTTTAACATCAGATTTCCGAGGTTATGCCCGGAAAGTTCGCCGTTACCGCCAAAACGATACTCAAACATCGCGGATGCAACGCTTGGTTGGGTAATTAACTGGTTCAGACAGTTACGCATGTCTCCCCAGGCGATACCCCCTTCAGAGCGACGGATTCGCCCTGTGGAACCGCCATTATCGGTGGTGGTGACGATACCCGTCAGGCGTGAACCCAATGGAGAAAGTGAAGAGAGAACGCGCCCTAATCCATGCCCTCCGCCGAGAGCGACAACGCGATCCAGATCCGCCAGCGTGCGAGTACGCATATATTTTCCTGATATCAATTGATCTGCGTAACAGTAGCGTAAATTACGGGTTTTCAGCAATTAGCCAGCGTGTTTACGCGCAAATAATTTACTACGATCTACTCCTTTCTGACGATCTCCACCTGATAGCAAGATGATGTATATCAATGCAAAACTGTGGTTTTTGCATATTCTGTAGCTAAATTGCACGATCATGTCGTTATGTATGTGTTTATATAGCGAAAGTGTACATGGCAAAACCGTCATTTACACGCTAGTATCGGCATAACCACAAGTACTCTAAATAGTTTGAGTTGCAGGAAGGCGGTGAGGGAGAGAATCCCCTGGAGCGTACATCAGTACGTGACTGAGGTGAACGAACGAAGCCAACGCATCTGCAACGCACAGTATGACGAGTATAAACACTCTAGCCACTGCACCTGGGTCTAATGATACGGTGCTTTGGCCGTGACAAGGCTTCGATGAGATTGTCACCAGGGCGAAGGAAGAAATGACTTCGTCTCCCGTATTTGGAAAGGTGTACATGGGCTCTCAACTTACCGATGCTTTCGCACGTAAGTTTTATTACTTACGTTTGTCGATTACCGATGTGTGTAACTTTCGTTGCACCTACTGTCTGCCGGATGGCTACAAGCCTGGTGGCGTCACCAATAACGGCTTTCTGACCGTTGATGAAATTCGCCGCGTCACGCGTGCGTTCGCCAGTCTGGGAACGGAAAAAGTGCGTCTGACGGGAGGTGAACCGTCACTGCGTCGCGACTTTACCGACATCATCGCCGCCGTGCGTGAAAACGATGCTATTCGTCAGATTGCGGTCACCACGAACGGTTATCGCCTGGCACGTGATGCAGCGACATGGCGGGATGCAGGACTGACGGCGCTTAACGTCAGCGTCGATAGCCTGGATGCGCGTCAGTTTCATGCCATTACCGGACAAGATAAATTTCAACAGGTGATGGCGGGCATTGATGCCGCATTCGATGCCGGTTTCGAAAAAGTAAAGGTGAACACCGTGCTGATGCGCGATGTAAACCATCATCAACTGGATACCTTCCTCGCCTGGATTCAGCCGCGTCCAATTCAACTGCGTTTTATTGAGCTGATGGAAACCGGCGAGGGCAGTTCTCTCTTTCGTAAACACCATATTTCCGGGCAGGTACTGCGCGATGAATTGCTGCGTCGTGGCTGGATCCACCAGCTCCGCCAGCGCAGCGACGGCCCGGCTCAGGTGTTCTGCCACCCTGATTATGCGGGCGAAATTGGTCTGATCATGCCTTATGAGAAAGACTTTTGCGCCACCTGTAATCGTCTGCGCGTTTCCTCTGTTGGCAAACTTCATCTGTGTTTATTTGGTGAAGGCGGCGTTAGCCTGCGT